>JBBQAG010000010.1:0-44342 GCA_038315875.1 Sphingomonadales bacterium | reverse complement strand
GCGCTAGTGGCGGCGGGGGGCTTTATATCAGGGGCCATCGCGACCTCCATGCCGCTGGCACTTGCGCTGTCAAGGCACGACCGCCCGTCGGCAGGATCGCAAGCGTGAGGATCAGCGCATCGGGCCATTTCCCTCCCCCCGCGCGCTCTGGCCATTCGACCATCAAGAGCGACTCGCCCTGGGCCTCATCGAGCCCCAGTTCGTCAATTTCGATTGGGCGCTCGATTCGGTAAAGATCGACGTGGAGCACCGGGATGGAGGTCTCCGGAGGCGCATAGGGCTGTACAATCGCGAAGCTTGGCGATGGCGCCTCCCCGGCCAGCCCCAGCGCGGCCAGCACCCCCCGGGCGATACTCGTCTTGCCAGCTCCTAGCGGTCCTGACAGCGCGATGACGTCGCCCGCCTTGACCACCCGGGCCAGCCGTGCGCCGAACGCGTGGGTGGCCGATGGATCGACGAGCAGCACCTGTGCCTCGCTCATTGGCGTTTGGCGGTGGTGCGCGGCAGATCGACGGTGATCATCGTGCCTTGCCCCCGTTCGGAAAGCAGGGCGATCGTGCCGCCATGGGCCTCGACAAACTGCTTGGCGAGCGGCAGCCCAAGCCCCAGCGCACGCTCGCCGCTGCGCGTGATGCCGGGTTCGGCAAAGCGATCAAACGCGCGCGCGATCGCCTTGTCACTCATCCCGCGGCCATTGTCGGAAACGACGATCCTGGCGCCATCCGCCGTCCCGTCGATATGAAGCAGCACCCTGCCCCCTGCCGACGTGCCCGATATCGCATGCCGAAGCATGTTTTCTATCACCTGGCCGATCCGCTTGACATCGCCGTTGATCCTGCCGCTCGACGGCGCAATCTCGATCGCAAAATCGAGCTTCTTGGTGGTGATCAGACCGTCGAGCTTGGCAGCCATCGATCGCGCCGTCTGCTCGATATCGATCTCGGTGCGCTCGTCCTTCTTGGGCGGATCCTCGCTCCGGGTGAGATCGAGCACGTCATCCACGAGCCCGCCCAATCGCTCGACCGATTCGAGGATCGCAGAGACATAATCATCGGCCACGCGCGGTAATTCGCCCGCATAGCCCCCCTTCAGCATCTCGGCAAAACCACTGATCGAGGTCAGCGGGGTGCGCAGTTCATAGCTCATATTGGCAACGAAGGCGGTCTTCACCCGGTCTGCCGCTTCCAGCGCCTCGTTGCGATCCCGCAGCGCATGTTCAATGCGGCGGCTGTCGCTTACGTCGAGCATCGTAAAGAGTGCGTTGCCATCGGGGAGTGGCACGGCGGCGAATTCGAAGTGCCGGCCATCGGCAAACGCCAGGTTGCCGCCGCGTTGCAACCGCTCGACCGTCGCTGAACGCACTAGTTCGCTAATCAACACCGACTTGCCCGGGCTCGCCAGCTTTGGCGACGCAGCCTTGGCAAGCACATCGACACGCGGATGCTCCGCCAAAAACTCCTCCTCCAGGCCCAGAGTCGTGCGGAAGCGGTTGTTCCACAGCTGCAGTAGCCCATCGGCGGCGAACACGCCCAGCGCCTCGAAAAGATTGTCGAACGTGGCCGTCCGGACCCGGAGCAGCGTGTCGCGTGCGCTGGCCAGCTGGATCTGTTCGGTGCGATCCTCGAAGATCAGCAACAGCCCGCCATCGGGAAGTGGTTGTGCGACGACGCGCAGATGGACGCCGGCGGGCAGATGCCAATTCTCCTCGATCTGGCCATCGGCGGCGATAAACCAATCACGCCGTTCCGCCTTCCAGCCCGGGAAATCACGCACTTCAGGAAGGCGGTTGGCCTCGCGCATGCGTTCGAGAACACGATCGAACTCGGGGCGATCGGCCAGCCATTCGCTGCGCATCGCGAACATCCGACGGAACGGCTGATTGCAAAAAGCGAGTGCGCGATCGGGCCCGAACTGCACGACCCCGGCCGACAGGCGATCGAGCATAGCCCGCTGCGCATCGCCGAAGCGCTTAATTCCCGAACGGGCTTGCTCGAGTTCATCGATATCGATCGCAAAACCCGCGATTCCGCCGGTGTTGAGGGGCACGTCGAACACCCGCAGCATCCGCCGGGCACCCTTGATCGTGGCCGGCATGGCCTGCGTCTGCGGCTTTGCCAGGTCGCGCGCTTGCACGGCATTGGCAAGCGGGCCGCCCAATCCTGCTCCTTCGACGAGCTCGACACCCCGAGCGACAACGTCTTCGGCATCCCGGCCATCCACTGCATCCACATAGGCCGAATTGACCATCAAAAGCCGCAGATCCGGGCCACGGTACCACATTGGCAAGGGGGCAGCTTCGATCAGCCCGAGCAGCGCCTCATAGGCATTCCTGACTTGCGCCGAATCGGCTTTGAGCTGCGCAATCTCGGTTTCGCTTTCGGTCGCATCGAAGAACCACAGCACAACGCCGCCCGGCGCCTGCAGATCGCGCGCGGCGCGGTCTCCCTTCACGATCAGCGCGCGTCGTGATCCAAGCGGCCGAAGCGACCTGGTGAACCCCTTTGCGGATTTCTGCGCAGCGGCAATGTCTTCGGTCAGCATCGCCAGATCGGCTGCGTCGATGCCGATGTCAGCCCCGGCCAGATCGGCGAGAAAGCGCGGTGGCTGCGCAAAACCGAGCCAGTCGGCAAGCCGGTCGGGCATTTCAAGACGCCCATCGGTCCGGACGATCATCGCCACCGCCGGTGACGATGCGAGCAGCGCTTCAACCCGGCTTTCGCCGGCCATCGCTGCCTCTCCTTGTCCGCGCGCGCGCAGCGCCACGAACAATATCCAGCTGGCGACGGCGATCAGCAGGGCAAGCACCGAGCCGACTGCAATCGCAACCAACGGCGAAATTTCTATCATCGCGCCCATGTGGACGACAGCGCGCGTGGCAGCTTCATGGCAACGGCCTTAAAGCGGCGCAGGCGCGAACGGAAGCGCTGCACGCAGCAAAATACCGGGCATGAAAAAGGGGGCCGCACTCTTTACGAATGCGGCCCCCAATGCTGTCCGCCCCGGATGGGCGAGACCCTTAGTAGCGGTAGTGATCGGGCTTGAACGGCCCTTCCACCGGCACGCCGATATAATCTGCCTGCTTGCTCGTCAGCTTGGTCATCTTCACGCCCAGCTTTTCGAGATGGAGCGCGGCGACCTTCTCATCGAGATGCTTGGGCAGAACATAGACGTCGTTGTTGTACTGCTCTGGGTTCGTGAACAGCTCGATCTGCGCCAGCGTCTGGTTGGTGAAGCTTGCTGACATGACAAACGACGGATGGCCCGTTGCGTTCCCAAGATTCACCAGGCGTCCCTTCGACAGGATGATGATCTGCTTGCCGTCGGGAAATTCGACCAGATCGACCTGCGGCTTCACTTCCGTCCACTTGTAGTTCGAAAGCGCCGAAATCTGGATTTCGCTATCGAAATGGCCGATGTTGCAGACGATCGCCATGTTCTTCATCGCCGCCATGTGATCGGCAGTGATCACATCGGCGTTGCCGGTGGCGGTGCAGAAAATGTCGGCGCGGGTCACCGCTTCCTCCATCGTCACGACCTCGAAGCCCTCCATCGCCGCCTGCAGCGCGCAGATCGGATCGACTTCGGTGACCATGACGCGCGCGCCGCCGTTGCGGAGCGACTGCGCCGAGCCCTTGCCGACATCACCGAAGCCGGCAACACAGGCAACCTTGCCCGCGAGCATCACGTCGGTGCCGCGGCGGATCGCGTCGACCAGCGATTCCTTGCAGCCATAAAGATTGTCGAACTTCGACTTGGTGACGCTGTCGTTCACGTTGATCGCCGGGAAAGGCAACTCGCCCTTCTTGGCGATGGCATAGAGGCGGTGGACGCCCGTCGTCGTTTCTTCCGACACGCCCTTGATGTTGGCAACCGTCTCGGTGAGGTAGCCGGGATGCTTCGCGACGAACGCCTTGAGCGCGCGCTGCATCTCGACTTCTTCCTCATTGTCGGGCTCGGGCATCGTATGGCCTGCCTCAAGCTTGGCGCCCCACAGCGCGAACATCGTCGCATCGCCGCCGTCGTCGAGGATCATGTTGCAGGTCTGGCCCGAACCATCCTTATGCCAGCTGAAAATCTCGCCGACATAATCCCAATATTCGGCTAGGCTCTCGCCCTTGATCGCAAATACGGGGACGCCCGTCGCTGCAATCGCGGCGGCGGCGTGATCTTGAGTCGAATAGATGTTGCACGTCGCCCAACGGACTTGCGCGCCGAGCGCGGTCAGCGTCTCGATCAGCACCGCCGTCTGGATCGTCATGTGCAGCGAGCCCGTGATCCGCGCGCCGGTCAGCGGCTTCGTCGCGCCGAATTCCTCACGCAACGCCATCAAGCCAGGCATTTCGGTTTCGGCGATGTTGATTTCCTTGCGACCGAATTCGGCAAGGCTGATGTCTGCGACGACATGGTCGTTGCGCTCGAGAACGGATGCGGTGGCCAAAGAAAATCTCCCGGGATGAAACAAGGGGTCGAACACAATCCGACCCGCCGCGCTGGCCCATAGCCATTCCGCCGGCGCAAATCAAATATAAAGATGTCTTTATATGTCTCGATTGGTGAGGGCGCTGATATCCGGTGCGACGACGCCTCAGGCGGTGCCGCCACCGATTGCCAGCATGCGGGGATCGACGCCGGCGTGATCAAAGGCCTGCCGCCAGCGATCGCCAACTGGCGCCTCGAACATCAGCGCCGGGTCGCCGGGCACGTTGAACCAGCCATGGCGCGTCATCTCCTCATCGAGCTGCCCGCCCTGCCAACCGGCGTAACCAAGTGCCACCAGCCACCGGGTGGGACCGCGCCCCTCGGCAATGGCACGCAGCACATCCAGCGTGCCCGAAAACGCCCACAGCCCAGCGACATCGATCGTATCCTGCCCACCCCAATCGCGCGAATGGAGCACAAAGCCACGGCCTGGCTCGACCGGACCGCCGAAGTTTATCGGGGCATCGGGAGCCTCGCCTACCGGGATATCGAACTGATCGAGCAGCTCGTGCAGCCCAAGATCGTGAATCTCAGCGCCGATGCCGATGCCCATCGCCCCGCCTGGATCATGCGCGCACATAGCGATCACCGCGCGATCGAATCGCGGATCGGACATGCCCGGCATCGCCAACAAAAACTGACCGGATAAAAAGGCGGGCGCTTCCATCATGAACCCTTATAGCCTGCCCTCGCGCCGGCCCAACCCCCAAAGCCGCCCAATCGCGCGACGAGGCCACGGCTGGTCGCATTTCGCACATGCGGCAGTTGACGATCTTCGTATGGCGATGACGGAAGAATTCTGCATTCAGCGCTTCAATAGCGGACGGCGCTCGCCTATCTGAACGCCACTACGACAGAGCAAGGGACAACAGGCTATGACAATCAAGGTTGGCGACACGCTGCCGCACGTAACTTTCACCAAGATGACCGATCACGGTCCTGAAGCGGTGGACAGCGGCGATTATTTCAAGGGCCGCAAGGTCGCCTTGTTCTCGGTGCCCGGCGCCTTCACGCCGACCTGCTCGGCCAAGCACCTGCCCGGCTTTGTCGACAAGGCGGCGGATTTCAAGGCGAAGGGCGTCGATGAGATTGCCTGCACCGCTGTCAACGACGCGTTCGTGCTCGGTGCGTGGAGCAAGAGCAGCGATGCCGACAATACCGTGACGATGCTGGCCGACGGCAATGGCGATTTCGCAGAGGCGGTCGGGCTGACGATGGACGGATCGAAATTCGGCATGGGCATGCGCGGTCAGCGTTTCTCGATGCTGGTCGATGACGGCAAGGTCGCGCAGTTGAACGTTGAGGGACCGGGCGAATTCAAGGTCAGCTCGGCCGAGCATATGCTCGACATGATGTAGGTCGGTCGGATGCGGCGCCCGGCGCGTCGCATCCACGCCGATCAGCGGGAACCTTGCGCGCGCCGCGCGGTTGATGGGATGATCGAGCTGCCTCGGCACTCTTTTTTGCAAAAAGGATCACGGCAATGACGGGCAATGTCACGACTATCGGCGGCGAAGCAGAAAAGGCCGCAAGCAATCTCTCCGACACGACGGCCAAGGCCGCCGATACCCTCGCCAAGGAAGCGACCAAGGCCGAAGGCACCCTGAAGTCCTTCCTTGATCGTGCGCAGGAAGTGATCGAAGAAGCAGTGGAAACGACGGTGGAAGCAATCAAGGAAAACCCTGTTGCCGCAGCCGCGATTGCGGGTGGCGTCGTCGCGACGGTTGCAGGCGCTGCCTACGGCGTCAGCAAGCTGGTCAGCGGAGACGACGAGGCAGCGAAGAAGAAATAACGTCGCCTCAGGCAGGCGGGCGGCCTGGTTTCCCAGCGCCCGTCTTGCCACTTTCCTGTCGCTGGATTAGCGGCAGGCTATGACGAATGCTGCTGAAATAGTCGCCGAGCTGGATCGGCTTTACACGCTGTCGGTCGATCGCCTCCGCGATGCGCTGACGGTCTATCTCGATGAAGGCACCGTGCCGTCACCTGACTCTCGGCAGGATGGCTCATTCGCCTATCCCGAAATTCGCCTGCGCTATCAAAGCGGCGTCGAACGCCCCACGCCGCTGCGTTCGTTTGGCAGGCTCATCACATCGGGCGATTATCGCATCAGCGTGACGAAGCCCGCGATGTTCGCTGGCTATCTGACCGAGCAGCTGACTCTGCTGATGGAAGATTATGACGTCGAGGTCGAAGCCGTTGCCGGCCGGCAGGAAATACCCTTCCCTTATGTTCTCGACCCTGGGCACGCGCTGAGCCTCGATGAAGTGTCTGCAACCGAACTCGCGCGCTTCTTTCCGGCGACCGAGCTTGCCCATATCGGTGACGAGATCGCCGATGGCGTTTGGACCAATCCGTCGGGCATCCGCCCGCTCGCTTTGTTCGATGGGCTGCGCACCGATTTCTCGCTCGCCCGCCTACGCCATTATACAGGCACTCCGCCCGAGCATGTCCAGCGCTTCGTATTATTCACGAACTATCACCGTTATGTCGATGAATTCGTTCGCTGGGCGTGCGCGCAGCTTGAGCATGACAGCCGCTACAGCTTCGTGTCGGGCGCTGGCAATGTAATCGCGGAAAGCGTCGAGGATGTCGATCGGTTGGTCACCGACAGCGCATGGCGTCGGCATCAGATGCCCGCTTATCATCTCGTCGCGCCCGATCGTACCGGCATTACCCTCGTCAACATCGGCGTCGGCCCCTCCAATGCCAAGACGATCACCGATCATCTCGCGGTCGTTCGACCAGAGGCATGGCTGATGATCGGCCATTGCGGCGGCCTGCGCCCGAGCCAGCGGATCGGCGATTATGTCCTGGCGCACGCGTATCTCCGCGACGATCACGTGCTCGACGATGTATTGCCGCCCGAGATTCCGATCCCGGCAATCGCCGAAGTGCAGCTCGCGCTGGCGCGTGCCGCCGAGACGATTTCCGGTCAATCAGGCGAAGAACTCAAGCGGCGGCTCCGCACTGGCACGATCGTGACGACCGACGATCGCAACTGGGAGCTGAGCTATTCAAAATCGGCCTTGCGCTTTTCGCTATCGCGCGCCGTCGGCATCGATATGGAATCGGCGACGATTGCGGCACAGGGATATCGCTTCAGGGTCCCCTATGGCACGCTGCTTTGCGTTTCCGACAAGCCACTTCACGGCGAGCTGAAGCTGCCAGGCCAAGCCAATCGCTTTTATGAGCGCGCGATTTCGGAGCATATGCGGATTGGGATCGAGGCGTGCGAGCAGCTTCGACGCGAAGGCGCCAAGCTGCATTCACGCAAGCTTCGCGCGTTCAACGAACCGCCCTTTCGGTAAAGTTCAGGCCTTGGGCGGATCCGCGATCATCGCGGTAAAACTCGCCTCGGCGGCCAGCGCGCCATCGATCGTTGCCCGGCCAGCGAACTTGCAGACGCTCGATCGCTTCTGCACAAATTCAACCTCAAGCCGGAGCAGGACACCTGGCTCAACCGGCTTGCGGAACTTTGCGGCTTCGATCGCCATGAAATAGACGAGCTTGCCCGAGCCGGCCAGGCCGAGCGATTCGACCGCCAATATGCCAGCAGCCTGCGCCAACGCCTCGACGATGAGAACGCCGGGCATGATTGGCCTTCCCGGGAAATGCCCCTGGAAAAAGCCCTCGTTGATCGTCACCGCCTTGATCGCCGTGATCGACCGATCAAGGACAAGTGCCTCGACCCGATCGACCAGCAGCATTGGATAACGGTGCGGCAGCGCCGCCATCACGCGCCCGATATCGAGCGTGATGGGCGACGCCGCCGGAGTTACTGCTGGCGTTACTGCCAACGTGCCTTCGTTCACCGGCTCTGCGGCTGCGTTTTGGAAGGCGCCGTTGGAGCAGGGGTGCCAGCGGCTGGTGCTGCGCCCTGTGCCTGCTGCTGCGGCGGCGTGACCGAAACGGTGGTGACCGTTGCGTTCAGCTGTTGGAGCGCCGGCGCCGTAATGTCGTTCGTCGGATCGAACGCAAGCACCGAGCCGCGCGCGACGACCGCACCGGCCTTGCGATCCTTGCGGATCTTTTCGGTGATCGGGATCAGCTTCTCGAGCAGCTGATACTTCACATATTGGTCAGCATATTGGATTTCCTGACGGACCTCATCAAATGCCGCCTTGGCATCGTTGAGCGACTGGCGAGCGACACCGAGCGATGCCTCGTTTGCCGGCGGCAATGCGCCATCGGGCTTCGCGACCTTCTTGGCAGCCTCGACCTGAGTGTTCCAACCCTTGACGGCGGTTTCGAGATTGCCCTGAATCGTCTTCAACTTGACGCCATATTTTGCTTCGAGCTGCGTGCCGCCGCTCTTGGCAGCAACGCTGTCTTTGTAGATCTGATCGACGTCGACGACGAGCGTTACCGTCTGCGCGGAGGCTGAGTGCGGCGCGATCGCAATCCCTGCGACAAGCGCCACCGCTATGCTGGCGGCTTTCATCAAAGTCTTCATTTAAAATCCTGTCCCTACATTGAAAGTAATGAGCTTGGGGTTGTCGCCGAATTCACTCAGCAACGCATGGGCAACGTTGATACGAAGTGGCCCAAATGGAGAATTCCAGTTGACGCCGACCCCGACGGTCAGGCGCGGGCTGGCTGAATTCCCGAGGAAGCGCTCGAGGAATGGCTGGACCGTGTTCTGCGCGATCACATTCGAGCTGACACCCGTGCACGTACCGCCCCCGGTGGGCGAATAGCCCGAGTCACAAGTGGTCAGCAAGCCTGCATTGGTCGCGTCCTCGGGACCGACGATGAAGAGTTGGCGACCACTGGTATCGAGAATCGGCTGGATCAGCGGCAAAACGGTCACCACGCCGGTAACGGCGTCGGTAGACGTTGGGAAGGTCGTGGTCGGCAGCGGCCGCGTCACCCCGAACAAGGCGCCGAAATCCATGAAGATCGATGGCCGGATGCCAAGCTCGCGAATGCCTGCGCCAAGCGGAATTTCAAGCTCGGCATGGCCCAGATAATATGCCCGACCGCCAAGCGCATCATCGACGAACTGCCGACGATCGGAGACCAGTACCTGATTGCCGGCATCGTCGACGGTATAGGGTAGCCGCTGGATACGCGGGCCGACGCCGCGGATGTTGAAGCCGCGGAACTGAGGCTCGCCGAGATAATAGCGATCGGTGATGCGGACTGGATCGATGCCGGGGCCGCGGCTGGTTTCGAGCGAGTAGATATAAGCGGCCTCGCCCGAGACCGAGAAAATGAAGCCCTTGCCGATATTGAAGTATTTGGAAGCCTCTACGCGGCCGCGCAGATATTTGACGTCGCCACCAAGGCCCGCGAAATCGCCGCTGGCGATGAAGCGGTGCCCCGCTGTCGGCCGCAACCGATTGTTGAGGCTGTCATACACCAAAGAGGCACCGACCGACGACGTGACGCGATTGCCGAGGGCATCACAAAGATAGCGGCCAGCGAGCAGCGGATCGCACACACCATTGGTGAAATAGGTTGCCCGATCGAGCCCGACCTGATCGTAGGTCAGGCCATAGCGACCCGAAAGCGACCAATATTCGGTAAGGGGCACGCCGGCGCGCACCTGAAAGCCAGTTGATGTCTGGGTGTAGGTTGTCTGTCTGCTGTTACCCACAAAGTTGAACGCATTGTAATCGCGGCGGAACAAGTCGCCGCCAAGCGCGATATTTTTGTTGAAAAGATAGGGCTCTGTAAAGCCAAGTTCGATCGATTGCTGAAACGTCGAATAGCTCGCGTTGGCGCGCAGCTCCTGGCCTTTGCCACGGAAGTTACGCTGCCGGACCGACGCCTGGACAATGAATTGCTCAAGGCTCGAAAAACCGATCGACAGACTGAGATCGCCAGTCGATTTTTCTTCGACATTGGTTTCCAGAACCACCCGATCAGGCGCCGAGCCCGGCTTTTGCTGAACCTCCAGTTTGTCCTGGAAAAAGCCGAGCGAATTGATCCGATCCTGCGAGCGCTTGACGAGAAAGCTGTTGAAGGCATCGCCTTCGTTGAGGCGGATCTCACGCCGGATCACCTTGTCCTGCGTGGTTGTATTGCCATTGATGTCGACCCGCTCGACATAAGTGCGCTGCGCCTCGCCGATGTGGAAATTGATCGACATCGTCAGCGTTTCGGAATCGCGATTGAATTCGGGGTTCACCTCGGTGAAGGCATAGCCCAGCAGGCCCGAAGTCTGGTTGATCGCTTCAACCGAATCCTCGACCTTCTTGGCATTATACCAGTCGCCTTTCCTCGCAATCAGCGACTTGGCGAGCTTCTTGTCGTCGAAATCGCGAATGTCGCTGTCGACGGTCACGTCACCGAAGTGATAGCGTTTCCCCTCCTCGACGACATAGGTGATGATGAAATCGCGCTTGTCGGGCGTCAGCTCGGCGACGGCGGACGTTACCTTGAAATCGGCATAGCCCTCGGTCAGGTAAAACTGACGCAGCTTTTGCTGATCGTAGGCGAGCCGGTCCTGATCATAGCTGGTGTTCGAACTGAGGAAGGTCTTCAGTCGCGCTTGCTTGGTGGCCATCTGGGCGCGGACCTTGCCGTCCGAAAACACCTCGTTGCCGATGATGTTGATCTGGCGGACTTTTGATTTCGCGCCTTCGCTGATCTCGAAGATGATATCGACGCGGTTCTGGTCGAGCGCGACCATCTTCGGCGCGACCGATGCCGCAAAGCGCCCTTGGCGCCGATACAGCTCGACGATCCGGCCAACGTCCAGCCGAACCGCGGTGCGGGTGAAGATCTGGCGCGGCGCGAGCTTGATTTCCTTCTGGATCTTGTCCGATTTCAGCCGCTTGTTACCTTCCAGCAGGACGCGGTTGATGATCGGGTTTTCGCGTACCTTCAGAACGATGTCGCCCGTCTGCACACCGTCGATCGATACATCGGCGAACAGTTCGCTCGCCAGCAGGTCCTTGATCGCCTGATCAAGGCTTTCGTTATTGAACGTCTGGCCGATCCGCAGCTTTGTGTAGGAGAGCACGGTTTCGGATTCGATCCGCTGCGAGCCTTCGACCCGAAGCGTCTTGATAACCTTCACCGTTGCGTCTGGCTGAGCCGCAGGCGCTGGCGTCACGACGGGCGCAGCACTGCCGGGCTGTGGCGCGGGCGCGCTATCCTGCGCCCATGCCGCCTGTGGCAGGCCTGACAACATTGTGCCAGCCAACAGCGTTGCCACTGCGCGCGTACCGAACCTTGAAACCTTGGTCGCTGTCACCATTATACCCCAAAAGGAAAATCCATGCCCTGCATGGCGCGCTTGCCCTGCCCGATGCAGCTCAACCGATCAACCCGGCGAGCCTATTCCATAATCCCAACGAACCCAGATCGTTGAACGTCACCAGCACCATTAACGCCAACACCGCCGCCAGACCGCCGCGAAAAGCCCATTCCTGCACATTCGGCTCGATCGGGCGGCGTCTCACCGCCTCGATCGCATAAAACAGCAGATGTCCCCCATCGAGCACCGGGACTGGCAACAAGTTGATGAATCCCAGATTAATGGACACCAGCGCAATCAGAAAAACGAACGACGACACGCCAAGTGCCATTTGCTCGCCCGATACCTTCGCAATGCTCAGCGGTCCGCCCAATTCGCTCACCGGCCGGCGACCGGCGATGATCTGGCCAATCACATCGCCCATCACTGCCAGAATGTCACCCGTCTTGCGAACCGCAACGATCGGTGCGTTGATTAGGGACACCGGCACCAGCTCAGCCTGGGTGTTGCCAATGCCCAGCCGGCCGATCCGGGGTGCGTTGCCGAAACGATCGCGTTCGATCCGCGTGCCGATGACGGCATCGCGCGCCAATATCGTACCCTGACGGACGAAATCGACGCGTACCGTTTGGCCTGGCCTGATCTGGATATAGCGGATCATGTCCTGGAAGGTATCGATCGAGCGACCGCCGAGCGCGGTGATGCGGTCACCGGCCTGCAAGCCGGCCTGTTGCGCGGGACTGCCCGGTTCGATCGAGCCGACCACTGCGGGTGTGCGCAGATCACCGAACGCAATGGCAAAGCCCATCAGAATGACGATCGCGACGAGAAAATTGGTGAGTGGCCCGGCCGCGACGATGATCGCGCGCTGCCAGACAGGTTTGGACTGAAAGGTGCGTGCGCGCTCTTCGGGGGGAAGCGCCAGCCAGGCCGGATCGGCACGGCTGGATGGATCCATGTCTCCAGCGAACTTCACATAGCCCCCAAGCGGCAGCCAGCCGAATTTCCAGCGTGTGCCGCGCCTATCCGAAACGCCGAATATTTCGCGGCCAAAGCCAATCGAAAATTCATCCGCCTTCACCCCGAAAAGGCGCCCAGCGAGGTAGTGACCCAGCTCATGCACGAAAACGAGCGGGCCGATCACCAGCGCAAAGGCGAACAGCGTCAGAAAAAGGCTCGGACTATGGATCAAGCAACGCAATCCTTCACACGCTCGCCCGCGATCCGCCGGGCTTCGGCATCGACGGCAAGCACCGCCTCGAGCGTCTCCGGCGCCGCCGGATCGTAACGTTCGAGCGTATCGGCGACGATTGCGGCAATTTCGAGGAAGCCAACCCGCCCCGCCAGAAAACCAGCCACGGCGATCTCATTGGCCGCATTCAGAATCGCCGGGCGCGCGCCGCCGGCATCGAGTGCCTCGCGAGTCAGCCGCAGCGCGGGAAAGCGCACTGGATCGGGCGCTTCGAAATCGAGCCGCCCGATCGCGACGAGATCGAGTGGCGCCATTGGCGTGGCCATCCGCTCAGGCCAGGCAAGGCAATAAGCGATTGGCGTACGCATATCGGGCGGCCCCAGCTGGGCGAGCACCGAGCCGTCGACATAATCGACCAGCGAATGGATCACCGATTGGCGGTGGAGAATGATCTCGATAAGGTCGGGATCGATCGGAAACAGCCGGGCGGCCTCGATCAGTTCGAGCCCCTTGTTCATCAGCGTCGCCGAATCGACCGAGATCTTCGCGCCCATCGACCAATTGGGATGCGCCACCGCCTGCGCGGGCGTCACGGCGCGCATCTGTTCCATCGTATAATCGCGAAACGGCCCGCCGCTGGCCGTCAGAATGATTCGGCGAATGCCCTCTGGCCGATCGAAATCGAAGCATTGGAAAATGGCATTATGCTCAGAATCGGCAGGCAGGATGGTCGCGCCGTGCGCCTTGGCGGCCGCCAGGATGACATCGCCGGCCGATACCAGCGGCTCCTTGTTGGCGAGCACGACCGTGCCACCCATCTCGATTGCGGCCATGACGGGGGCCAGGCCCGCGCAGCCCACGATCGCCGCCATCGTCCAGTCGGCGCCCATCGATGCGGTTTCGCATACTGCCTGCGTGCCGCCCGCGCATTCGATGCCCGTGCCGGCGAGCGCGGCGCGCAGATCGCCCAGACAGCTCTCCTCGGCAACAACGGCACGCCGCGCATTGGTGCGGATCGCGGCGGCCGCCAGGCGATCGACATCGCAATTCGCGGTCAACGCCAGGACATCGAACTTGTCGGGTTCGCGTTCGATGAGATCGAGCGTCGATCCACCGACCGAGCCCGTCGCCCCCAAAATTGTAACCGTCTTCATCCGCTCAACCCCTGAATTCCCGAGCCGCTGGATCCCTCAACCGCTGAATCACACAACCGCTGATTCCCTCGACCGCTGACGCCTTCAACTGGCGTATCCAATCAACGCTTCAATCTGTGGCAGCATCACGAGCATGGCCGCCGCTGGCGCCACTGGCACTACCCCGTCCAACCGGTCAAGCAGCCCGCCATGGCCGGGCAGCAGGTTGCCGCTGTCCTTCACCCCTGCGCGCCGCTTCAGCCAGCTCTCGAATAGATCACCGCCCTGGGCAAACAGGGCGAGCACGGGCGTTGCCAACGTCAGCCGCCACGGCAGGCCATAAACATAGTGAAGCGAGAGCCCGAACATCCCCGCTGCAGCAATGCCGCCAATCAGCCCGGCCCAGGTCTTGTTCGGGCTTATCACCGGGGCAAGCCGCGCGCCGCCGATCGCTCGTCCGGCAAAATACGCGCCGATATCGCAAAGCCACACCAGGCCAAGCATCCAGAACGCAAACAACAGGCCGCGCGGCTGATCGCGTATCAGTAGCAGGCCAAGCACCGGCAAGCCGACATAGGCCATGCCAAAGGCAAGCGTCGCCCGGCGCGTGACAATCCCGGTGAAGAACACCGCCGCTGCAATCAGCCCCAGGGCAAAGAAATTGGGGCCAGCCGCGAGCGGGCACAGGATCGCCAGCGGCACCGATAGCGTGAACAGCATCAACCGCGCGGTCTGCGGTGGGGCGTGCTCGAGGTCGGCCCATTCCCGCAGCATCCCCAGCGCAATCACCACAGCCAGCAACCAGAAAACAAACCCGCCAAACCACAATGCCGCCAGCGCGACGCTGGCCAACGCCACGCCAACTATCGCCCGCGTCGCAAGGTCCGAACGCCGTGCACCAGCCGTATCGATCACAGCCCCCCGAAACGACGTTGACGCCGCCCGAACAGCGCTACCGCCTCGGCCAGCGCCGCCTCGCCAAAATCGGGCCATAAGGTATCAACGAACAGCAGCTCGGCATAGGCGGCCTGCCACAGCAGGAAATTGGAAAGCCGTGCCTCGCCCGATGTCCTGATCAGCAAATCAAGCGGCGGGAGCGCGCTCGTTTCCAGCTCTGCCTCGATCGCCGCCTCGTCGATTGCCTCGACTGCCAGCTCCCCGTCGCGCACCTTCGCCGCCAGAGTCCGGGCAACAGCGGTCAATTCGGCATGCGCGCCGTAATTCAGGGCAATGACCAGGATTGGGCCATCATTGGGCGCCGTGCGCGCCAGCGCATCCTCGACCAGCGCCACGATGTCGGCGGAAAAACGTCGATAATTGCCAATCACCCGCAGCTGGACATTTTCGCGGACGAGTTCGTCGAGATCCGTCCGAATGAAATGGCGGAGCAATCCCATCAGATCGCTGACCTCTTCCTCCGGACGGCGCCAGTTTTCCGAGGAGAACGCATAGAGCGTCAACGCTTCGATCTTGAGCGCGCGCGCCGCCCGGGTTACCCGGCGCACCGCCTCCACCCCCTGCCGATGCCCAGCGATCCGCGGCAGGAAACGCTGCTTCGCCCACCTGCCATTGCCGTCCATGATGATCGCGACATGACGTGGCAACGCACCGCCGCCGATCCCAGTCGCAGGTGCATGGGCGGGCAGCGCCGTCACTTGTTCAGGATTTCCTTTTCCTTCGCGGACGCTGCGGCGTCGATGTCGGCGATGGTCCCGTCGGTAAGCTTCTGCACGTCGGTTTCGTGACGCTTGCGCTCGTCTTCGCTGATCAGGTTTTTCTTCTCGTCAGCTTTCAGGCCCTCCATCCCGTCACGCCGGACGTTGCGCGCCGCGATCCGAGCCTTTTCGGCATATTGGCCGGCCAGCTTGGCCAGCTCCTTGCGGCGATCCTCGGTGAGATCGGGGATCGGGATGCGCAGCGTCGTGCCGTCGACAATTGGGTTCAGCCCCAGCCCTGCCGACCTGATCGCCTTGTCGCATGGGCCGACATTGGCCTTGTCCCAGACCTGCACCGAAAGCAGCCGAGATTCAGGCGTGGAAACGGTCGCCACCTGGTTCAGCGGCATATGCGAACCATAAACCTCGACCGTGACCGGATCGAGCAGCGACACCGAGGCGCGGCCGGTGCGCAGGCCCGAAAGGTCGCCCTTCAGTGCCTCAACCGCGCCGTGCATCCGGCGCTCGAGATCGGCCTTATCGTACGCCGCCATGTCAATTCTCCGCCATTTCTTTCAGCTTGCCGACCACCGTCGACACGCCTTCGCCGCGCAGCACGCGCGCCAGATTGCCCTGCTCGCGGATGTTGAACACCACGATTGGAATATCATTGTCTCGGCACAGCGCCACGGCGGCTGCATCCATCACCTTGAGATCATGCGCGAGTACCGTGCCATAATCGACGCTTTCATAACGCTTTGCCGTCGCGATCGCCTTTGGATCGGCATCATAGACACCGTCCACAGACGTTCCCTTCAACAACGCGTCGCAGCCCATTTCGGCAGCACGCAGAGCTGCGCCGGAATCGGTCGTGAAAAACGGGCTACCGGTGCCGGCCGCAAAGATCACGACGCGACCCTTTTCAAGATGGCGCTCGGCGCGCCTGCGGATATAGGGTTCGCAGACGCTCGCCATCGGAATTGCCGATTGCACCCGCGTATCGACCCCGATCTGCTCAAGCGCGTCCTGCATGGCCAGCGCGTTCATCACCGTGGCGAGCATACCCATATAATCGGCGGTGGCACGGTCCATTCCCTTGGCCGCGCCGGCCATCCCGCGAAAGATATTGCCGCCGCCAATCACCAGGCACAGCTCGAAGCCGGCGTCCTTGGCCGCCTTTACCTCACCGGCAACGCGGGCAACGGTTGCCGGGTCGATTCCGAAAGACTGATCGCCCATCGCGGCTTCGCCGGACAGTTTCAGCAAGATGCGCTTGAAATGGGGGATGGTCATCGATCCAACTTGCTCTTTGGCAGGGCGCGGCGGCGACCTTAGTGGTCACCCTGCGGCATGCCAAGCATTCATCCGATGGACACGAAGTCCATTACTCATGCCGGGCCCCCACGCCCCGCGCAATCGGCGCGCGCCGATCAAGACCGACAATAAACGGGGCCCGCGCTCGGCGCACCCCGTTTTGATCGATCAGCTGACGCCGGCGGCCGCTGCCACTTCGGCGGCGAAATCGGTCGTCTCGCGCTCGATGCCCTCGCCGAGCTGAAAACGGACATAGTCGGTCAACGCGATCGACTTGCCCGCATCCTTTGCTGCCTTGGCGACCACATCGGCGATGGCGGTCTTGCCATCCATCACGAACAGCTGGCTGAGCAGCGCGTTTTCCTTGGCGAATTTCTTGATCGAACCATCGACCATCTTGGCGATGATATCGGCAGGCTTGCCGCTTTCGGCAGCCCGTTCGGTCGCGATCGCGCGCTCACGCTCGATCACGTCCTGATCGAGCCCACTCTCGTCCAGCGCCAAGGGGAAGGCCGCTGCAATGTGCATCGCAATCTGCTTGCCAAGCGGCAGCAGCACATCGTCACCCGCATCGCTTTCGAGCGCGACGAGGACGCCGATCTTGCCGAGCCCCGGTGCCGCCGCGTTGTGGACATAGGGTACGACCGCGCCCTGCGTCACTTCGAGGCGCCTTGCGCGGCGCAGATTCTGGTTCTCGCCAATCGTCGCGATATTGTTTGTCAGCACTTCCTCGACGGTCTTGCCGCCAAGATGCGCTGCCTTGATCGTCTCGATCGAATCGCCAAGCTCGAGCGCGACCGAGGTCACGTCGCGAACGAAGGTCTGGAACTGCTCGTTCTTCGCGACGAAATCGGTTTCGGAATTGACTTCGACTGCAGCACCCTTGGTGCCCGATACTTCAACGCCGACCAGGCCTTCAGCGGCGGTGCGGCTTGATTTCTTGGCGGCAGCGGCAAGGCCCTTGGTCCGCAGCCAGTCCATCGCTGCATCCATGTTGCCATCTGCTTCGGTCAGCGCCTTTTTGCAGTCCATCATGCCCGCGCCACTCTTTTCGCGCAGGTCCTTGACGGCGGCGGCTGTGATCTCGGCCATGTCTTGTTCCTCTATCATCGGAATATAGTTGCGGACGGGGGAAGGCCTGCGCCCTACCCCGTCCATATTTCAGTTCGGAGACGACGCTCAGGCGTCGATCTGGCGCTCGCCCTCGGCGGCCGTTTCCGGATCGGTCGCGGCAGCTGCATGCTCCGGATCGGCTGGCGTTTGTGCAGGCGTCTCGGCGGGCATTTCAGCTGGCATTTCAGCGGGTGCCTGAGTCGTCATCTCAACCGGCGCTTCCAGCGCTTCCTCGGCTGGCGGCTCATCCATCGCGCCAAGATCGCGGCCGCTGTTGGCCTGCTGTTGCTGGCCACCGCGTGTCGCAGCGATCGCAATCGCCTCGCAATACAGCCGGATCGCCCGGCTCGCATCGTCGTTTGCGGGAACCGGGAAAGCGATGCCATCGGGCGAGACGTTCGAATCGAGGATCGCAACGACTGGAATACCAAGCGTATTGGCTTCCTTGATCGCCAGCTCTTCCTTGTTCGCGTCGATCACGAACATCACGTCGGGAATGCCGCCCATGTCGCGAATGCCGCCCAGCGACAGATCAAGCTTGTCCTTTTCACGGGTCAGCTGAAGAACTTCCTTCTTGGTGAGACCCGTCGTGTCGCCCGAAAGCTGCTCCTCAAGCGTCTTCAAGCGCTTGATCGAACCCGAAATCGTCTTCCAGTTGGTGAGCATGCCGCCCAGCCAGCGGTGGTTGACGAAATGCTGGCCCGACCGGCGCGCCGCGTCTGCGACGGGCTCCTGCGCCTGGCGCTTGGTGCCGACGAACAACACCTTGCCGCCCGAAGCGGTCGACGCCGCGACGAATTCAAGCGCGCGTGCGAACAACGGCACGGTCTGGCTGAGATCGAGGATGTGGACGCCATTGCGGTCGCCAAAGATATAAGGCTTCATCTTCGGGTTCCAGCGGTGGGTCTGGTGGCCGAAATGAGCGCCGGTTTCGAGCAATTGCTGCATGGTGACGACTGGTGCCGCCATAGGTATTTCCTTTCCGGTTTGTCCTCTGGGAAGCAAATATCCGACAATGGCCTCAAAGGCCGGTCGAACACCGGTGATGTGCGCTTCCCATGCGGGTTGAGCGGCGCGCTTAGCCGAGCAGCGGCCACGAATCAAGCGTTGACATAAGAACAGTTGCGGAACATACAGCGATCATTACATGCACGCGGAACCGACCGACCGCCCGTGTATTGCTGAACGATGATGATGTCGGTTCGCTGGAGGCCTGACGATGATGATGCTTGTTAGTCTGTTGCTGTTTGGTGCGGCCTTTGCCGGAACGATTTTTGTGATGATGCGCACGTTGATGCCGGCCTTGCCCCGGATTGTCGCATTGTTGAGCGAAGCTGCCGGCGGCGGCGCGGATGAGCCAGCGACCGCGTCCGTCAATGTCGCGAGAATGCGTATGAGTGGTCGTCAGCGTCCCTTGATTACGACGTCGGCATTGTCAGTGCGCGCTGCTGCCTGATCTGCGTATAATGGCGGATGCTGAACGGGATTGAGCACAAATAAGCGGAGCAGATCGCCGTCAACGTATGCCAGGGCGCTGAAACGAGCGCGGCAACCATCAGCACCATCGCCGCCATCGCTTCGAAACGAACCGAGCGCCGCAGCTTGAGCGATCCCCAACTATAGGTGGCGACGCTCGAAATCATCAGCGTGGCGACAATGGCGACCCAAGGGGCGACGAGCCACACCGATCGAAAAATCGGCTCCCCCGTCCAGAACCACAAATAGAGCGGCAGCATCGCCAGCCCCGCCCCTGCAGGCGCCGGGATGCCCGTGAGGAACCCCGCCGATTTATGGGGCTGATCAGCGGTGTCGATTGCCGCGTTGAACCGTGCGAGACGAAGCGCGCAGAAAACCGCGAAGATCAACGCGCACAGCCAGCCGATCTGAGGCAGCGCGCTCAACGACCACAGATACAGGATCAGCGCCGGCGATACCCCGAACGAGATCGCGTCGGCGAGCGAATCGAGCTCAGCACCGAAGCGGCTTTCACCGCGCACCATCCGGGCAATCCTGCCATCCAGCCCGTCGAGCACGCCGGCGATCATGATCATCGTGACGGCCAGCTGCCAGTCTGACGAGATCGCAAAGCGGATGCCGGTAAGCCCTGAACACAGCGCCAGCGCGGTCACTGCATTGGGGGCAATTGCGCGCAGCGGCAGGCCGCGGGCCTGACGGATCGGCCGCCTCATTGCTTGCGGGTCACTGGATGCCGATCATCGGCGTGGCGCTCATTGTGCCACGCCCAGCGGCGTCGTGCTGTTCGCGCGCGCCAAGATCGTCTCGCCGGCGATGCTACGCTGGCCGAGCACGACCTGACAGGCGGTATCGGCGGGCAGATACACATCGACCCTGCTGCCAAAGCGGATCAATCCGATCCGCTGACCCACAGCGATCATATCCCCGGCCTTTACAAACGGGACGATGCGGCGCGCGACCAGACCCGCAATCTGGGTGAACCCGACGATCCGTCCCCCGCGCCCTTCGACGATGATGTGCTGGCGCTCATTCTCGTCGCTTGCCTTGTCGAGATCGGCGTTCAGGAATTTTCCCGAGATATAAATCACCTGCCGCACGGTGCCCGCAATCGGCGTGCGATTGATGTGAACATCGAACACGCTCATGAAAATCGATACGCGGACCATCGGCGCATTGCCCAGCCCGCGCTCGCCCGCCATCTCGATCGGCACAGGTACCCGCTCGATCATCGTGATCAACCCATCGGCAGGCGCGACGATGAGATCATCGCCCTGCGGCGTCACCCGCACCGGATCGCGGAAGAAAGTCGCGACCCAGATCGTCACGCCGATCAGCGGCCAGGTCAGCGCATCCCAGATGAACAGCGATAGCAGCGCGACCGCGGCCGCGATCAGCACATATTTGCGTCCTTCGGGATGGACGTCGGCAAATCGCCACTTGACGGTGCTCGTCGCCAACGGTGGCTGATCGGGGGATGGCATGTGGACGGTATAGGTTGTGCGGTGCAGCAGTTCAACGCCGTTCGCAGCAGCGCATCCACCGCACGATACCGCACGATTAAGCGGGCCTGTGAAGGTTGATCACCGCGAGCCTTCATCCTAGACGCACACCGACACTCCCCAAGGATAAGCGAGCAATCGATGGCGAAGATCAAGGTAAAGACGCCCGTCGTGGAAATCGACGGCGACGAAATGACGCGGATCATCTGGCAGTGGATCCGCGAGCGCCTGATCCTCCCCTATCTCGATATCGACCTCGATTATTACGATCTGGGCATCGAAAAGCGCGATGAAACCGACGACAAGATCACCGTCGAAAGCGCGCGCGCCATCCAGAAATATGGCGTCGGCGTGAAATGCGCGACGATTACCCCCGATGAAGACCGGGTGAAGGAATTCGATCTCAAGAAGATGTGGAAATCGCCCAACGGCACGATCCGCAACATCCTGGGCGGCACGATCTTTCGCGAGCCGATCGTGATCAAGAACGTGCCACGCCTCATCCCCAGCTGGACGCACCCGATCGTCGTTGGGCGTCATGCCTTTGGCGATCAGTACCGCGCGACCGATTTCCTCGTCCCGGGCCCCGGCAAGCTGCGGATGGTGTTCGAGGGCGATGACGGCACCGTGATCGACCGCGAGGTTTTTCAATATCCCTCGCCGGGTGTTGCGCTCGCTATGTATAATCTCGACGATTCGATCCGCGATTTCGCCCGCGCGTCGATGCATTATGGGCTCAACCTGAAATGGCCGGTGTATCTCTCCACCAAGAACACCATCCTCAAGGCCTATGATGGTCGCTTCAAGGATTTGTTCGCTGAAGTTTTTGAAAGTGAATTCAAGGATAAGTTCAAGGAAGCTGGGATTACCTATGAGCATCGACTGATCGACGACATGGTCGCATCGGCGCTGAAATGGCACGGCGAATTCGTTTGGGCCTGCAAGAATTATGATGGCGATGTGCAGTCTGATCAGGTCGCACAGGGCTTTGGCTCGCTTGGCCTGATGACGTCGGTGTTGCTCACGCCCGATGGCAAAACCGTGGAGGCAGAAGCCGCCCATGGCACCGTCACGCGCCATTTCCGCCAGCACGAGCAGGGCAAGGCAACCTCGACCAACCCAATCGCCTCGATCTTCGCCTGGACAGGCGGGCTGAAATATCGCGGCAAGTTCGACGATACGCCGGAAGTCACGACCTTTGCCGAAACGCTTGAGCGGGTGTGCATCGAAACCGTTGAAAATGGCCATATGACCAAGGATCTGGCGCTGCTGATCGGGCCGCATCAGCCATGGATGACGACCGAACAATTTTTCGAGCAGGTTCGCGTCAATCTCGAAACGGCAATGGGCGCAGCAGGCTGAAGACGGAACGGTAACGCAACCACTTTACTTGTAGGCTTTGGTTTGCATGATGCACCGCTGAGCGCCGCCGCGCCGGGGGGATGACGATGCCGATCGATCCAAATCACTATCGCTGGCTCGATGGGCTATCGCCGCTGCCAAGGATGATCGTCGAAGCCCGCAAACTGCTGGGAACGATCGAGACGCCGGGCGCGAAGGACAATTCGATTATCATGGCCTGGGCGCATGAGATCGGCGGTTCGGTGGAAAAACTTTACACTGCCGATTCGGTCGCCTGGTGCGGGCTGTTCATGGCGATGGTCGCGCGTCGCGCTGGAAAGGCTGCCCCCGCCGATCCGCTCTGGGCGCTCAATTGGCGTAATTTCGGCACGCCCGTTGGCCAGCCCGGACTCGGCGATGTGCTCGTCTTCATGCGCGAACAGGGCGGCCACGTCGCGCTTTACGTGGGCGAGGACAGCACCGCCTATCACGTCATCGGCGGCAACCAATCCGATCAGGTGTGCTTCACCCGGATCGACAAGCTGCGGATGCGTGCAGCGCGGCGGCCAGCGTACACGGTCATCCCAGCCACGGTGAAGCCCTACATTCTGAAGGCTGAAGGGGCGATCTCCACCAACGAAGGCTGATCGTCGCCCCCCGTTTGCGCCGATTCATCGCTTTTTCCCGCTCGCCAATGACAAAGGCCGCGCGCATCGCCTAGATGGCGACATGGCTTTGGCGTTGAACAATACGGGCTTTGGCGATGCGCTCGTCATCCTTGGCGCCGCAGGGATCGTCATCCCCGCCTTTGCGCGCCTGCGGATCAGCCCCGTTATCGGCTTCATCCTCGTCGGGCTGCTCGTCGGCCCTGCGGGTTTGGGGACGCTGGTGGGCGATTATCCCTGGCTGCGGTATATCACGATCTCCGATGCAGACGCGATCGAGCCGTTCGCCGAATTCGGCATCGTCCTGCTGCTTTTCTCCATCGGCCTCGAATTATCGTTTCGAAGACTTTGGACGATCCGCGCACAGGTGTTTGGCACGGGTGCTGCGGAACTGATCGGGTCCGGTTTGGTAATCGGCGTGGCCTTGCACCTGATGGGTCAATCATGGACCGGCGCGATGGCGCTCGGCCTCGCGCTTTCGCTATCGTCGACCGCGCTGGTGATCCCGATTGCCGGCGCGGCAAGCCAGGTCGGCAAATCGGCATTCGCCATGTTGTTGTTCGAAGATCTCGCGCTGGTGCCGATCATCTTTGCGCTGGCGACGGTTACCCCCGGCATGGCCGGGAACGGTTGGGCAATCGTCGGGGTGCTTGGACGAGGCATATTGACGATCGCCGCGATGTTGCTCGCCGGGCGGATCGTCCTTCCCCGCCTGTTCGCCCAGGCCGCGCGCACCAAAAGCCCGGAGCTGTTCCTGGCGGCATCGCTGCTCGTCGTGATCGTCGCCAGCCTTGCGACGACAGCGGCAGGCTTGTCGCCAATCGTCGGCGCGCTGCTCGCTGGCCTGTTGATCGCAGAGACCGATTATCGCAGCGAAGTCGAAGTCATCACCGCGCCGTTCAAGGGCCTGGCGCTGGGCGTGTTTCTGATCACGGTGGGGATGCGGCTGGATGTGCGGCTGATCGTGCAGAACTGGGAATGGCTGCTGCTGGGCGTTCTTGGCGTGGTCGCCGTCAAATCACTCGTTACCTTTGGTTTGCTGAAACTTGCCGGCCTTGGCAATTCCGTTGCTGCCGAAACCGGATTGCTCATGGCGAGCCCATCCGAGACGACGCTGATCGTCCTTGGCGCCGCAGCGCAGGCGCAGATCATCCTGCCGACGACGGCGAATTTCTGGCAGACGGTAACCGCGATCGGCCTGACGATCACCCCAATGCTTGCCTGGCTGGGACGGCAGGCGGCACGCCGCATCGAACACCGCACCAGCGGCGATGCCCCCGAACTGCTGATCCCGGCCGAAGGGCCCGGGACGGTCATCATCGGCTTTGGTCGGGTAGGCCAGATGATCGCCGACATGCTCAATCGGCACGGGCAGACCTTTGTCGCGGTCGAAGCCGATATCGACGTGGTCACAGAGGCACGGCGATCCGGCTATCCAGTCATGTTCGGCGATGTCGCCCGTGCCGATCTGGTCGATCGGCTCAATCTTGGGCGGGCCAAGGCGTTGATCCTGACGATGGACGATCCTGTGCTGACGGTGCATCTCACGCGGCGCGTGCGTGGGTGGGTTCCCGATCTGATCATCGTCGCACGCGCCCGCGACGTCGATCATGCCGCCGAGCTTTATCGCGCCGGCGTGACCGATGCGGTACCCGAAACGCTTGAAAGCTCGCTGCAGTTATCCGAGGCAGTGCTCACCGAACTCGGCGTGGCGGTCGGCCCAGTGATCGCATCGATCCACGAAAAGCGCGACGAGTTGCGCAAGGCGATCAAGGATGTCGCGGGATTGGACCGCGAACCGAAGCTGACTAGAAGCAGGGGGCGATCGACGAAGCGCAACCCGCAGCACAGGCAGCCTTGACCAACGGCGCCGCGCCAACCGCTCTCTACGCGGTTGGCTTTTTGGCAGGATTGTTAAGGATATTCCCCTAATAGTCTTATCCTACGGCGTTAAGGGGAGTGAGCCTTGTCTACGGTACTGAACGACGGCAAAATTGCCCCATCGAGTGCAGACCTTTTGGGCAATGACGCCGGACGCGGCGAAATCCTGGCGGTGATCGAGCGCTTCTGGGCGGCGATGGATGCCCGCGATGACGACGAAGCAGAGACTTTAATCGGATCAGACCCGGTATTCATCGATACTTTTGCCCCTCATATCTGGGCCGGTCCCGGCGCGTTCAAAGCCTGGCTAGGCGACCTTTGGGCGTTTTGCGCGCGAGAAGAGATGGTCGTCGCCAGCACAGCGATACGAGAACCATCGCGCTGCCAGATCACAGCAGCCTCTGCATATGTGGTTTCGCCTGCAGTCATGGCGTCTGCGCGCAAGGGCGATCTGGTGTCGCAGCACGGAACGATGACCGTGGTGCTCAAGCTTGAGAACAACGCCTGGCGTATAACCGGCATGTGCTGGGCTGGCCAATAGCCCGCAACTGAATCGCCGTTGCCTCAGGCAGCCGCCTTTTCGAGCGCGAGCACCTCGCGCACCGCTGCCACCGCATCGTCTGATTTGCCGCCATCCGGCCCGCCGCCCTGCGCCATGTCGGGCCGGCCGCCGCCGCCCTGCCCGCCAAGCACCTTCACTGCCACGCGCAACAGATCGACAGCATCATGCGTCCCGATCAGATCCGGGCTGACCCCGAGCGCGACCGATGCCCGCCCCTCGTTGACGGCGATGAGCATCGCCACGCCCGAGCCAATCCGCGCCTTCATGTCGTCAACCGCGCCGCGCAACCCCTTGGGATCGAGCCCATCGACAACCTGCGCGGCAAACGCGACGCTGCCGATCATCTCCGGACCAGCCGGCGCAGCGCCACCGCCACCGCCAAGAGCGAGCGCCTTTTTCGCTTCTGCCAACTCACGCTCAAGCCGGCGACGATCCTCGACCAGCGCCGCGACGCGCGCCGGCACTTCATCGGGTGAGGCCTTCAGCGACGCCGCCGCTTCGCGCAGCTTTTCATCGCGATCGGTGAGCCATTGCCGCGCCGCTTCACCGGTGAGTGCCTCGATCCGCCGGATGCCGCTCGACACCGCGCTTTCGCTGACGATCTTGAACAGAGCGATATCGCCCAGCGCATCGACATGCGTGCCGCCGCACAGCTCGACTGAATAATGCGCGTCATCATTGGCGCCCATGCTCAGCACGCGCACCTCGTCGCCATATTTCTCACCGAACAGCGCCATCGCCCCCGCTGCCACCGCATCATCGGGTGTCATCAATCGGGTCGTGACCGGTTGGTTGCCGCGAATCTGTCGGTTCACATCGGCCTCGACGGCGGCGATTTCCGCGGCGCTCAGCGCGGCCCCGTGCGAGAAATCGAAGCGGAAGCGATCTGGTGCGACAAGACTGCCCTTCTGCGTGACATGTCCGCCGAGCCGCGCGCGCAGGGCCGCGTGCAGCAGATGCGTCGATGAATGGTTGGCGCGAATCTGGTTACGCCGATCGGTATCGATCGCAAGGCGCACATTATCGCCCACCGCAATCGAGCCGGTGTCGATGATCGTGTGGTGAACATGCAGCCGACTGACCGCCTTGCTCGTATCGGTCACCGTTGCCCGTAACGCGGCTCCCGCTTCGCCGGTGATGGTGCCCGCATCGCCCATCTGGCCGCCGCTTTCGCCGTAAAACGGGGTCTGATTCGTCAGCACCAGCGCCGTCTCGCCGGCCTCGGCGCGATCGGCCCGGGCGCCGTCCTTGACGATAGCGATCACCCGCCCCTCGCCCACCGATGCGGTGTAGCCGGTGAATTCGGTGCCGCCCGCTTCTTCGGCGATATCGAACCAGATATCATCCGAGGCGCGTTCGCCAGAACCTTTCCAGGCGGCACGAGCAGCGCGCTTCTGTTCGGCCATCGCGGCATCGAAGCCGGCATGATCGACGCCGAATTGCTGCGCTCGCAGCGCATCCTCGGTCAGATCGAAGGGGAAGCCAAAGGTATCGTAGAGTTTGAACGCGGTTGCACCGGGCAAGACATCGCCGGGCTGCATGCCGGCGGTTGCCTCGTCGAGCAGCTTCAATCCCTTGTCGAGCGTCTGGCGGAAGCGCGTCTCTTCCTGCAGCAAGGTCGCCTCGATCGATTGCTGCGCGCGGACGAGCTCGGGATAGGCAGCGCCCATCTCCGCGACAAGTGCCGGCACCAGCCGGTGCATCAACGGATCGCGCGTGCCCAGGATGTGCGCGTGGCGCATCGCCCGCCGCATGATTCGCCGCAGCACATAGCCGCGGCCTTCGTTTGCCGGCAGCACGCCGTCTGCAACCAGAAATCCCGATGTGCGCAAATGATCCGCAATCACGCGGTGGCTCGCGGTGTTGGCGCCACCCGCCGGCGTGTGGCTGAGCGCGCTGGAAGCGGCGATCAGCGCCTTGAAGGTGTCGGTATCGTAATTGTCGTGGACGCCCTGCATAACCGCTGCGATCCGCTCCAGACCCATGCCAGTATCGATCGACGGGCGCGGCAGCGGTGTCCGCTCGCCGCCCGCCACCTGATCGAACTGCATGAAGACGAGGTTCCATATCTCGACGAAACGGTCGCCATCCTCATTGGCGCTGCCCGGTGGGCCACCGGGAATGTGATCGCCGTGATCGTAGAAAATCTCCGAACACGGCCCGCACGGCCCGGTATCGCCCATCGACCAGAAATTGTCGCTCGTCGCGATGCGGATGATGCGATCATCGGGTAGACCGGCGATCCTCTTCCACAGATCATACGCCTCATCATCGGTGTGATAGACGGTGACGGTCAGCCGCGCCGGATCGATGCTCCATTCGCGCGTAATCAAATTCCAGGCGAGGCCGATCGCGCGTTCCTTGAAATAATCGCCGAACGAGAAATTGCCGAGCATTTCGAAGAAGGTATGATGCCGGGCGGTATAGCCGACATTGTCGAGATCATTGTGCTTGCCGCCCGCACGCACGCATTTTTGCGACGACACCGCCGTCGAATATGGCCGCGATTCAAGTCCGGTAAACACGTTCTTGAAGGGAACCATGCCCGCATTGACGAACATCAGCGTCGGATCATTGTGCGGCACAAGCGGTGCCGAGGGCACGCGGGAATGGCCCTCGCCTTCAAAGAATTCCAGGAAGCTGCGGCGGATGTCGTTGGTCGATGTCATGCGGGTGATTTAAGCGGCGGTACCGGAATTGCCAAGGAACATCACCCGAGCGGCGCATCGATGCTGATTGGTGGCACGCTGAAGAATTTCGGGCCCGTATCAGTCATGTGGAAGCAATCCTCCAGCCGGATACCGAATTTGCCCGGGATATAGATGCCGGGCTCGTTCGAAAAGCACATGCCCGCCGCCAGCGGGGTCAGTTCGCCATGGACGAGATTGACGGGTTCATGGCCATCCATGCCAATGCCGTGGCCGGTGCGGTGCGAAAGGCCCGGTAGCTTGTACCCGGGGCCGTACCCCCATTTGACATATTGCGCACGCACCGCATCATCAACCTGCCCGGCGGGGGTGCCGATCTTCGCGATCGCCATCGCGATCCGCTGCCCCTGTGCGACCTGATCCCACACCTTGCGATGTTCAGCACTTGCCTTGCCGGGCACAAAGCTGCGCGAGATATCCGATTGATAGCCGTGGAGCGTGCAGCCGCAATCCATCAGCACCACCTCGCCCTCGCGCACCGCCTGCGGCTTGCCGCTGCCATGCGGGTAGGCGCTCGCTTCGCCGAGCAGGACGAGCGAGAATTCGGGCGTGCCGCCCAGCTTGCGCGTTGCAGTCGTCATCAGCGCGCCGATATCGGCCGGCGTCATACCCTCGCGAATTTGCGGCAGCGTCCAGCGATAGGCGGCGATGGTGATATCGCTTGCACGCTGAAGCAGCGTGATTTCGGCGGGCGTCTTGATCATCCGAACGCCGCGAATCACTGGGTTGGCGGAGACGACCGACAACGCGGGCAGCGCGCGGGCCACGCCGTTGCTCGCAAAAAAACGCACCGTTTCTTCGATCCCGACGGGCAGGCCGGCAAAATTGCGTTCGCGCAGCGTGGCGGCGACGAGCACGATTGGGTCCTGATCCTCCTGCCACACCCGCACATCGGCGCGCACCCCAAGCGATTCGCGCACCGATGGCTCTTCGAAAAAGGGCGTGACGATCACTGGATCGCCCATTGCCGGGATGATCGCCGCCGTCAGCCTCTCGCTGCGCCGCCACTGCACCCCGGTGAAATATTCCAAGCTCGATCCCGGTTCGATGACGATCGCGCCGATCTTAAGCCGCTGCATCAAAGCCTGTGCGCGGTCGATTCGAGCGGCGCGCTCGGCAATGCTGATTGGCTTGATATCGCCCGTCATGTCGGCAAGCGCGCCGATCTCAGTGGCGAAGGCAGGCGTCAGGCCAAGACCGCCGGCCAACGGCAGCAATGCGGTCGCCGCCAACAATCGGCGCCGATCGAGCTCGAAACCACGATGCTGCATCCCGCCATCCCCTTCGCGCCAATGTCGATACCGGGATAGGGCGCTTGACCCGGCGGCTGCAATCCCCTTCGCTGCGCGCCTAACCGCCGCGCCCCCTGACCGGTCGCCATCATGCTGGAGTTCCCAATGGCCAAGCGCCTCACTTTATACATCATGATTGGGCTGGTGCTTGGGCTTGTCGTCGGCTGGGCACTCAACATCGCGATTGCGGATGGCACGCCCGAGGCGGCGGCCCGGCTGAAGGAGATCGCCGGCTGGTTCTCGATCGTCACCACCATCTTCTTGCGCCTGATCAAGATGATCATCGCGCCGCTCGTCTTCTCGACGCTGGTCGTCGGTATTGCGCACATGGGCGATACTGGTGCGCTCGGGCGGATCGGGGCGCGAACGATGGGCTGGTTCGTTACCGCCTCTTTGGTGTCGCTCAGCCTGGGGCTGATCCTGTTCCACTCGATTGAATTCGTGATCGATCTGGTTGCCCCCGGCCAGGGATTTGGCTTCAAGCTGCCCCCGCCGACCGAAAGCGTCGGGCTCGACAAGGCAGCGTTCAATCTCGCGACGTTCGTGACGCATATCGTGCCCTCGTCGATCGTCGATGCGATGGCGGGGAATGAAATCATCCAGATCGTCGTCTTCGCAATCTTCGCCGGTGTTGCGCTGACGGCAATCGGCGAACGCGGGACGCCGATCGTCAAGGGCGCCGAAGCACTGGCGGCAATGATGCTGCAAATCACCGATTATGTGATGCGGGTGGCCCCGCTGGCGGTGTTCGCCGCGATCACCGCGACGATCGCGGTCAACGGCCTTGGCATCATCGTGACGCTGGGCCTGTTCGTCGGCAGCTTCTATATCGGGCTGGCGATGTTGTGGATGGTGCTGTTCGGCGCGGCCTATGTCTTTATCGGCCGGCGTGCGGGCACCCTCCTGCGCTATATCCGCGAACCGATCCTGCTCGCCTTCTCCACGGCTTCATCGGAGGCGGCCTATCCGCGCACGCTGGAGGCACTCGAGCGGTTCGGCGTACCGCCCCGGATCGCGAGCTTCGTGCTGCCGCTCGGCTATTCCTTCAATCTCGATGGGTCGATGATGTACATGACCTTCGCGACGCTGTTCATCGCGCGGGTTTATGGCATCGATCTGTCGATCGGCACGCAGATCATCATGCTGCTGGTGCTGATGGTCACGTCAAAGGGGATCGCTGGCGTGCCGCGTGCCTCACTCGTCGTGATTGCCGCGGTGATGGGCCAGTTCGGCATTCCGGAGGCGGGATTGCTGCTGATCCTGCCAGTCGATCAGTTCCTCGATATGGGTCGATCGGGCACCAACGTGATTGGCAATGCAGTTGCGACTGCCGTTGTCGCGCATTGGGAAGGCGAACTCGGCGAGGCGGATGCACCAGAGATAGAGCCGCCGCACGCGCCGAGCCACAGCCATCGGTAATCTGCGCTAGCCCTTAGGCATAAGCATAAGGTCCGCCCTTCTCGAGTGCGGTGCGATACGCTGGACGGGCATGGATCGTGTTGAGCCAGGCGATCGTCGCGGGGCGGCTGCCGTCAAGCCCGGCACGGCCGCGTGCGGCTTCGAGCGGAAAGCTCATCATCACATCGGCTGCGCTGATCTCGTCACCAGCGAACCAGGGGCGGCTGGCAAGCTCGGCCTCCAGATAATCGAGGTGGACATCGAACATCGGCCGCAGCCGCTTGAGCGCCGTCTTGCCGAACAGCGGCACCCGCCCGACGACGAGCATCGCAAACAGCGGCGGCATCATCGATCCTTCGGCATAATGCATGAACTGGCGGTAGCGGAGCACCGATTCGCGGCGCGGGCCTGGGCCAAACCTTCCATCGGCCTTTTCGACGAGATATTCGACGATGGCACCGGTTTCCGCGATGACAATGCCATCATCCTCGATCACGGGCGATTTGCCGAGTGGATGCACCTGCTTCAGTTCGGGCGGCGCGAGCATCGTCTGCTTGTTGCGTTCATAACGCCTGATTTCATAGGGCAGGCCCAGCTCTTCGAGCAGCCAAAGGATACGCTGCGATCGCGAATTTTCGAGATGATGAACGATGATGGTCATGTCGGTTCCCCTGGTTCAAGCAGCAGTCGCGGACCATAGCCACGCAGCGGCGGGGAAATCCACCATGTTGCCCGCTCGCTGCGCGTCGAGCAGCGCGCGCAGCCGAGCGACGGCTGCCTCGCGTTCCGCGCCGTCGACATTCTTCAGGAAATTGGCGGTCGGGCCGATCCGGGCGAAGAAGCCGAGTGCGTCCTCGACCGGATCTGCGCCCTGTCCGGCATGATAACGATAGTCGACGGCACGCGGCGTTGGCATCGTCCACCCAGCCCGGTCAAGCACGTCGGCGACGAACCCGGGCTCGGCAAAGGCAAAGGGTCCGGGAAGATAGCCTGGCGGCGGATGTTGCGGCGCGCCACTCGCGACCATCAGTGCGGAGGCCCAGGGATTTTCGGCAGCGGGTCTAAAACAGCTGAAGATGATGGTCGCGCCGGGAGCTGCCGCCGCGCGCAATTGCGTGAAGGCAGCGACTGGATCAGCGAAGAACATCACGCCGTGGCGCGATACGAAAAGGTCGACAGGGGGGATGTCCGACACCACTTCTTGAACCGGGCCGATCGTGAACGACAGATTGCCAAGATCGGTAGCTCGTGCCCTGGCGACCGACACCAGCTCAGCAGAGAGATCGATACCGGTGATCGACGCCTGCGGACACGCCCGGGCCAGGGCAATGCTGGTCGCACCGGCACCACAACCGATATCGACGACACGCAACGGCTGATCACCGACATGGGCCTTGATGACGGCGTCGAGCGTCAGCGACAGATCGGCAAAGCTCCGGTCGGTGCGTTCCCATTCCTGAGCCCAGATCGAGCCCACTTGGCCGTCCCATTCAGCCGCTCCAGTCATAGCAGATCACCCTGTATCATTCGTTGAGAACATCGCCCGGGCATACCGCAAAGTCGAGTGGTCATCCCGCGAACGGCAATGCTTCACGCTAGAAGTGCGGCAAGCAGGCGACCGGCAAGCCGATACGACGCAAAAAAATGAAAGGCCCGCCGACATGGGCGGGCCTTTCCGGTTGCTGCGGCGCTGGTTCTTGGGGGGCTGAACGCCGCGGGAGAAACTTACATATCGTCGTCGGCTTCCGAATCGGCATCGGGGCCGGCCATCATTTCTTCGGCGACCTTGTCGGTACGGTTCCTGATCGCCTTTTCGAGCCGATCGGCCATCTCCGGATTATCGCTCAGATAGGTTTTGGCGTTCTCACGACCCTGGCCGATGCGGACGCTGTCATAGGAAAACCACGCACCCGATTTCTCGACCAAGCCGGCCTTCACGCCCAGATCGAGAATCTCGCCGATCTTGGAGATGCCCTGGCCATACATGATGTCGAATTCGACCTGCTTGAACGGTGGCGCGACCTTGTTCTTGACGACCTTTACCCGGGTGGTGTTGCCGACAATATCGTCGCGGTCCTTGATCTGGCCGGTGCGGCGGATATCGAGGCGGACGCTGGCATAGAATTTCAGCGCATTGCCGCCCGTCGTGGTTTCGGGGTTGCCGTACATCACGCCGATCTTCATCCGCAGCTGGTTGATGAAGATCACCATGCAGCGCGACCGGCTGATCGAACCGGTAAGCTTGCGCAGGCTCTGCGACATTAATCGCGCCTGCAGGCCGACATGGCTGTCGCCCATTTCGCCCTCGATTTCCGCGCGCGGCACGAGTGCTGCAACCGAATCGATCACCAGAACGTCGATCGCATTCGATCTTACCAGCGTGTCGACGATCTCGAGCGCCTGTTCACCGGTATCGGGCTGCGAGACGATCAGCTCGTCGATATTGACCCCAAGCTTCTTGGCATAGACCGGATCGAGCGCATGTTCGGCATCGACAAAGGCCGCCGTACCGCCATTTTTCTGCGCCTCTGCGATCACGTGCAGCGCCAACGTCGTCTTGCCGGAGCTTTCCGGCCCGTAAATCTCGATCACCCGGCCGCGCGGCAGCCCGCCGACGCCGAGGGCAATATCGAGCCCGAGCGAGCCCGTCGAAATCGTCTCGACCTGCATCGTCTCCTTCGAGCCGAGCTTCATCGCCGATCCCTTGCCAAAGGCACGATCAATCTGTGCCAGCGCCGCGTCGAGCGCCTTTTGGCGTTCGGATGCCGCCTTGTCCGTGGATGCCGCCATTTTGTTGTCGATGACCTTCAATTGAGCTGCCATTGAAAAAGCCTTTCGTCGCTAGACCGAACATGCCTGACGGGCAATGCGTGTTGAGGATGTACACTTAATGTTCCGCCCGAACAAGAGGAGAACAGGGTTTTTTTGACGAGTCGATTTCGTCGACGTGGCTTGCCCCTCGCCCGCTGTTTCGCGATGATGGCGCATGAGCGAACACGCGCCCCTGCCCGATGCCTTTATCACCGGCCTGCCAAAGGCCGAACTCCACCTCCATATCGAGGGCAGCCTCGAACCCGAGATGCTGGTCGCGCTCGCGCGACGCAACCGAGTGACGATCCCGTTTGCTACCGTCGAAGAGGTACGGGCCGCGTATGATTTCACCCGGCTGCAGGATTTTCTCGACATTTATTATGCCGGTGCCGACGTGCTTCGTACCGAGGAAGATTTCCACGATCTCGCCCTTGCCTATTTCGATCGCGCCGCTGCCGATGGCGTCGTGCATGCCGAGATTTTCTTCGATCCGCAGACGCATACCGATCGCGGTATTCCGTTCGAGGTAGTGGCGCGCGGCCTGCTGAGTGGGATGGCCGCAGCCGAGGCCAAGCATGGCCTGACATCGAAGCTGATCCTGTGTTTTTTACGGCATCTCGACGAAGAGGCCGCCTTTGCAACGCTGCACGCCGCCGAACCCTGGCTCGATCGGATCGCGGGCATCGGCCTCGATTCATCGGAGGTTGGCCACCCGCCTCAAAAATTCGCGCGCGTGTTCGCCGCCGCCGGGGCAATGGGGCTGAAGCGCGTGGCCCATGCCGGCGAGGAAGGCCCGCCCGATTATGTGTGGCAGGCGCTCGATATATTGGCGGTCGACAGGCTGGATCACGGCAACCGCGCGCTGGAGGATGCAGCGCTCACCGCCCGGCTCGCGCGAACGGGGATGACGCTGACGGTATGCCCGCTTTCCAACCTGAAACTCTGCGTCGTGCCCGATATGGCCGCGCACCCAATCGATGCGATGCTGCGGGCGGGCCTGCGCGCGACGATCAATTCGGACGATCCGGCCTATTTCGGTGGTTATATCGCTGAAAATTATCGTGCGGCAGCAACGGCACGCGACTTGTCCCGCGCCGATCTCGTCATGCTCGCGCGCAACAGCTTTCTCGGCTCGTTCCTGCCCGATGATGCGGCGGCGACGCACCTCGCCCGGCTTGACGCCTATGCGGCGGCGGTGCGTTGATGCCCGTTTTCACGCCCATCCCACATGATGATTTCCTGGCGTCGATCGCGCTCCTCGCAAACCAGATCGGCGCCGATGGCTGGATTCCTTCCTATCTAATCGGGGTCGGGCGCGGCGGGCTGGTGCCGGCGGTGTTCCTCAGCCATGCTTGCGGGCTGGCGATGCTGTCGGTCGATTATTCAAGCCGGGTGGAGGAGTTCGCTGGCGCCGCGCTCGCCAAGCTGGCCATGCGGACGCAAAAGGGAGATCGGTTGCTGTTCGTCGACGATATCAACGATACCGGCGGTACGATCGGGCAATTGCGCCAGACGCTGGCGCAACAAGGTGCGATCGACGGCACGATCCGTTTTGCGACGCTGATCGACAATAGCCGCTCATCGCAGCGCGTCGATTACAGCGCCCGCACGATCGACCGGGCGATCACCAAGGACTGGTTCGTGTTTCCATGGGAGGGCGTGGCGCCTGCATCGACCCTGGCCGAAGACGCGGCCGCCGTGCCCGAACGCACCGCCTGAGCGCTATTGAAGCGCAGCGAGTGCCGCCTCCACACCCGTCATCGTGAACGGCTTGGGCAGCACTGGTCGATCACGAAACCGATCGATCATCGTCTCGTCTGATCCGCCGCTCGCGAACACAAAGGGTACGCCTGCCTCTGCAAGCGCATCGGCGATCGCCCAGCTCGTCTCGCCATTGCGGAGATTGACGTCGAGAATCGCAGCGTCGATCCCGCCCCGGCCAATCAACGCCACCGCCTCGGCCACGTTGTCGGCCGGGCCGATGGGCGTCTTGTCGAGTATCTCCAGAAAATCCTCGAGCATCATCGCGATCAGCGGCTCGTCCTCGACGATCAGAATATTGCTCAGGGCCATCGGGCGCGCTTAGTGCGGAAAAGCCGTTGCGCCAAGCTCATTTCGCTGCCAGCACATCGCGCGCAGCCTCTGCAAGTTGCTGAACCGAAAAGGGTTTGGCAAGGAAAGCGACATTGTCGAGATCGATCGACTTGCGCAATTGCTCCTCGGCATAGCCAGACATGAACAGGATCGGCAGATCGGGATATCGTTCGCGGGCGTGGCGCACCATCGTCGGCCCGTCCATCGTCGGCATCACCACATCCGAAATCAGCAGATCAGGGCGCGGGTACTGCGCCAGTAATTCAAGCGCGGCTTCGCCGTGCTCTGCTGTCAGCACGGTATAGCCCTGCCGGGTGAGCGCGCGCTCGGCCACCGCGCGGACCATGTCTTCGTCCTCCACCAGCAGGATCGTGCCGCTGCCCCAGGTTTCGCTCTGTTTCGGCTTCGCGGCAGGCGCAATCGGCTTGGGCACCGCACTAGCAGTATGGACCGGGAGGTAAATGCTGAAGATGGCACCTTTGCCGGGCTTCGAATCGGCAAAAATGTAACCGCCCGATTGCTTGACGATGCCATAGACGGTGGACAGGCCAAGCCCCGTCCCCTTGCCGATCTCCTTGGTGGTGAAGAAGGGTTCGAAAATCTTGGGCAGTATCTCGACCGGGATGCCGGCGCCGGTGTCGGTGATTCGCAGCGCGGTGTAATCCGCGATCGGCAGGATATCCGATCCCATCTTGCGAACATCGGCAGCGCTCACCGCCATCGTCTCGATCGTCATCGTGCCACCGCCATGGGGGTCCTTTGCCAGCATCGCATCGCGCGCGTTGACGGCCAGGTTCATCACCACCTGTTCGAGTTGCCCCGGATCGGCGCGTACTGGCCCCAGGTTGCGACCATGCTTGACCGTCAGCGTGACGGTTTCGCCGAGCAGCCGCTTGAGCAGGTTGGAGACTTCCGAAATCACATCGGGCAGCTGGAGCACTTGCGGTCGCAACGTCTGCTGGCGCGAAAAGGCCAGCAGCTGACGGGTAAGACCGGCGGCGCGATTCGAATTCAGGCGAATCTGCTGGATGTCGTCATAATCGCTGTCGCCTGGCGAGTGGCGCATCAACATCAGATCGCAGTGACCGATGATCGCGGTGAGGATATTGTTGAAATCATGCGCGACCCCACCGGCGAGCTGCCCCACCGCCTGCATTTTGGTCGCCTGCGCCACTTCGCGCTTCAGCCGGGTTTCCTCGCCATTGTCCTTCAGGCTCAGCAGCACCGCTGCATCGCCCAGCCCGCGCGCGCCAGCAATCGACAGCGCCACGGGTTCGTCGGGCCGATCGCGCAGCCGTACCGCCATATCGGCACTGTGCGTTGCACCGCCGGCAAACCTACGCACCGCATCGGCAACGGCGCCTTTGTCCTCCCGCACCACAAGATCACCGGGATAAAGCGGCGGCGCAGCAGGATCGACATCAGCGGCACGCACGAATGCATCATTCATCTGCAGAAACCGCCCCTCGCGATCGACCAAAGCGATCCCGAACGGCATCAGCGAGACCAGCGTTTTTACATGCGCCGCCGCGCTGCCGCCGATCGCCGGCCCTGAACCTTGTTCTTCATCGAGCAGCGCGACCAGGATCGGGGCGTTTTCCGCCTCAAGGAACGGGATTTGAAGGAGCCGAAGCGGCGTGCCACCAAGTCCTTCGCGTTCGAACCGGACCATCCCGCTGCTGTCTGTAATCAAGAAATGCGCAAAGTCCCGGCCGGCGATCGCGCTTTCTTCATGCCCCATCGCCCGTTCACGAAACACGCGGTTGGCGCCGCGGACGCGGCCGTCGGTGGTCATCAGCACCGCCATGATTCCCGCCGCGGCAAGCCGATTGCCAATCGCGCCATCGATCATCGTCTCGATTGATTCGGCAAGCGCCATGCCTTCGGCACCGCGAAACCGCCAGATCAGCAGATCATCCGCCTCCCCCGCGCGTTCGATAGCGGCAGCCAGATCATTGCCGTCGAGCGTGATCCGGTCGATCGCCCCCGCGCCATCGCGCCACGCAGCGCGTCCCGCGGCCGCCAGCGCCGCTACGCCGCTTTCGCCGAGCGGCAGATTGGGGGGCGTTGGATAGCCATTGAACAACGCCCGATAGGCATCGTTCGCGCAGATCATTCGACCGGCGCGATCGGTAACGGCGAGCGCCTCGCTGCTCGCCTCGGCGATCGCGCGCGCAATCGACCAGTCGACCGCCGCCTCGGCAGCCGCACTCGGCGGAAACAGCTGGCGATATGCAATCAGCGCGCCGGCAATTATCAGCGCCGCTGCGGCAAACCCCGCCGCGATCACCGGATTGCCAAGCAGGCCCAAAACGATCAGTCCCGCCGCGATCCCGCATCCGATAGAAATCAGCGCAGCACGGCGCGCGGGCGTCAACCGAGGCGCCGACGTCAACCGGGCGATGTTGGGGGATGAAAGGCTGGCCATGCCCCCTCTTTGGCCGTGCCCGCCAGCCCGTCAAGCGGCTACCAGATGCGGATGCGCTCTTCTGGCTTCAGGTACAACTTCTGGCCAGGCTTGGCATCGAATGCGGCATACCAGGCATCGAAGTTGCGGACCATTGCTGTCCGCTGCGGTTCGGGCGAATGCGGATCGGAAAGCAGCCGCTGGCGCAGCGCAGGTTCAAGCGATTTTGCCCGCCACACTTGCGCCCAGCCCAAGTAGAAGCGCTGATCCCCCGTCAGTCCGCCAATCACCGGCGCCGGCTTGCCGCCAAGCGAGCGATGATAGGCATCGAGCGCAACTGTCAGCCCTGCCAGATCGGCGATATTCTCACCCAGCGTCAGTCCGCCCTGCACATGCTGGCCTGGAATCGGCTCATAGGCGTCATATTGCTTCACCAGTCGATCGGTGAACACGGTGAAGCGCTTCACATCCTCTTGGGTCCACCAATCGGCGAGCTTGCCGCTGGGGTCATATTTCCGCCCCTGATCGTCGAAATGGTGGCTGATCTCATGACCGATCACGGCGCCGATACCGCCATAATTTACGGCCGGATCGGCCTTTGGATCAAAGAAAGGCGGCTGCAGGATAGCGGCTGGGAACACGATCTCGTTCATCGTCGGATTGGCATAGGCGTTAATAGTCATCGGCGTCATGAACCATTCGGTCCGATCGATCGGCTTGCCCAATTTGGCCAGATTGCGATCATATTCGAACACCGAAGAAGCGGTCACATTGCCGAACAGATCCTTTCGCGAGATCTTGAGGGCGGTGTAATCGCGCCAACGGCTCGGATAGCCGATCTTGGGGGTGAACGCTGCAAGCTTGGCGCGCGCCTTTGCCTTGGTTTCGGGCGCCATCCATTCGAGATTGTCGATCCGTTCACCCATCGCTGCGATCACGTTTTTCACCAGCGCATCCGCAGCCGCCTTCGATGCCGGCGGAAAATAGCGGGTGACATAGGTTTTGCCGACATCCTCGCCCAGCGCCGCGCTTACCAACGCCACGCCGCGCTTCCAACGGTCGCGCTGCTGCTTCTGGCCCGACAGCACAGTGCCGTGGAACGCAAAATCGGCGTCGTCGAACGATTTCGACAGATAGGGTGCGGCACGGTGCAGCAACTTAAGGATCACGAAATCCTGCAGCACGCCAACCGGCGTTTCACTGAACAGCTTCGCCTCCGCAGCAACCGCGCTCGGCTCGCCGACGATGAAGCTCTGTTCGGCACTGACGCCAAGCGCCTGGCGCGCCTCAGCCCAGGGAAAACCGGGTGCCTTGGCCGTGAAATCTTCGCGCGACCATTTGTTGTAGGTCTTGTCTGCGTCGCGCGTTTCGATCCGCGTCCAATGTGCCTTTGCGATCGCCTTTTCAAAATCGAACACCGCTGCAGCGCGCGCCTCGCCGCCTGCTTCGCCGGCCAGCGCAAGCATCTGGGCCAGATATTTCTGATAGGAACCCCGGATCGCCGCCAGTTTCACATCGTCCTTCAGATAATAATCGCGATCGGGCAGTCCCAGCCCGGACTGGTTGACTGAGACGATGTAATTTTCGGGAATCTTGTCGTCCTGGCCAACCGAAAAGCGGAACAATCCGGCAGTGCCCATCCGCTGCAGCTTCGCCATTTCAACCGCCAGCCCCGCGCGGTCCTTGGTCAGCTTGATCGCGGTCAGAATCGGCTTGATTGGATCGGCGCCCTTCAGGTTGGCCGCCGCTTGGTCGAGGAAGCTTGCATAAAGGTCGCCCGATTTGCTGCCCGGCTTTTTCGTTACTTCGTCGAGCAGCACGCGAGTTTGCGCCAGCGAGCGTTCGTTGAGCACATCGAACATGCCGAAGCGCGACCTGTCAGCCGGAATCTCAGTGTTCTTCACCCAGGTGCCACCGGCATAGCTGGCGAAATCGTCTCCTGCCGCAACGCTTGTGTCCATGCCCGCCAGATCGAGCCCGAAACTGCCAATCTCCGGTCCGGATTTGGTTGCAACACCCGTCGCCTGTTTGGCGGGCGGTTCGGCTCCAGCGCGCGCGACGACAATAGTCGCGGTCGCGACGGTGGCGAGCAGAGAGAGCGTGACGATCGATGGCCGCATGAAGCATCCTCTTGTTTTGCAAACGGGTTTCGGGCCGGCACGGAGGTGCTTCGCCAAGAGTGTCGGGTTCTAATAGAATGTCGCCGTCAGTCAAACGAAGCCGATGGAGCAAATGCCGCTTGCTTAGCCGCGGTCGCGCATGATCCGGCCCTGTTCGCGCTTCCAGTCGCGCTCCTTGATCGTCTCGCGCTTGTCGTGATCCTTCTTTCCCTTGGCGAGCGCGAGTTCAACCTTGGCGCGTCCCTTGGAATTGAAATAGATCATCAAGGGCACCAGCGTCATGCCCTCGCGCGCGACGGCGCCATGCATCTTGTTGATCTCGCGCTCATGGAGCAGCAATTTTCGGGGACGCTTGGGCTCGTGATTGAAGCGGTTGCCGTGGCTGAATTCGGGCACATTGGAATTGATCAGCCACACCTGATTGTCCTTCACCTCGGCATAGCTTTCGGCGATCGATCCCGTGCCGGATCGCAGTGATTTCACCTCGGTACCCGTCAGGGCGATACCGGCCTCGAACACCGTTTCGATGGCATAATCGAACTTCGCGCGCCGGTTCTCAGCGACGATCTTGGTCTTTTCAAAGATGGGTGGTTTCGGGCGAGCCATAAGGCCGGTTCATGTAGGCGCGGCGGGGGCGGAAGGGAAGCGTCGCCGTCGCCCATGACCTCGGGACGGTTTCAAACAAAGCGGTACTGACTCAATAATCGGTTAAGCCTTCTTCTCTATGGCATTAGCCATGCCTGCAAGCTGGACCATCTCGACCTCGCCAGACGATCTGCTGATGCACATCACCCTTATGGGAACGCCAACCGTAGAGGATGTTCATCGCATGGACCTGGCGCGCAAAAGCGCCATTGGTGAGTTGAAATGCAGGTTCAACCAGCATCTTGCGCTCATCGATGTGTCGGGATGCGACGTATCCACGCCCGACGTTGCGGCGGCACTTCAAGCCGCGATTGGCAACCGAGTATTTCGCGCCAGTATCTGCGCGATGGTCGTCGCCACATCCGCCGTGCGGATGCAGGCAAAGCGGGTGGTCAGCCGGTCCGACATCTATTTCTGCAACGATGTGGCTGAGGCAAAGGCCTGGCTACTGGACCAGGCAGCAGACAGGGCGACTGCGGCGTAGGCTCCGGCTAAATCAACCCCGCATGCGCCAGCGCCGCATCGACCGCCCTTTAGTCACTCAAAAAGAATTGCTGCCGAAAGTAATCAGAAAACCGGGCGCAAGCGCAAAAGGCGTCCCGTCGGCGCATCTTCGAAAACCCAAATGCCGCCGTCCGGAGACTGCCGGACATCTCGAATGCGCGCGCTAAGAGGGATTCGCTGCACCTCGGCGATCGGGCTGCCCGAAACGCGGACGCGCACCAGGCCCCTCGATTGCAAGCCGCCGACGAGGGCATCCCCACGCCAGGGGCTGAATTCAGCACCACTGTAAAATATCATGCCAGCTGGCGCGATTGCTGGCGTCCAATCGACCGACGGCATCACATAGCCGTCTCCAGGCGCCGGATTGGGATATTTCTCACCGGTATAGGCACTACCAAAGGACACGTTCGGCCACCCGTAATTGCCGCCGCGGGTGACGAGATTGAGTTCGTCTCCCCCCGCAGGACCATGTTCGTGCGACCACAGCCTGCCGAACGCGTCAAACGCCAGCCCGTATTGGTTGCGGTGGCCGAGCGTCCAGATTTCGGGCCTCGCGGCAGGCGTTGTCACAAACGGGTTATCTGTCGGAACCGAGCCGTCGGGGAACAGCCTGATGATCTTGCCCAGCGTGTTGGTCAATTCTTGGACCGGCTCGAATTCCTGGCGATCGCCAGCGGTGAGAAAAAGATAGGCATTGTCGGGCGAAAAGGCGATGCGGCCGCCCGGCTCACCCGATCCGGGGAACGAGACGACCTTTGGCGTCTGCCGCCAGATGACCTGAACCTAGCTCAATTGCCCGACATTGTTCGAATCGATCGTCAGCGTGGCCCTCGCCAGGGCGATGCCCTGAGGTTGGGTCGTCAGATCGGCACTGTTGCGGCCGAAGCGCGGCGCCGTGCGGTCCTCCTCCATGAAGGTAAACAACAATTGCCGATTGGTAACCAGACGGGGGTCAACTACCACATCGAGAATGCCGACATTGGCCGGCAGGCCGGATATTGCCGATACCGAGCCTGCCTCTGTCACCAGCCACATCCGCCCGGGAAGCGATCGCTCGGTAACGATAATCCGGCTGTCGGGCAGGAAGGCGAACGCCCAGGGAGTAGCAAACGTCGCGACTACCGACGAGGTAACCGAGGTCACCGCGGTTGGCGTCGGTGTGGGTGAGGGTGTGGGGGTCGGCGTTGGTGTCGGCGTGACGATGCTCGCACTGGAGGAGCCGCCCGACGCGCCACCGCACCCCGAAAGCGCCAGCGATCCGCCCAGCAACGGCAAAATCGCCAACCGTGCCAAGGCAACGATCCAAGCATTGCTATCGAAGGCCATAAATTCCACCATGACTGTCGGATCAACGAACTGCACCCGGTGCCGCGGCAGCGGCGCGCACCGATTAAACCCTCACAATAACTAAACTCCCGGATCGCAAGCTTTCGGCAAATAATCAAGGCTATCGTTTAAGAATTAGAGCAATATCTAGTGTCTCGTCGACATACTGGCGGATCTGCCCCGCGCTTGCCCCAGCCCGTGTCAGACTAACCCGGCATTCGCCAGCGCCGCATCGACCGCCCTTTGGCTCGCCTCGCTGGGCCAGGTCATGGGCAGGCGGAGCGCGGCCAGGAAATTCGGGCGGACCTTGGTCATCGCGTATTTCACCGGCCCCGGCGATGCATCGCTGAACAGCGCAACGTAGAGCGGGAAGAGCCGGTCCTGCAACGTGCGGGCCGTCGCGTAATCACCGGCTGCGCAGGCCGCCTGGAAATCGGCGCACAGCCGCGGCGCGACATTCGCCGCCACCGAAATACACCCCACCCCGCCCATTGCATTGAAGGCGAGCGCAGTCTCGTCATTGCCCGACAATTGGCAGAAATCGGTGCCGCACGCAGCACGCTGTGCCGTCACGCGCTGGAGTATGCCGGTCGCGTCCTTCACGCCGACAATGCTTGGGAAGGCAGCGGCGAGTTTGCCCATCGTCTCTACCGCAATATCGGTGACGGTGCGGCCCGGCACATTATACAGAACGATGGGAAGCGCAGACGAGCTAGCGACTGCCTCGAAATGCCGGAAAATCCCTTCCTGGCTGGGGCGGTTATAATAAGGCGGCACCATCAGCGCAGCGTCTGCGCCCGCCTGCTCGGCTGCCTCGATGTTGAGAATGGCGACGCGCGTATCGTTCGACCCTGCCCCCGCAATCACCGGCACCCGCCCCGCTGCCTGCTCGACGCAGATACGGACCGCACCGAAATGCTCCTCGGCGCTCAGCGTCGCTGCCTCGCCAGTGGTCCCGCAGGGCACGAGCGCTGCAGAGCCTTGCTCGATCTGCCATTCGATCAGCGCACGGTAAGCTAGCTCATCAACAGTGCCATCATCGGCAAAGGGAGTAACGAGCGCAGGAATCGATCCGGAAAACATGGCGTTGCTTGGGCTCCATCGTCCGGTTTTTCTCATTTTCGGACGCGACAGATAGAGTCTTATCACCTAACGTGTCCATATGCTCGCTTCCATCTTCAGATCGGTGCTCATGCTGAGCGGAGTTTCGGGCCTCGCGGTCGCGTCGGGCGTTCCCCAGGATCAACTGGAATCGTATCGCGGCCAGCTGGAGCGCGTCGCCTCTTCCCCCGAAGCCACGAATGCGCTGGCCGCTTCGATCACCGAATGGAAGCAGATCCAGCAATCGGATAGCTACTCGTTCGAAACCTATTCGCGCTTCCTGCTGGCGCACCCCGGCTGGCCGGGCGAGGCGGCACGGCGTCGCGCCGCCGAACGTGCCTTGGATAGCAGCAGCTGGTCGCCGGGCGTTGCCGTCAGCTATTTTCGCCGTTTCCCACAACTGACAGGAACGGGGCAAG
>JBBQAG010000019.1:0-33235 GCA_038315875.1 Sphingomonadales bacterium | reverse complement strand
TATTCGCCGCGCTTTCCCGAACGAATCCGCGAATATGGCGGCGATTGCTTTGCGGCGATCCGCGCCAAGGACATCGTCGTCCACCATCCCTATGAGACGTTCGACGTCGTTCTGGCCTTTCTTCGGCAGGCAGCGAGCGATCCCGATGTCGTCGCGATCAAGCAGACGCTGTACCGCGCCGGCAAGCAGCCTGCCGTCATCAACGCGCTGATTGCCGCTGCCGAAGCCGGCAAATCGGTGACCGCTGTCGTCGAGTTGAAGGCGCGGTTCGACGAGGAGCAGAATCTTCTCTGGGCCTCGGCGTTGGAGCGCGCTGGCGTGCAGGTCGTCTATGGGTTCATGGAGTGGAAAACGCACGCCAAGGTATCGATGGTGGTGCGTCGTGAGGGCGGGCAATATCGCACCTACTGCCATTTCGGCACCGGCAATTATCACCCGATCACCGCGAAAATTTACACCGATCTCAGCTTCTTCACTGCCGATCCCCGCATCGGGCGCGATGCCGCACAAATGTTCAACTATGTGACGGGCTATGTGCAGCCGGAAAACATGCAGCTTGTCGCCCTGTCGCCACGCGATCTGCGGCCCCGTCTGGTCGCGCTGATCGATGCCGAGATTGCCAATGCCGTCGCCGGCAAGCCGGCGGCCATCTGGGCGAAGATGAATTCGCTCGTCGATCCAGCCGTGATCGAAAAGCTGTACGAAGCGAGCGGGGCGGGCGTGGAGATCGAGCTGATCATTCGTGGCATCTGCTGCCTGCGCCCCGGCGTTGCCGAAATGTCCGAGAATATCCGGGTGCGATCGGTGATCGGCCGTTTTCTGGAACACAGCCGAATCTGGGCGTTCGGCAATGGCAAGGCGCTGCCGAATGACGGTGCCAAGCTGTTCATCTCATCGGCGGACTGGATGCCGCGCAACTTCGATCGCCGCGTGGAATATATGCTGCCGATCGAGAACAGCACGGTGCATGAGCAGATTCTCGATCAGGTGATGGTCGCCAACCTGATCGACAATGAGCAAAGCTGGGAATTGCAATCAGATGGCAGCTATAATCGCGTGTCACCAGGGACGAAGCCGTTCAACCTGCACCGTTATTTCATGACCAATCCGTCGCTCTCCGGGCGTGGAGCGGCGCTGAGCAGTAGCGGCTCGGTACCCACGCTCTCGCTTCGCAAGCGAAAGTGATGCGGGCCAATCTCACGCCGCAAGCGTCCATGATGCGGGTTGGGGCGTTCTGACGGGCATGGCTACGCTGCTTTTTCGCAAACCCCGCGTTGATGCGCAGGCCGAGCCGCGGACTGCGATCATCGATATCGGCTCGAACTCAATCCGGCTTGTCGTCTATCAGGGGCCGGCGCGACTGCCGGCGGTGTTGTTCAACGAAAAGGTGATGGCGGGCCTGGGCCGCGGTTTCGCCGAGACCGGCACGATCGATTCAGAAGCGCTGAAGGCGGCGCGGATGGCGCTTGCGCGCTTTGCCGCGGTTGCACGCGAAATGGAGGTCGTGCGATTGCGCACCGTGGCGACTGCGGCGGTGCGGGATGCCGCCAATGGCGAGGCGCTGTTGATCGATGCGCGCGCGATGGGGCTGGAAGTCGAGCTTCTTTCAGGCGAGCAGGAGGCGATTGGCGCTGGCATGGGCGTGCTATCGGCGATCCCGACTGCCGACGGCGTGGTCGGCGATCTTGGTGGCGGCAGCCTGGAGCTGGTCCGTGTGCACGGCGGCAAGGTCCATGAGCGCGCCTCGTTCCCGCTTGGCGTGCTGCGCATCGGCGCGCTTCGCGCAAAGGGATCGCGCCGGTTCGATCGGCATGTCGCAAAATCGCTCGAAGCGGTCGGCTGGCTGAATCGGGGGGCGGGCCGGCCGCTGTATCTCGTCGGTGGATCGTGGCGGTCGCTTGCGCGACTCGACATGCACATCACTGGCTATCCGCTCCCCGTGATCCACCAATATGAGATGCGGCCCGAGGCGGTGACGCGCGTTGGGCGGACGATCAGCCATGTCGCCAGGGGCAAGTTGCGCGCTATCGAGAGCCTCTCGTCCGGGCGGGTACCGACGCTTGGCGATGCGGGCGCGCTGCTGGGCGTGTTGCTCCGCCATTTGGGGTCATCGACAACGATCGTTTCGGCATTCGGCCTGCGCGAGGGGCTGCTGTACGAGGCGTTGAGCCCGGTAGAACGCGCCGAAGACCCGTTGATTACCGCAGCCCGCGACGAAGGCCGGAGGCTGGGGCGTTTTGCCGAGCATGGCGATCTGCTCGATCGCTGGATTGCGCCGCTGTTTGGCGATGAAGCGCCGGCGCAGGCGAGGTTACGCCACGCTGCTTGCCTGCTCGCCGATGTCGGCTGGCGTGCAAACCCAGAATTTCGGGCCGAGCGCGGGGTCGAAATCGCCCTCCACGGCAATTGGGTAGCAATCGACGCCCGGGGCCGTGCGCTGTTGGCGCAGGCGCTGTTCACTGGCTTGGGCGGCGGTTCGCAATCGCCCGCGCCGCTATCGGCACTCGCTGCAGCCGAGGACCTAAGGCGCGCAATGGCATGGGGACTGGCGATGCGACTTGGGCAGCGCCTCAGTGGAGGGCTGGCCGGGCCGCTCGTGCGATCGACGCTTGATGAAGCCGGTGCGATGATTGGCCTCAGCCTCGATAAGGCCGATCTCGCGCTTTACAGCGATGCCGTGGAACGGCGGCACAAGGCGCTTGCAACGATCATTGGAAGGCAGGCGGTCCTGCGCGTTCAGGCTTCGGCATAGCGATTCTGATCAGCTTGCAAGTTCAGAGATATTCGGGGTTTCACCCTCAAGTTCCTCTGCAGTGGCGGTCACAAGTCCCCCGGCAACCCCGAGCAGGATCGCGATAATCAGACTCCAATGCTGGATTTCGCGCCACACCGACACTCTGAACGCAAGAAGGCCGCGCTGCTCGCCGCCGATAGCGGCGCCTTGCGCGCCATCACTTCTTCTATCTCGCCATCGATCAGCGGCAGGCGCGTGACCAAATGCCCGCCAGCGATTGCCGAAATGATGAAGCAAGCTAGCGATGCATAGAGCATGGCGTGCGAGAGTTTCCCGAGGGAAAAGGATGAACTCGCCTGATCGGCGCCGATTGCGGCGACGACCATCGTCGTCAGGCTGATGCTGATGCCGTGGGTGGATTGAACGGCACGTTCAACGCGATCAGGGGTCATCTTTATTTCCTCCTACCCGTACCCGTCTAGGTGTCGTCCTCAGTGCGCGTCATCTTGAGCTTGCCGTTGACGACAGCGAACGCCAGCCGCCCCTCAACGAGATCGAGCGCATCGCGACCGAACTGCTCGAAACGCCAGCCGTCGAGCATTGCCAGCCCGGTTCGCTGACCACCGGCCAGTGCCTCCAGTTCCTCGGTCCGTGCGAGCAGCTTCGATGCAACGTCGATATCGCGCGAGCGGATCTTCAACAGCAATTTGAGCAGATCGGCGACGAGCGCTCCTTCCTTGCCCATGCCGGGCTTGCGATCGTCGCGGGCGGGCATTTCTGCCGCCGTCATTGGCGTGGCGCCATCAAGCGCCGCCATCAGCCGCGCGCCAATGTCGTTTGCTGCCCATGTCGCCGATAGCCCACGCACGCGCCCCAGATCGGCCTGTTTCTTGGGTGGGGTGCCGGCCAGATCGGCAAGGGTTTCGTCCTTGATGATGCGCCCGCGCGGCAAATCCTTCGCCTGGGCCTCAAGCTCGCGCCAGCGGGCGAGCGCTTTCAACCGCCCGAGCACTTCGGGCTTGCGACCAGCGATACGCACGCGGTGCCATGATTCCTCTGGGTCGTTACGGTAATTGGCTGGATCGGCGATCCGCTCCATCTCCTGATCGAGCCAGGCACCGCGACCGGTGCGGCGCAGGCGATCGAGCATTTTGGGAAAGATCGTCGAGAGATGGGTGACATCGCCGATTGCATATTCGATCTGGCGCTTGTCGAGCGGGCGGCGGCTCCAGTCGGTGAAGCGCGCGCCCTTGTCGACGCTGATGCCGAGATAACTCTCCACCAGGTTTGAATAGCCGATCTGTTCGCCTTGGCCCAACGCCATCGCCGCCACCTGGGTGTCGAACAGCGGATAGGGTGTCTTGCCAGTGAGGTTATAGACGATCTCGATATCCTGGCCGCCGGCGTGGAATACCTTCAGCACCTCGTCATTTTCGGTCAGCAGATCGAGTAGCGGCTTCAGGTCGATGCCTGGGGCCATTGGGTCGATCGCGGCGGCCTCGTTGGTGTCGGCGATCTGGATCAGGCACAGTTCGGGCCAATAGCTGTTCTCGCGCATGAATTCGGTGTCGACCGCGATGAACGTCGATTGCGCGAGGCGGTGGCAGAGATTGGCGAGCGACGCGGAATCGTCGATCAAGTCATGAATGTGCATCAGTGACGTCATAGCGGTGCCCAAGCGTCTTGACAAAAGCTCGTTGCGACCCCGAAAGCGCGGGGCCAACGAAACCGTCATCCGGGCGCAGGCCGGGACCTCGCGATGGTGGCGCACATCCTTGCGGCATGAGGGTCCTGGAGCGCCGGGATGACGAAAGAGAGAAGAATGATGCACGTTTATCGCACCCATAATTGCGCAGAACTCCGCCCCGATCATGTCGGGCAGGAAGTGCGCTTGTCTGGGTGGGTCCACAAGAAACGCGATCACGGCGATCTCGTGTTCATTGATCTGCGCGATCATTACGGCATCACCCAGATCGTCACCGATGTCAGCGGCCCGGCCTTTGCCGTGATCGAGAAGCTGCGCAGCGAGAGCGTGGTGACGATTACCGGCATGGTGACCGCGCGCGCGGCGGAGGCGGTGAACCCGAACCTGCCGACCGGCGGCATCGAGGTGCGCGCTGTCTCGGCCGTCGTCCAGTCCGCCGCACAGGAATTGCCGATGCCGGTGGCAGGCGACGCTGAGTACCCGGAGGATATCCGCCTGCGCTACCGCTTCCTCGATCTCAGGCGCGAGCGGCTGCACGCCAATATCCTGCTCCGGTCGAACGTGATTTCGTCGCTGCGCCAGCGTATGATCGGGCAGGGCTTCACTGAGTTCCAGACGCCGATTCTGACCGCGTCTAGCCCCGAGGGCGCACGCGACTATCTGGTGCCGAGCCGGGTGCATCCCGGCAAATTCTATGCGCTGCCGCAGGCGCCGCAGATGTTCAAGCAGCTGCTGATGGTGGCTGGCTTCGATCGGTATTTTCAGATCGCGCCGTGCTTTCGCGATGAGGATGCGCGGGCCGATCGCTCGCCGGGCGAATTCTACCAGCTCGATTTCGAGATGAGCTTTGTTACGCAGGACGATGTGTTCGCCGCGATCGAGCCGGTGCTGCACGGCGTGTTCGAGGAATTCGCCGACTGGCAGGGCAAGGGCCGCAGAGTTTCTGCGCTCCCGTTCAAGCGAATTCCCTATCGGGAATCGATGCTGAAATACGGCAGCGACAAGCCCGATCTGCGCAACCCGATCCTGATCACCGATGTGTCGGATCACTTCAAGGGATCGGGCTTTGGCAGATTCGCCTCGATGGTCGAAGGCGGCGATGTTGTCCGCGCCGTGCCGGCGCCGAACACGGCCGACAAGAGCCGCAAGTTTTTCGATGATATGAACAGCTGGGCGCAGGGCGAAGGCTTTCCAGGCCTTGGCTATGCGACGCAGAAGGACGGGGTATTCGGCGGGCCGATCGCCAACAATCACGGCCAGGATGGGATGAAGGCGATTGCCGATGCGCTCGGCCTTGGACTCAATGACGGCATCTTCTTTTCCGCCGGCAAAGCGGCCCAGGCGGCAAAGCTCGCTGGCCTCGCGCGGACCCGTGTCGGCGAGCAGCTCGGCCTGATCGACGCGAGCCGCTTCGAATTCTGCTGGATCGTCGATTTCCCGATGTTCGAATATGACGAGGACGCCAAGAAGGTCGATTTCAGCCACAATCCGTTCAGCATGCCCCAGGGCGAGATGGCAGCGCTTGAAACCAAAGACCCGCTCGATATCCTCGCTTATCAGTATGATATCGTGTGCAACGGTGTGGAGCTGTCTTCAGGGGCGATCCGGAACCACCGTCCCGAAATCATGTACAAGGCGTTCGAGATCGCGGGCTATACGAGCGCCGATGTCGATCGTGATTTCGCCGGCATGATCAACGCCTTCAAATTCGGCGCCCCCCCGCATGGTGGATCAGCGCCGGGCGTCGACCGGATCGTAATGTTGCTGGCAGACGAGCCCAATATCCGTGAAGTCATCACCTTCCCAATGACCCAGAAGGCCGAAGACCTGATGATGGGCGCCCCCAATTTTGCAACGCCCAAGCAGTTGCGAGAACTTAATATCCGCACATTAGAGGTGCACCCAACCAAGCCCGCATCCTAGCGGCACGGTTGGCAGCGCCGGCATGCTGTCAATCGCCTGAAAGTAAAGGGGGAGCATGCTCGATAGCCAGTTGCAGCCGGCCGCGCCCTCTGCGCTTGTGCGGAGCATCGGCGTGGTCGGTGTGCTGTTCCTTACCCTGTCGGTGACCAGCCCGGTGTCGTCCTTGTTCGTGATCGTGCCGGGCATGCTGCGCGTGGCTGGCACCGGCGCTGTATGGGCGATGCTGCTGGCGAGCATCGTCTGCATCGCCACCGCGTTCATCTATGCCGAGCTTTCCTCCGCCTGGCCGGTTGCAGGCGGCGAATATGTGATGGTCGCGCGCACGCTGGGTCCGTTGCCGGGCTTCGTGATGCTGGGCGTCAACGTGTTCAACAATCTGCTGTTTCCGCCCGCGATTGGGCTGGGGCTGAGCGCTATCCTGGCGATGGTGATACCCGGCCTTCCGCAAATCCCGCTGGCGGTGGCGGTCATCGCCGGCGCGACGCTTGTTTCGCTGCTGCAAATCCGCGTCAACGCCTGGATCACCGGCATCTTCCTGATGATCGAATTGCTTGCTGTCGTGGCGGTGATCGCGCTTGGCTTTGGTGAGGCGGTCCGGCCGTTGGGGGATTTCATCACCCATCCAATGATGCTTGCAGGCGACGCCCTGGTGCCGGCGACCCCGGCGGCGATCGGCGTTGCGACTTCGATCGCGATCTTTGCGCTGAATGGCTACGGGGCGGCTGTATATTTTGGCGAGGAAATGCTCGATGCGCCGCGCAAGATCGCCGCCACCGTCTTGTGGGCGGTCGCGCTGACGTTGTTGTGCGAAGCCGTTCCAATGGTCGCGGCGCTGGTTGGTGCGCCCGACTTGCTGATGCTCTTGAGCACCGATGACCCGTTCGGTCTGATCGTGCGAATGCGCGCCGGTGGCACGGCCGGCGATCTGGTGTCGATCGGCGTCGCATTGTCGATCGTCAACGCCGTTATCGCCTGCACCCTTGCCTGCGCCCGCTTCTTTTATGGCACCGCGCGCGACAGGTGCTGGGGGCGGCCAATCGATATCTGGTTGACGGCAATCCATCCGCGTTTCGGCTCGCCCTGGGTCGGCACGCTGATCGTTGGTGGGGCCGGGATCGCCTGTTGCTTTGTCCCCCTGGAGTTGCTGCTGGTGCTGAGCGGCACTGGCCTTGTCGCCATTTATGTCGGCATCGCGCTCGCCCTGATTGTCGGGCGACAGCGCGGGATGCTGGACGACGCGCCGTTTCGCGGGCCGCTCTATCCGCTTGCACCGGTGCTGACGCTGGTCGCGCTTGGATATGTCGTCTGGCTCAACTGGCTCGACATCGAGGAGGGCAAGCCGGGCCTGATCATGACGGGGATGCAGATGCTGCTGTCGGCGGCCTATTATTTACTGGTGTTGCGGCGCCGCGGCGCGTGGAACGTCCACATACCGATCATGACGAAGTGAGCGCCGAGATGACAATCAACCTGAGCGATTTCGAAACCGGTGCCGACTATGACGGCGATTATGATCGCGATCTTGCCGAGGTCCAAAAGCGGCTCTCCCACGCCCAGGTTGCGCATATTTGCAACAAAAAGCGTGCGATCGTGATGTTCGAGGGGTGGGATGCAGCAGGCAAGGGGGGCATCATCCAGCGCCTGACTGCGCGGTGGGATCCGCGCTATTTCGAAGTGTGGCCGATTTCTGCACCAACGCCCGAGGAGAAAGCGCGCCATTTCCTTTGGCGATTCTGGCACCGGCTGCCAATGGACGGCGACATCGCGGTGTTCGATCGCAGCTGGTATGGCCGCGTGCTGGTGGAACGGGTGGAGGGTTTCGCCAGCGAAGCCGAATGGCGGCGCGGCTATGACGAAATCAACGAATTCGAAGCGCAGCAGGCCGATTCAGGCACCACGATCGTCAAGCTGTTCATCCATGTAACGCAAGACGAACAGGACAAGCGACTGAAGGCGCGGCTGGCACACCCGTGGAAGCGCTGGAAGACAGGGCTCGACGATTATCGCAATCGCGCGCGTCGGGCGGATTACCTTGATGCAATGGCCGAGATGTTTCGCCGCACCGATACGCGTTGGGGGACGTGGCACGTGATCGATGGCAACGACAAGAAGGCAGCGCGGATCGCAGCGTTGACGGTTATCGCCGATCGGCTCGAGGCCGCCGTGCCGATGGACCCGCCGCCGCTCGATCCCGCGCTGGAAAAGGTGGCGAACAAGGCGCTTGGGCTGAAATAGTATTCAGTCCGCCATCAGCGCGTCGATGGCCCCTTGCAGAATATAGCTCGCGGCGAGCTTATCGATACGTTCCGCGCGCTTGGCACGGCTGATGTCCTCGGCGATCATCTGTCGCTCGACTGCCTGGGTGGACCAGCGTTCGTCCCACAGCAGGATCGGCACCCCGATATCGTCCATATTGCGCGCAAAGGCACGGGTCGATTGCGTGCGGGGGCTGTCGCTGCCGTCGAGATTGAGCGGCAGCCCGATGACCAGCCCCAGCACCGATTGCTGCATCATCAGCGAGACGATCGCTGTCTTGTCGACAGTGAATTTCGTCCGGCGGATGAGCAGGGCGGGACTGGCGAAGCTCCAGCCCGCATCGCATAGCGCGGTGCCGATCGTCTTGGTGCCGACATCGAGCCCGATCAGCCGACCCCCCTGAGGCAGCGTTGCCCGAAAAACGCCGGGATCAGTGGTGATCACCGCGCCGTGAATGCCGCCAGCCGGCGCGCGGCATCGGCGCGGACATTGGCCCAGAACAGGCTGTAATCTAACACATGATAGTTATTGCCGGGCAGCACATATTGACCGATTTCGGCAGGCGGCGGGCCGATCAGCAGGAAACCACGCCCGTCGCAGCGGGCGGGCAGCTTGCCGGCGGCGATCGTCGCGGTCGACAGGTCGCTCGATGGGATCAGCGTGCCCAGATTGGCGCTTGCCAGGGCTGCGGCATCAGGCGTGCCGGTGATCGGATTGGTGCAAATCAGCTGGGTGCCCTTGCGCGGTTGGCCATTGAGCCCGGCAGTCGCATCGAAGGTATCGAGTACCAGCGAGGTATCGGCAGGCTCTGCAAAGCTTTGCCACGAAAGGATACATCCGGCCTGGTCCGCCGTCCGGCATTCGGGAAAGCCCATCAACGGCAGATCCGCACTGCGCGAAATCGGCCAGCCAACGACATAGGCAGCGACGATCCGCTTTGCGAGCGCCGAGCCGGCGACGCGTTCGTGGAGTAATCGGATGAGGTGAAGGGCGCCCTGGCTGTGCCCGGCGAGGATGATCGGACGATCGGGCCCAACCTCGCGGAGAAACTCGTCGAAAGCCGCGACCACATCGCCGTAGGCGAGATCGAGCGCCTTTTGCGCCTCGGCCTGCGTCGTCAGGAAAGCGCCGAAGGTCGCCTGGCGGTATCGCGGCGCCCAGATCGCCGCGCCCTCGTTGAACGCGCTGGCCTGACCGCGCAGAAACAGCGCCGCCCGGTCATTGGCAATCTGATCGTTGAGCGGCGCGTTCCATCGGCTGCGCTCCAGATACGATGTTGGATGGATGAAGAACATCGCCGCACCGGGATTGGCGGCGGGCGCATAGCCCGGCGGCGTCCAGAGCGCGGGGTTGCCGGGCTTGTCAGGTCGCGCGATCCACATCTTCGAATCGGCATAGGTGACGGGCTTCACCGGCGGCAGCGCCTCGAATGCGGCCGACGGCACCAACGCAGCGCGCATCAGCTGCGCACCGAACATCCGATAGGCAAAGGCGGCGGCAATGGTCATCACGATCAGGAAGGCGATCACATAGAGGAATTTACGGGCCAAGCGGCGCACTCCAAACGATCATGCCACGTCGATGTAACGATCGCGGGTCACAGGATAGTGCCGTGGTTCGTGCCCGATGCGGACGAGACTGGCAATTGCCCATCCATTACAGATGGCGGTAAATCTATGCAGGTGAGAAAACACATGGACGAGACATCGCCGGCGACCGATTGGCCGATCCGTCCCGTGCTGCTCGCCGTGATCGGCACCGGCAGCGCCGTTGCCGTGCAACAACTCACTAGAACCGCTGCACCCGCGCCTGACTTTGCCCTGATCGCAGCGGCGTTCGGCATTTCGGCGGGGGCGTTCTGCTTCGGCTTTGCGGCGGAACGCATCCGGCTGATGTGGGCGATCGGCTTTGCGCTGGTCGCCGGGCTGGCGATGGCGGGGATCAGCTATTGGAACGGGCCGTTGGGTACCGGCGGCTTCTGGTTTGGTTGGCCGCTGGCGAGTGGATGCCTTGGGATCGCGGTGGCAACGCCCTTGTTCCAGACGGCGCGGGACGAGGGTGCATTCCGCTTTCCCTATGCCCGACTACATAGCCATGCCTGGACCAACGTGGTGCTATGGCTGGCGTGCTGGATCTTCGTCGGCATCGCGTTTTTGCTCGCCTGGCTGTTGTCGACGCTGTTTTCGCTCATCAATCTGAAATTCCTGGAAGAATTGCTACGAAAGGAATGGTTCGACGCCGCCTTGCTGGGGATATCCTTTGGCGCGTCGCTCGGGCTATTGCGCGAACGCGACGGTGTGGTCCGATTGCTCCAGCGGGTCGTGACCGCCGTGTTGTCGATATTGGCACCCGTGCTTGCGGTCGGGCTGGTGGTGTTCCTGATCGCGCTGCCGCTCACCGGCCCGGCCTTGCTGTGGAGCAGCACTGGCAGCGCAACGTCGATTGCGCTGTCATGTGTGTTCGGCGCGCTGATCCTTGCCAATGCGGTGATTGGCAACGGGGAAGACGATGGCGCGCGCAATCCGGTGTTGCGGATCAGCGCGGTCGTGCTGGCGATCACGACATTGCCGCTGGCGATTATTGCGGCGATCGGCGTGGCTCGGGCGGTGCGCGAGACAGGCTGGACGCCCGAGGGAATTTGGACGCTGGTGATTGTCGTGCTCGCCTGCGTATACGGTGCTGCGTATCTGCTGGCGGTGGTGCGTGGTCGCGGGGGATGGGCTGATTTTGCGCGGCCCGCCAATTTTCATATCGCGGTTGGCACCGCCCTTATCGCGCTGTTGCTGGCAACGCCGCTGCCCGGGTTCAACGCGATTGCCGCCAACGATCAACTCGCGCGTCTGACGAGCGGTAAGGTAGCCGTTGATCGCTTCCAGTGGGGCGCACTGGCGTTCGATTATGGCCCGCCCGGCCGCGCCACACTGACCCGCCTGACCAAATCGATCGACCCGGATATTGCCAAGCGCGCGACCGAAGCGCTGGCGATGAAGAATCGCTACGGTTTTCAGGAAACGCCCACCGTGCCGATCGAGCAGCGGTTGCGCATTCTGCCGGCGACAGTGACGCTGCCCTGGTCGCTGAAAGCCAGGCTCACCGACGCCAATGTTTGTGGCGATCGCGCCGCAGCGGCCTGCGTTTTGCTGTTTCATGCAGGCGATACTGAGGCGGTCGCCATTGCCGAGCGTTGCCTGTCTTCCGATGACGGCGATGGCATATATTTTGGCGGCAACTGCCCGGCGGTGCTTCGCGCCGGAGCCGATGGCGGTTGGTCGGTCGTTGTCGAGGGTGAGCGCGCCAAAATCGATGCGGCGGCAAGCGCGAAATATCGCGCGGCATGGCGCGAGGGGCAGGTTGAAATCCGCGCGGTGCAGCGGCGACAGGCGTTTGTCGGCGGCGCGCCTGTTGGCGCGGCATTCGAATAGCGCCACCGAATAGGTTGCGCGGTCGCCCCGCACGATGCTAGCCGCCGCTGCATGTCAGTAGATATCGCCACCGTCAGAAAGATCGCGAGCCTTGCTCGCATCGCGATCACCGAGGAAGAAGCCGCGCGGATCGCGCCCGAGCTCGACAATATCATGGGCTGGATCGAGCAATTGAGCGAGGTCGATTGCACCGGGGTCGAGCCGATGACCGCGGTGATCCCCAACCACCTGCGGCTGCGCGACGACGTCGTCACCGATGGCAACGTCCGCGACGCGGTGCTCTTCAACGCCCCCCAGGCCGAGCACGGCTTCTTCACCGTGCCCAAGGTGATCGAATGACCGACCTCACCGATCTGGGCGTGGCCGCGATCCGCGACGGTGTGCGCAACGGCGATTTCTCGGCGGTCGAGGTCGCGCAAGGCTTCATCGCCAAGGTGAACCAGGCCAAGCTGCTCAATGCCTTTCTCGTGGAAACCCCCGGTCACGCGCTTGCCGCCGCCCGCGAGGCCGATGCCGCGCGAGCCGCTGGCGAGACGCTGAAGCCGCTGGCGGGCGTGCCGATCGGGATGAAGGACCTGTTCTGCACCAAGGGCGTGCCAGCGACCGCGGGCAGCCTGATCCTCGAAGGCTTTACCCCACAATATGAATCGACCGTATCGGGCAATTTGTTCGCGGCGGGCGCGGGGATGCTCGGCAAGCTCAATATGGACCAATTCGCGATGGGCTCGTCAAACGAGACCAGCGCGTTCGGCAACGTCATTTCGCCCTGGCGACGTACCGATGGCGGCAATGCAGCGCTCGCGCCTGGCGGATCATCGGGCGGTAGCTCGGCTGCGGTTTCCGCGCGGCTCTGCCCCGGCGCGACGGGCACCGATACTGGCGGTTCGATCCGCCAGCCGGCTGCCTTTACGGGCATTTCGGGGATCAAGCCGACCTATGGCCGTTGTTCGCGCTGGGGCGTCGTCGCCTTTGCCTCGTCGCTCGATCAGGCAGGGCCAATGGCGCGCGACGTCCGCGATTGCGCAATCCTGCTTGAGAACATGGCCGGGTTCGATGCCAAGGATGCGACTTCGCTCGACCTGCCAGTGCCGACATGGGAAGCTGGCCTGAATGCCAGTATGGCTGGCAAGCGGATTGGTATCCCCAAGGAATATCGGGTGGACAACATGCCGCCCGAGATCGACGCATTGTGGCGGCAGGGGATCGGCTGGCTGAAGGATGCCGGCGCCGAGATCGTCGAGGTGTCGCTGCCGCACACCAAATATGCGCTGCCCGCTTATTACATCATCGCGCCCGCGGAAGCCTCGTCGAACCTCGCGCGCTACGACGGTGTGCGCTACGGCCTGCGTGATTTGCCCGATGGCGCGAACCTGCAGGACATGTACGCGGCGACCCGCGCCGCGGGCTTCGGCGACGAGGTGAAACGGCGGATCATGATTGGCACTTATGTGCTGTCTGCCGGCTATTATGATGCCTATTTCACGCAAGCCTCAAAGGTGCGTACGCTCATTGCGCGCGATTTCGATCTGGCGTTCGAGCAGTGCGATTATCTGCTGACGCCCACCGCACCGAGCGCCGCCTTCGCGCTTGGCGAGAAGAGCGCCGATCCGATCGCGATGTACCTCAACGATGTTTTCACCGTGCCGTCGTCGCTGGCGGGCCTGCCAGCGATGAGCGTGCCGGGTGGGCTCGATGCAGCAGGGCTCCCGCTCGGCCTGCAGATCATCGGCAGAGCGCTTGATGAGCAGGGCGTGCTGAATGCGTGCCTTGCGCTTGAGGAGCGCGCCGGGTTTGTCGCGCGGCCTCGGGCCTGGTGGTGATGTGAATTTGCAGTGAAATCGCGCCTCAAGGCATCTCGTCGCCTTCGCGCGGTGTCTCTCCACGCTTGCGAAACATTACTTCGTCGAACTTTTCCAGATTCATACGTTCATAGCGGCCCTGAAAGAATTTGGCACTTTCAAGCGCGGATAGTTTTTCGGCCACGGCTGTCGCCATAAATTGATTCATGCTGATGCCGTCTTCCTTGGCATAGCGTTCTACCGCCTGCTTGATCGAACGCGGCAGCCGGAGTTGATAAACGGCAGGTGATGTCATCGTATATTCTCCAGGGCCTCGCGCGGTAACCAACAACCAATGTTCATCCTGTCTGGTGCCGTTCCAAAATCCCGCCGATTGAAGGTGACGATCGCATCGGCGCCTGAATTGATCGCCGCTTCCATCACCATTTCGTCTGCAGGATCGCGGACCATCGGACGATATAGGTAGTAAATGCGTGTCCATTCCGACAATCCGACGATGACATCGAGGATATTTGCCACCTCATCAGCCGTGATCTGCCCTGCCGCCATGTGTTCGGGCAATGTTACAATGGCTTCGTATTCGAGCATTAGCGGCACGCTGATGACGGGCCGGAACTTGCCTTGGCGCGCAAGGCGCAACAATTCTGCAGAAGCACCTTGAGAACTCCGAATGGCGGCAACGACGACATCGGTATCGAGGACCAACTTCATATCGCCGATGGTATGTCATCATTGACGATCGAGCAAGCGTCGGCATAGAGTATTTCGCATGGCGATTAATACGACAGAGCTAGAGATTTCAGCATGACAGAAGCACTCCCCGCTTACACCGTCCCCGGCGAAACCGGCGATTGGGAGGTCGTGGTCGGCCTCGAGGTACACGCGCAGGTCACGTCGAACGCCAAGCTGTTCTCCGGCGCGGCGACTGCCTTTGGCGCCGAGCCCAACACGCAGGTCAGCCTTGTCGACGCGGCGATGCCGGGGATGCTGCCGGTGCCCAATCGCGAATGCGTTCGCCAGGCGGTGCGGACGGGCATGGCAATCGAGGCACAGATCAACAAATGGTCGCGGTTCGACCGGAAGAATTATTTCTACGCCGATCTGCCGCAGGGCTATCAGATCAGTCAGCTCTACCACCCGATCGTGGGCGAGGGCGCGATCATGATCAGCCTCGATGAGAAAAACCCCGATCAGGCGACCAAGCGGATCGGCGTCGAGCGGATCCATATCGAGCAGGATGCCGGCAAGCTGATGCATGATCATCACCCAACGAGCAGCTATGTCGACCTCAATCGATCGGGGGTCGCGCTGATGGAGATCGTGTCGAAGCCCGACATGACGTCGCCTGCCGAAGCGGGCGCCTATCTCAGCAAGCTACGCGCGATCCTGCGCTATGTCGGCTCCTGCGATGGCAATATGGACCAGGGATCGATGCGTGCCGATGTGAACGTGTCGGTCCGCAAGCCAGGCGAACCGCTGGGCACGCGGACCGAGACCAAGAACGTCAATTCTGTCCGCTTCGTGATGGCGGTGGTGGAACAGGAGGCGCGGCGTCAGGTCGAAGTGCTCGAGGCAGGCGGGCGGATTGTCCAGGAAACGCGGCTCTACGATCCCGATCGCAACGAAACGCGATCCATGCGGTCGAAGGAAGACGCGCATGATTATCGCTACTTTCCCGATCCCGATCTGCTGCCGCTGGTGCTCGACGATGATTTCCTGGCCGAATGCCGCGCGTCGTTGCCCGAATTGCCCGATGCCAAGCGCAAGCGGTACGAGGCATTGGGAATCTCGCCCTATCAGGCGGCTGTGTTGACGGCGGAGGTCGAGGCGGCGCGCTGGTTCGACGCGCTTTTGGAGACAGACACAAAACCCGTCGCGGCGGCGAATTGGGTGACTTCCGAACTGTTCGGCGCGCTCAATCGTCTCGGTAGTGATATCGCCAGCAGCCCGATCAGCCCGTCCCAGGCGGCAGAGTTGCTTGGGCTGGTCGCTGACGGCACCCTTTCGGGCAGCCTCGCCAAGCAGGTGTTCGAGATCATGCTCGAAACCGGACACGGCGCCAGCGCAATCGTCGAGGAGCGCGGGCTCAAACAGACGAGCGATACCGGCGCCATTGAGGCGGTGATATCAACGATACTCGCCGACAATGCTGACAAGGTCGATCAGTATAAGGCGGGTAAAGAAGCGTTGTTCGGCTTCTTCGTCGGCCAGACGATGAAGGCGATGGGCGGCAAGGCCAACCCCGGCGTGGTCAACGAGCTGCTGCGGAAAGCGCTGGGGTAGGGTTCTGGGCGAGCGGTGCCGCCCCCCCCCGAGCTGCGAGGGAGTCAGAATTGCGCATGGTCGCAGACTGGCTTTGGCCGGTATTGCGGGGGTTTCTTTCAAACCGCACGCTCTGCCCGGGGTCGAGGCTAGGTCGCTTCGATATCGATCGTCAGCGCGGGTGGGAGCCAATCAATGAACCGCGTCATGAAATTTGTTGTCGCTCTCGTCGCTGGTGCAATGCCGGCGGCTGCCTTTGCCAGCCATAGCGACTTGCAGGTGCCGCCCTCGCAGACATTCGTGCTGGGCGGTGATCAGCAGGCAATGATGAAGGTCAGCGGGAAGAATATCGGTCAAACCGAGGTCGTCGTGCTGTCGCGCACGGGTAGCGATGAAACCGCGATTGCGACCGTCGCCGCCGGTGCGTCGTTTGAGCATGAATTTGCGATCGGAGAGACCGCGCTGATCAGAAACCGGTCGAGCGCCAAGACGGCGAAGATCAGCGTCGATTTCACTGGCTCGGCATCAAGCCTGTCGATGAGCTATCAGCCACCGAGCAAATGATGTCGGGCTAGATCCCGGCGCCGCACCCGCCCTTCAACCCGGCAACCCAAGCGTTGATCAGCGCCACGCCTTCCTGGTGCGTCAGGCTGCGGCCCGTCTCGGGCATCATTTCGCCCGGGTCGGTGGATTGGAGTCGATAGGCGAGGATCGATGCTTCGGGATGGCCGGGGACGATGCCGAAGGCGCGGTTGCCGGTGCCGCGCCCGGCGGCGATCGGTGGCTTGCATGCGCCCAGCCGGCGCGGATCGCTGGTCGGTCCGTCGAGCCACAGGCCGGATACGCGCGCCGGGCCGGTGGCACTATGGCAATGCGCGCAATTGATATCGAGATAGGCGCGCGCCTTGGCCTCGATTGGTGCCGTAGGATCGTCGAAGCGGGCATCGCGCGGCGCTTTATTGGGAGCGGGTGCGTCGCTCAAATAGCCAATTTGCGAGAGCCGCGCGATCTGGTTGATCTCACCGCCCGGCCCGGGAAAATCGCGGTTGAGATGTCGCGCCTTCAGCCCGATCGGCATCAGCTTTTTGGTCCGGTCGGTCGCGTGGCAGCCCGCGCACTGGTTCACATTGGGCACTGAATAGGTGAAGTGCGTGGTCTTGCCGCCATCATCGAAATCGAGACCGATCTCGGCCCCCGTGCGCTGCAGAGTCGCCTCGGTCTGATCGGCATTCCACAGATAGGGAAGTGCTTCCCAGCCGCCCGCACGCCGCACCAGCAATCGTGTTTCAATCAGGCGGATATTGCTTGTCGCCAATCCGGTGGCGCCCGCTTGGTAGGTGGCAGGCGTGACCTTCATGACGCGATTGCTTTGACCGGGCGGCGATCCGGTGGGGGTGGTGTAATAGAAGGTCTTGGTGATGATCGAGCCGACTGGGAAGTCGAAGGTCTTTTCGGGATCGTAGCGTGCGCTCATTCCCTTGGGCACGAACACCGCCCGCCATTTCTGCGCGTAATCGCTGAACAGCGGCGTTGCGAGTTCATAGGCGACAAGCCCCGCGCGCGGCGTGATATGGCCCCTGGCAATATCGAAAAGCCCCCAATCGGCCAGCGATTTGGGGTTTTCGTCGGCATGAAAGGTAATGCTGTCCGGCGCGTGCGCGCAGCAAGCAAGCAAGGCTGCGAGGAGCCCAAAAATGAGCGCGCGCATTACCGGCTCAACGCTTGGTCATTGCCGCTGGCAGAGTGATCGCTGGCAGCCGGGTGGCGGGCGCACAATCGACGCTGGTATCGATCCGCGCGCTGGCGGATTGATGGGCGCCATCGATGTTGAGCAGCTTGGCATCGCCATTCTGGACGCAGATTCCGGGCTTGGCGATCTTGGGATTGACGAACCCGTCCCAGATCACCGCTGGCAATGCCCCGCCGCCAAACGCCTTGAGGGGCTCGAATTTGGCGATCGGCTTGGTGCCGCCCCCTGAAATACGATTGCCGGTAACATAGACATTCTCGGGGTAGGGATCATAGGCGGCGGCGACCCCGCGGTCATTTTTGAAGCCGAGCGAATAATAGCTCGAGATGATGACGTTGGCGGTATTATTGTCCTTCAGATCATTATCGAAAATCTCGACATCGTCGTTCGAATTGATGACGATCCCTGCGCCGGGCGGCACTGAGGCAACGGCCGTGCCCGCCGTGCCGAAATTCGCGTGGTTGTTCGCGATCACCTGATTCTTGAACAGCCGCGTCTTGCTGCCGGGGACCGGCAGATCGGGCATGTTGAACACCAGGATGCCACCGGTATTGCCCTTGGCGGTGTTGCCATAGACATCGGCGCCGGTTGAATTTTCGATCTCGATGCCGGCGACATTGTCTTCAGCGATGTTGTTGCGGACGATGATGTTGGTCGATTGCCCGACATAGATGCCGGCATCGGACGCGCCCTTCACCACGCTGTCCTCGATCAGCACATTGGTGACCTGGACGGGATAGAGGCCGTAAGCGCCGTTCGATGTCTTCGCGCCGCCGGTCCATTCGGCGCGCACCCGGCGCATCACCGCATTCTTGGTACCGTTGATCTTCAGCGCATCGCCCTTGCTGTCCTCGATCGCGACATCTTCCAGCGTGAAATCATCGCCGGTGACGAGCAGCCCTTCAGCGCCCGAGCTCTGTTTTGCGAAGGAAAGCACCGATTTGAACATGCCAGCGCCGCGGATTGTCACGCCATTGGCCGCGACGCTGAGCGAGCGTGTCAGCGCATATTTGCCCGCCGGAATCAGCACGACGCTGCCCGGCTTTGCATCGAGCAGCTGCTCCTGAAGCTTGGCCTCGAAACCCGGGTCGATCGTGAAGCCGTCCGCATCGGTCTTCGGCGCGGTCGAACAACCGCCGGCAAGGGCAAGCAGGGCTGTGCAGCAGAGCATCCGGGCGTGGGACATGCTATTCTCCATCATCATCCGGTCTGACGCCGGTGGGTGACTTCTAGGCTGGGTGGGGCATGGCTGGCAAATCGCCATGCAGCAATGCCGGCAGGGGCAAGCGACGGCGTGCCGATCAGCAGCGCTTCAGGCAGCGCCATGAATGTGTCGAGATCAATCGGCTCCGGGCCATAATTGAAGACAAAGCAAAGATTGCCTTGTCGCCGCAGCCGGATGTCTTCTGGCAGGGCGAGCGTCGCGATGCCCGCTTCCTTGGCCATCCGTGAGAATAGCCGCGCGAGCAGTGCGGCATCCGGCCAGCCGGCGAGATAGCGAAGGCCGTTTGCTGCAAAGACAATTCCGCGCCCGTCGTCGAGCATTTCCTCGGCCGCTATCTCGGTCTCGACATGCTCGATCCAGCGCGTGATCGAAAAGCCATCGCCTTGCACGACGAGGCCTTCGCGCAGGCTTTCGACGCGTGTGACCCTGATCGGCAAATGCGACTGGAGCGCGCCGGGGGGAAGCGTGTCCGGAATCTGGAAATCTGGTGTCCGGCTGCCGCTGCGCGGGCCGAACAGGATGGGGACGCGGAGTCCGGCGAGCCGTTCGACCAAAGCTGCATCGAGAATAGGCAGCGAGGGGATCACGATCATCCTGTAGCCATCAATCGCTGCATCGGCGGGCAGGATATCGATATCGAGGCCCAATCGCCGAAGTGCCGAATAGGCTTCGAAAACCAGCTCCATATATCGGAAACTGCGCCCCTGTGGCTGCGCATCGAACAGCCAGGCGGCTTCGTAACTGAACAGCAGCGCGACCGATTTCGGCGGCGGACCAATTGGCCCCAGCGTTGCCAGATCAGCCGCCGATGCGCGCGCCTCATGCGCGCCTGTATCGTCCACACGGTCCGGCCGCAGCAGCCCGGCATGATGTGCCTCCTGCCCGAACGGCGCCTGCCGCCAACGGAAATAGGATACGAGTTCGGCCCCGTGCGCTGCCGCCTCCAGCGTCCATAGGCGGACCATGCCGGGCAGCGGCGCGGGGTTGTGCGGGGCCCAGTTCACCGGCCCCGGCTGTTGCTCCATCACCCACCAGCGACCCCGCCCGCAGCCGCGATACAGATCATGATGGAAAGCGGCGATATCGGGGTGGCCCTGGTGCGCATAGCGAAGCTTGTCGTGCCGGCTGAACCAGAATTGTTCGAGAAAGCCGATTGGATAGCTGTCCCAACTCGCCACATCGAGATCGCGCGACACGGCGTGATGATCGAAAGCGGCGAAGAAGCCCATGTAATTATGGACGATGTCGCGCCCCGGCGAGGCGGCACGCAGGATATCGACCTGAAGCCGGTTGAAAGCCACGACCTCAGCCGAGGCGAAACGGCGATAATCGAGGGCGTGGGCCGGATTGGGCTCGGTGACCGTCAGGTTCGGCGGATCGACCTCGTCGAAAGATCGATACTCCATGCTCCAGAAGACATTGCCCCAGGCGCGGTTGAGCGCGCCGATATCGGCGTATTTCTCCGCCAGCCAGCGCCGAAACCCCGCCGCTGCGGCCGCCGAATAGCTGACGATAGTATCGTGGCAGCCATATTCATTGTCGGTTTGCCAAGCGACGATTGCAGGGTGATCGCCATAGCGCGCGGCAAGATCGGTGACGATACGCGCGCATGCCTTTCGGTAGCCGCCATGCGAAAAGCAATAATGTCGTCGCGATCCGAATTTGCGCGGCCGCCCTTCGGCGTCGATCGCGAGCATATCGGGCATCGCATCCACCAGCCATTTGGGCGGTGTCGCGGTTGGCGTACCGAGGATGATGCCAAGGCCCGCTGCGTGCAGCGTCTCGATTGCGCGGTCGAGCCAGCCCCAATCATATCGTCCGGGATCGGGCTCAATCCGGCTCCAGGCAAATTCGCCGATCCGGACGCGGCTGAAGCCCATTTCGACCATCCGCCGCGCATCGTCCGCCCAGATATCCTCGGGCCAATGCTCGGGATAATAGCAGCAGCCAAGGCGCATCATGTCGGCAGGTCCATTGCTTCAAACGCGATCAGCCAGGCCGTGTAGGGTCGTGCGAGCGGCAGGACGAGCCCTGCATCGGCAAGCATGCGCCCGCTGAGTGCCCAGTTCCCGACCGGGTTGGGCGCCTTCTCGATATCGCTGCCCGGAAAGGTAACGACATAGCGCATCGCCGGATCAAGGCCGGGGAAAAGGATCGGTCGAGCGTTATACTCGATCGGGGAATCAGCGCGCGCCACCAATGCAAGGGAGCGCCCGAGATGCTCGACGATCAGGCCGAACAAGCCCGGTTCGTCGAAGGAAAGTTCACGCATTTGCCCGTGATGGAGCAGATGTCGGTACCGCTTGTAGCAATCGATATGGGTGGCGAGCACATGGCGGTCATCTTCGCTCATCTTGGCCGGATCAGCCTCGACGCCCATATGCCCGAACACCGCGATCTTGGCGCGAAAATCCATTGGCAGTATCCGCCCTGTGATCGGGTTGGGGCTGGGGCCAACGTGATTGCCCATCACCTCGGGCGGCAAGAACAGGCTCCAGGCGCGGTTGATCCGCAGCCGCTCGACGGCATCGTTGTTGTCGCTTGGCCAGACGCGGTGGCAGCGCTTAAGGACGCCGTAATCGATCCGCCCGCCGCCGCTCGCGCAGCTTTCGATCTCAACCTGCGGATGGGCCGCGCGCAGCCGATCGAGCAAGGCATAAAAGCCGCTCGTCTGTCGATAGCCGGCGCCGTCATTGGGAAACAGATCGCGGTTATGATCCCATTTTAGATAAGCGATGCGGTGATTGGTGAGGAGCGTGTCGAGCGTGCCAAACAGGTGATCGCGGACCTCCGCACGCGCCAGATCGAGAACGAGCTGATGCCGCTGCGTTGGCCGGTCGTCTTGGGAACGGTGGAGGCACCAATCGGGATGCGCGCGGCAAAGCGCACTGTCGGGGCTGACCATTTCGGGCTCGACCCACAGCCCGAAATCCATGCCATGTTCGCCGACATAATCGATCAGTCGATCGAGACCCTTTGGGAAGCGCACAGGATCGGCGCTCCAGTCGCCAAGGCTCGTCCGGTCATCGGCACGGCCCGCAAACCAACCGTCATCGACGACGAAACGCTCGATGCCGATCGCCGCGGCTGCATCCGCCAGCCGGGTCAGCCGCATCTCGTCCATATCGAAGGCGAGCGCTTCCCAGCTGTTGAGATGCGCGCGTCGTGGCGGCCATTTCGCGCGGTCGGGCAGCACGTCGGCGCGCAAGTGCGCGTGGAATGCGCGCCGGATGCCGTTGCGTCCGGCGCTGGTGATCGCCAGCACGGCCTCAGGCGTGATGAAGCTCGCGCCCGGCGCCAATACGATCTCGCCGGGATCGAGGCGTAACCCCATCTGAACGCGCGCGCCATCGGCATCATGCTCGATCACGGTTTCGTGATCGCCGCTCCAAGCAAGATGCAGCGCGATGCCCCGACCTTGATCGGCATCGAAGTGCGCATCGTGCGCGATCAGCCAGTTGGCCGCGCCAAAGCCTGGCCGGCCTCCGCGCGATTCTCCGCCACTGCGACCATGGGGGATCGGTGCCGTGGCTTCGTGCATCTCGCCCGCCCAGCGCCCGTGGAAGCGCGTCGCATGGCCTGCCCAGCCGGGCAGGGGTAGGGCGATGCTCGCAATCCGGTCGATGGCAAGGGCCGCATCCCCAATGTTGGTGACCGCGGCATTTGCGCGAACGACGTTGCCGCTGCCGATCACCCACTCGATCACCACCCGCACCCCCGCCGCCCGATCTTCGAGCACCAGCATCAGCCGTTGCTTCTCAGTCCGCTCCTCGACAATTCTCAAGTCGCTGGGCAGCAGGGCATCTCCCCGTCTCAGGGACAATGCCGGCATGCCCAGATAACCGCGCCCGGACTGCGGCCATATCGATGCGGGCGGCGGCACATCGGGCTGCGAGCCGTGGCGACGCGGGGCAGTCGCGACTTGAAGCGCGTGTAAATCTTCGTCTTCCGGCAGCCGGGCGCCGAGATAGAGCAACGTCGGAAAACCATCGCAGTGCAGTCCCAACACCAGCGAGATCGCTTCGCCGTCGATGCGGCACGGGGCGACATCCCAGTAATCGCTGTCGAAGTCGCCAGACGCTTCGTCGGGTGTGTCGTCGTCCATCGATCGACACTCGCGCCCGCGCCGCTTGCGCGCAAGGTGCGACCGCCTATGCTCGTGCGAAAATAAGCGCAGGGGAGAGCGGAAGCATGGTCGGCGGCAGCATCCAGATGGCGGTCGCGATATGCCTGCTCTCGGCGATCGGGCTGGCGACGTGGCTCAAGGTCCGCCGCGTCCGGCATGACGGCAGCGAAAAGGACGTGTTCCTTGCCGGTGGCGGGCTCAGTTGGGTGTTCGTCGCTGGGTCAATCACGCTGACCAATCTGTCGACCGATCAGCTTGTCGGCATGAACGGCAATCAGATGTTGTTGCTCGCCTGGTGGGAGATTTCGGGCTTTGTCGGCCTGCTGATCCTCGCCTTCGTGTTCGTGCCTGTTTATTATCGTAACGACTGCACGACCGTCACTGAATTGCTCGATCGGCGGTATCAAGGCGATACGCGCGGGGTGCGGACGCTGATCTCCGCGCTGTTCCTGTTCGGCAATATCCTCATTTATCTGCCGGCCGGGCTCTATAGCGGCGCGCTGTTCCTGCAATCATTGTTCGGCACGGGCACGCCGCTGCTTGTTTTCGCGGCAATCCTGGCTGTGATCAGTGCGGCTTATACGATCCTTGGTGGCTTGAGGGCGGTCGCGGTGATGGACACCTATTCGGGGTTCGGCGTGCTGGCGATTGCGGTGCTGATCGTCATCCTCGCGCTCGCGGCGGTGAATTTCGACTTGTTCCACAATGTGCCGGCAGAGCGGGTGACCTTCTTCGGTGCCGCTGATTCGCCGATCCCGTTCCACACCTTGTTCACGGGCATGATATTCATCCAGATCTTCTACTGGTCGACCAATCAGAACATCACTCAAAAGGCGATGACGGCGCCAACGGTGCGCGAGGCGCAAAAGGGCGTGCTGGCTGCGGCCCTGATCCGGATCATGATCATCCCCGTCATCGTCACGGTGCCCGGGGTCGTGGCGTATCAGCTGATCGGCAATGTCGGTGACAAGGCATATGGTCTGCTCGTCGCGCAGGTGCTGCCGCCATGGCTTTCGGGCGCGTTCGCGGCGATGATTGCCGCCGCCGTGATCGCCCATACCAGCGCTGTCCTCAACTCGACCGTTGCGCTCTATTCGATCGATTTTCATGATCAATATTTCGGCAAGGTGAAGGATCACTGGCGACTGAGCATGATCGTATCGATCGCCGTCACCATCCTCGCGGTCGCGCTAGTGCCCGTTTACCAGAATGCGACCAGCATCATCAATCTGCTGCAGCAATTGAATGGCCTGTCATCGATGCCGATCCTCTCCGCCTTCATCGTCGGTCTGATGTTTCGCCATGTCGCTGCATCGGCTGCGACGGGCGGGGTTGTGTGGGGGGTGGCGCTTTATGCGCTCTACTCCTTCGTTCTCCAGCCGAGCGGCGTGATCACGCTGCATTATATCGATTTCATGGTGGTCACGCTGTTCAGCTCAATCCTTTGTGCGCTCGCGATCAATCGATTCGCGCTGGGCCGACGCGCGCAGTTCATCGGCTGGACGCGGGCTGCGGCGTGACCGGAAAGGCGCCTCCGGGCCCGCACCGGCGGCGCAACCCGCTCAACGGGCGCTGGGTGCTGGTTTCGCCGCACCGCTTGGCACGGCCATGGCAGGGGCAGGAGGATGCGCCAGACACGCGCGGCCCTAGCCACGATCCGGGTTGCTATCTGTGCCCCGTCAACGCACGTGCAAGCGGCGTGCGAAACCCTGATTATGACGGCACTTTCGTCTTCGATAATGATTACGCGGCGGTGCTGCCCGAGTCCAACGCCGTCCAGATCGACGACCCGCTCTTCGCCGCCGAACAGGCGCGCGGGGAGGCGCGCGTGATCTGCTATTCGCCCGATCATTCGCTGACGATGCCAGAGCTTTCCCAGGCGGGCGTGCGCGCGATTGTCGATTGCTGGTGCGAGGAGAGCGCCAGGCTCGGAACCCGCTATCGATCAGTGCAGGTGTTTGAAAACAAGGGGGCGATGATGGGTTGTTCCAATCCGCACCCTCATGGCCAAATCTGGGCGACAGCTCATCTACCCGATGAGACGGCAACCGAGGATGCAACGCAGCGCGCCTATCTTGCCGAGCACGGAACGGTGATGCTCCGCGATCTGGCAAGTCGCGAAGCGGGCGGCGATCGGGAAGTCGCCGCCAATGCCGATTGGCTCGCGATCATTCCCTATTGGGCAAGTTGGCCGTTCGAGACATTGCTGCTGCCGCGTTTTCCAATTGCGCGAATGCCCGATCTGCAGGGTGCGCAGCGCGACAGCCTCGCCGATATCCTGAGGCGCTTGACCGCGCGCTATGATAAGCTTTTCGCCACGCGTTTTCCCTATTCGATGGGTTGGCACGGCGCGCCATTCGACGACGCGGACAGCGGCCATTGGCAGCTCCACGCGCATTTCTATCCCCCGTTGTTGCGATCGGCGAGCGTGCGCAAATTCATGGTCGGTTACGAAATGCTCGCCGAGCCGCAGCGCGACCTGACGCCGGAAAATGCTGCGGCAATGCTGCGCAGCGTAGCCGATCAGCTCGCGTGAATGCGGCGACGCCAGTGCGCCGCGCTCTGGACGCATTCAGGCGTAATTTCGGTGTCGATCCTGTCCGCATCCTGTTCGCCCCCGGTCGCGTCAATCTGATCGGCGAACACACCGATTATAACGACGGCTTTGTATTGCCCTGCGCGATCGATCGCGGCACCGCGGTCGCGATAGGGCCTGCCAATGACGCATCGATCGATGCGATCAGCGTCGATTTCGACGCGCGCGACCGTTTTGATCCGGGCCTGCCATTTTCGGCACCCGATCCTGGCTGGCGCGCGCATGTGCGCGGGGTCGTGGCGGCGATGCGAGATCGGGGGATCGCCGTCGGCGGCGCCAAAATAGCGATTGCCGGCGATGTGCCGCTAGGGGCTGGGCTGTCCTCCTCCGCCTCACTGGGGGTAGCGCTGGCGGCGGCGCTGGCGGGCGATCAGGAGTTCGATCCTACAGAATTGGCGCGCATCGCCCAGGCCGCCGAGAACGACTATGTCGGTTGCGCCTGTGGGATCATGGATCAGCTGGCGGCGGCGCGTGGGCAGGCGGGCGCGGCGCTGATGATCGACTGCCGCTCGCTTGATATCCGCGCGGTACCGCTGCCCGATGAAATGGCAATATTGATCGTCCATTCCGGCATAGCGAGGGGGTTGGTCGACAGTGCGTATAACGAGCGACGACGATCGTGCGAGGCAGTGGCGTCCCATTTCGGCCTACCCGCGCTTCGCGATCTCGCGCTGGAGAGGCTCGACGACGAGGCTGCTCGGATCGACCCGATCGCGTATTGCCGCGCCCGCCACGTTGTGACGGAACATGCGCGCGTGCTGGCCATGATCGCTGCGATCGAGCGAAGCGACTGGACAGCGATCGGCGAATTGATGGCGCGCTCGCACCAGTCGATGCGCGACGATTTCGAAATTACGGTGCCGCCGATCGATCGCCTTGTCGCCCGGCTTGCAGCCGAAATCATAGGGCAGGGTGGCGCAAGAATGACTGGCGGCGGCTTTGGCGGATGCGTCGTCGCCCTCGCGCCGCAGCGTGCCATGGCGTCATTGAAACAGGCCGCGCTCGATCACTTTGTGGCAGAGGGGCAACCGCTGGCGCTGATCCATGTCTGCCGCCCGAGCGGCGGATTATGCGAGGTCGAGCGCGGCCATTGGGAAGGATAACGCCGGCGCTTGCGCTTCATGCGCCGCAATGACGCCATCGCTCGCCAGCGTCAGCGCGATTTCATCGGTGCCGTGCATCAGGCAATCACGCCGGAATGGATCGAGCGAGAACGCGAAGCGATCCTGAAACGGCGTCGTCACCGTCATCGTCGCCAGATCGATCGTGATCGGATCGGTTTTGGCGACCTCCATCAGCCGGTCGATCGCGCTTTGCGGCAGCACCACTGTCACCATGCCATTCTTGAAGGCATTGCCTGAAAATATGTCGGAGAAGGACGGCGCGATCACCGCCCCCACCCCCATGTCCATCATCGCCCAAACGGCGTGCTCGCGGCTCGATCCGCAGCCGAAATTATCCCCCGCGATAACAATGCTCGCGGCCGCATTGGCAGGATCGTCGAACACATTGCCTTCGACGCGGCGGATCGTCTCAAACGCGTGGATGCCAAGGCCGGTGCGGCTGATCGTCTTCAAATGTTCGGCGGCAATGATCACATCGGTATCGATATTGGCGACGCCAAGCGGGTAGGCGCGGCCTTCGACCTTTTCGACCGGGGTCATGCCATCATCTCGCGCACGTCGCTCAACCGGCCGTTTATGGCGGCGGCGGCGGCCATGACAGGGGAGAGCAAGTGGGTGCGCGCGCCGGGCCCCTGCCGACCGACGAAATTGCGGTTCGAAGTGGAAGCGCAGCGCTCCCCCGGCGGTACCTTGTCTGGGTTCATGCCAAGGCACATCGAACAGCCGGGCTCACGCCATTCAAAGCCTGCCGCTGTAAAGATCGCATCAAGCCCCTCGGCTTCTGCCTGACGCTTAACGAGGCCCGAGCCCGGCACGACGAGCGCCTGACGGATGCGGGGATGGATGTGCTTTCCCTCGATCAGCGCGGCGGCGGCGCGCAGATCCTCGATCCGGCTGTTGGTGCAGCTGCCGATGAAGATGTGCTCGACGGTAATCTCGGTGATGCGCGTGCCGGGTGCAAGGCCCATATAGGCGAGTGCCTTGGCGGCGGCGGCGCGGCGCGCGGGTTCTGCGAAGCTTTCGGGATCGGGCACGCTGCCGGTCACGTCGATCACATCGTCGAGGCTGGTGCCCCAGGTAACGCTCGGCGCGACATCGGCAGCATCGATGAGGATTGTCTTGTCGAAATGCGCGCCTCGATCAGTCGCAAGGGTGCGCCAATAGTCGAGCATCCGCGTCCAGTCGGCACCCTTTGGTGCCATCGGGCGACCTTCCAGATAGGCAAATGTCTTCTCGTCCGGCGCGATCAGCCCGCTGCGTGCGCCTGCCTCGATCGACATGTTGGCGATCGTCAGCCGGGCCTCGATGCTGAGTGCTTCGATCGTCGTTCCGCGATATTCGATGACATGGCCGGTGCCGCCCGCAGCGCCGATCCGGCCGATGATCGTCAGGATCAGGTCCTTGGCGGTAACGCCCGGCGCCAGCGTGCCTTCGACGCGCACTTCCATCGTCTTGGAGGGCGCAAGCAGTAATGTCTGCGTCGCCAGCACATGCTCGACCTCGCTCGTACCGATGCCGAAGGCGAGCGCGCCAAGCGCCCCGTGAGCGGCGGTGTGGCTGTCCCCGCAGACCAGAGTCGTACCGGGCAGGGTGAAACCCTGTTCGGGCCCGACAACATGGACTATGCCCTGCTGTGCTGCCCGATCTCCGATATAGGGGATGCCAAATTCGGCAACATTGGCCTCAAGCGCAGCAAGCTGGCCCGCGCTTGCTGGATCGGCGATCGGGATGCGCTTGCCCGTTTTGTCGACGCGTGCAGTGGTCGGCAGGTTATGATCGGGCACCGCCAGCGTCAGATCAGGGCGCCGTACGCGCCGGCCGGCAATCCGCAGACCTTCGAACGCCTGGGGCGACGTCACTTCGTGGACCAGATGCCGGTCGATATAGATCAGGCAGGTGCCGTCGGGGCGCCGATCGACGACATGGGCATCCCAGATTTTTTCATACAGCGTCCGTGGCGCGTTGGTCATGCGGCGATCTCCGCCCGCGTCCGCATCCGTTCACGAACGGCAATGCCGAATTCGGAACATCGCGCGGTGCCGCCAAGATCTGCGGTGCGGATGCCGTCAAGCAGGGTTCGACGCACCGCGTGGCGCATTGCCTCCGCCGCCATCGGTTCGCCGATCGTATCGAGCAGCATTGCCGCACTCTCCATTGCGCCAGCGGGATTGGCGCGGTCCTGCCCTGCGATATCGGGGGCGGAGCCGTGGATCGGCTCGAACAGCCCACCCTTGCCATGACCTGTACTCGCCGAGCCAAGCAGCCCGATCGAGCCGGGGATCACCGAAAGCTCGTCCGACAGAATATCACCAAAAAGGTTTTCGGTAAGAATCACATCAAACCTGAGAGGGTTGTACACCAGCGCCATTGCGGCTGCATCGACATACAGGTGATCGAGCGTAACGTCGGGGTAACTCGGAGCGAGCCCAGTAACCACCGATCGCCATAATTTGGAGGTCGACAGCACATTGGCCTTATCGACTGAGGTCAGCTTGCCGCGCCGCGCCTGCGCCGCGCGGAATGCGACATGTGCGATCCGCTCGATCTCGACGCGGGTATAGACGCACATGTCGCTGGCGCGGTCTTGTTCAAGCACATGCTCGCCGAAATAGAGCCCGCCGGTCAGCTCCCGCACGACGAGGATATCGGCGCCCGCCACCAGCTCAGGGCGGAGCGGCGACAGATCTTCCATGCCCGGAATGATCCGTGCGGGCCGCAGGTTCGCAAACAGGCCAAGCTCGCTGCGAAGCCGCAGCAACCCGCTTTCGGGATTTTTTGAAAGCCCCGCCCATTGCGGACCGCCGATTGCTCCCATCAGGATCGCGTCTGCCTCGCGCACTGCCGCTAGCGTCGCCGCGGGCAGGGGGTCTCCATGTTTGTCGATCGCCACCCCGCCGAAATCATATTCGGTAAATCGCATCCCAAGCCCGAAGCTGTTCGACAGCATTGCCAGGCAAGCGACTGCCTCGCGAGTCACTTCGGGGCCGATGCCGTCGCCCGGCAGCAGCGCGATCGCTGCCGAACCGCTCACGCCGCCCGCGCTGCCTCGGGCGATGCCGCGCGGATGCGGAGCACTGCCTCGGCATTGCTTGCTGCGTCGATATAGGCCGCGACGCAGCCAGGCAGGATGTCACGCTCTCTCGCCCGCCCCGCAAAGATTTCATCACCCACTTCGATCGAGATTTCGACCAGCACGTTGGCGCCCTGGCCATTGGCGCCGACCTCACCCGGATCAGCGGCGACATATTGCATTTCGAGCTGGTGGACGCGGCCCGCAACGCCGATGATCTGGCTCACCGCGAGAAAGGCTGCATCGAGCGCGCCGGGTGCCGAGGCGATATCGATCACGCGGCCACGATCGCCGTGTTCCAATTCCACGCGCGCCACTGGATTGGCGTTTGCCGATACAGGCGCGCGGATTTCGACCTTGCCCAAAGTCCAGGGCCGTTCGATCCGCCCGCTTTCCTGGCCCGATAGAATTGACAGCAGCCGCGCGCTATCGACAATGCCCACTTCATCGGCGACGATCTTGAACGATGCGAAGGCATCGTCGAGCTTGTTGCCCTCAAGCACATAGCCCAGCGCTCGTGCCCGCATTGCCAGCGCATGGCGACCCGAATGCTTGCCCAGGATGATGCCGTCTGTCGATAGACCGATGTCTTCGGGTTTCATGATCTCGTAGGTTTCTCTGTTCTGCAGGATGCCGTGCTGGTGGATGCCCGATTCATGGGCAAAGGCGTTGGCCCCTACGATCGCCTTGTTGCGGGGTGGGGGGCTGTTGGTTACCTGCGCCAATACCCGGCTTGCCGTCATGATCTGGGTGGTATCCACACCGCTCTGCACGCCGAAGGTGTCGGCCCGGGTCTTGAGGGCCATCACGATATCCTCAAGAGCGGCGTTGCCCGCGCGCTCGCCAATGCCGTTGACCGAGCATTCGATCTGCCGTGCCCCGCCGCGCACCGCCGCCAGCGAATTGGCAACCGCCATGCCGAGGTCATCGTGGCAATGCGCCGAAAAGATCACGCCATCTGCGCCACGGACGTGCTTCGTCAGATATTCGAACAGGTCGCGAATTTCGTCGGGCGTGGTGTAGCCGACGGTATCGGGCACGTTGAGCGTGGTGGCACCCGCCGCGACCGCCACTGACAGCGCCTCGACCAGGAAATCGCGCTCGGTGCGGATCGCGTCCTCGGCGGAAAACTCGACATCATCGGCATAGTCACGCGCCTGGGAAACGGATGCGCGAATACCCTCAAGCACCTGAGCGCGCGTCATTTTCAGCTTCGCCTCGCGGTGGATGGGGCTGGTGCCGAGAAATACGTGAATGCGCTTGCGCGCTGCATCGGCAAGCGAACGCGCGGCGGCGTCGACATCGCCGCGGGTCGCCCGCGCGAGCGAGCAGATCACCGGCCCTTGCACTTCCCGCGCGATCCGCTCGATAGCACGTGAATCGCCGGGCGAAGCAGCCGCGAATCCCGCCTCGATAATATCGACCTTTAGCGCGGCGAGGGCGCGCGCCATCCGCAGCTTGCCCTCCTCGTTCATCGAAAAGCCCGGGGCCTGCTCGCCATCGCGCAAGGTGGTATCGAAGATGAAAATCTGGTCGCCGGCCATCACGCTGCACTCGCCATTTGCGCAGAAAACAGGCTCACTGACCGAACTTCGAGCAGCCGGTGCAACTGCGGCAGCAGCACCGCGATGTCGCGGCCGGCATCGCGTGCCTCCATATCGATCGTCATCGCCGCCGTTTCGCCCCCACCGGGATGACCGGCGCCGGTCTGATGCATGGCGATGCCCGTCACCTTGAAGCCACGGCGCTCGATCAGCCCGAGGATGCGGAGAATGGCGCCTTCATCGAGCGCAAAGTCGATCCGGATACGGTCCATCACTTCTTCTCCATCATCTGCGTATTCGAATGATTGGGCGGCACCAAAGGCCACACATTTTCGCGCGGATCGATCCGCACATGGCACAGGATTGCGCCTTTCGTGCGTAGCAACCGATCGATTGCGCCGGGCACTTCAGTGCGGTGATCGATCGTGAACGCCTCGACGCCGAACGATCGGGCGACTTCGGCAAAATCGGGATTGTCGCTGAGATCGATCTCGGAGAAATTTTCCTCGAAGAATAATTCCTGCCACTGACGCACCATGCCGAGCTGGCTGTTGTCGAGCAGCACGATCTTCAGCGGCAGGCGATACCGGCGGATCGTCGCCAATTCCTGGACATTCATCATGAACGATCCATCGCCGCTGACGGTGATGACGGTTGCATCGGGCTCGGCAAGGATCGCGCCAATGCCGGCGGGCATGCCATACCCCATCGTGCCCAGTCCCGCGCTCGTCAGGTGGGCTTGCGGCCTAGAGAATTGGCAATGCTGCGCGACCCACATCTGGTGCTGGCCGACATCGCAGGTGAAGATCGCCTTGTCGCCGGCAGCTTCCGACAACTGTCGCAGCATGGCGGGCGCGTAGACGCCTGAACCCGGCGCATCATAATCCATCGGGTTGGCGCGTTTGCGGGCGAGGCAGCGATCAACCCAGGGCGCGATCGGCGGCTTGGCCTGCAAACCATCGAGAATGTTGGACAGATCGCCGGCAATGCCGATATCGGCGCGCCGCAATTTGCTGATTTCGGCTGGGTCTCCATCGAAATGCAGGACGCGAGCATTGGGCGCGAAGGTATCGAGCTTGCCTGTCGCCCGGTCATCGAAGCGAGCGCCGACGCAGATCAGCAGATCGCACTCGTCGATCGCCATATTGGCGGCGCGCAGGCCGTGCATGCCGATCATGCCCAGGAAATGCGGCGCATTGGTGTGGATGGCACCGAGCCCTTTCAGCGTGCCAGTCGACGGAATGCCGCTGCGATCGGCAAAATCGCGCAGCGCGCGTTCCGCTTTGGCGATCGAGATGCCGCCGCCGAAATACAGGATCGGCGATTTGGCGGCTGCGATCATTGCATCGGCACGCGCAATCAGATCGGGATCGATCGCTGGCAGCGGATAGGCAACGGCGGCGGGCTCGCGTGCGTCCGCCATGCCCATCGCGACGTCCTTGGGCAGATCGACAAGCACTGGCCCCGGTCGACCCGAACGCGCGATTGCAAATGCCTGCGCCATGATATCGGGGATATCCTCGGTCCGCCGGAGCAGGAAGCTGTGCTTCACGATCGGCAGGGTGATGCCGAAGATATCGACTTCCTGAAACGCATCGGTGCCCATCAATGGCGAGGCGACCTGCCCAGTGATCGCGACCATCGGCACGCTGTCGAGAAACGCGTTGGCGATGCCGGTGACCAGATTAGTCGCGCCGGG
>JBBQAG010000008.1:0-48316 GCA_038315875.1 Sphingomonadales bacterium | reverse complement strand
ACGCCCGAGATTGCCCGGCGCAAACCCCCGGTTTCAGGCACATGCGATTAACCGATTGATGCTCTTGGCGGCGTTCGGCTATGGCCCGGTGAATCTGCGAATAAACCCATTGCCACCTGAGGGCCAATCTTTGCCATGCTGAACGCGCTCGGACTTCTCAAGGAGCGCCGATTCCTGCCGCTTTTCACGACGCAGTTTCTGGGCGCCTTCAACGACAATCTGTTCAAGACATCGATGGTGCTGTTTGCGACCTATCAGGTGTTCAACGATGCCCGCGTCGAATCGAACTTCAACGCGCTGGCAACCGGCCTGCAGATCCTGCCCTTCTTCCTGCTTTCAGCACTGTCGGGTCAGCTTGCCGATACCCACGACAAAGCGCGCATCATCCGGATCGTGAAGATCGCCGAAATTTTCATCATGATGATTGGTGCAGCGGGGTTGATGACGGTGCGCGCTGGCTTCGTCACCATCGGCATCGTCCTGATGCTCGGCGCGGTGCTCTGCTTGGGTATCCACGCGACCTTTTTCGGGCCGATCAAATACGCGATCCTGCCGCAGCATCTGCGCGAGGATGAGGTGCTGGGGGGCACCGGGCTGGTCGAGGCGGGCACCTATCTGGCGGTGCTGCTCGGCACCGTCGCTGCGGGCTGGATCTCGATCGAGGCAACGGCATGGACCGTGCTGGGTATCGCCGTCTTCGGCTGGTTCGTCTCGCGCTACATCCCGCCGGCACCGCGCCAGGGACCGGAACTGACCATCACCCTCAATCCGATCACCTCTTCCTGGCGATTGATCAGCCATACAATGCACATCCCGCGGCTGTTCCTCGCGATCTGTTCGATCAGCTTTTTCTGGGCGCTGGGCGCTGTCCTGATCATCACCTTTCCGCCGCTGGTGAAGAACATGCTGACCGCGAGCCAGCAGGTCGCCAGCCTGACGATCGCGCTGTTTTCGATTGGCGTGGCAATCGGCTCTGTGGTGATCAATTCGATGCTGAAGGGCAAGATTTCGGCGCGTTTTGCCCCCGGCATGGTGATCGCAATGGGGGTGCTGGTCGCGCTGTTCGCGGTGGTTTCGCGGCAATGGACGCCAGCACCGGGGGGCCATCTTTACTCGGTCATGGAATTTGCTGCCCAGCCAAGCGCCTGGCTCGTCATCGCCATCCTGATGGGCATTGCCATCACTGGCGGGATGTTCGTCGTGCCGCTCTATGCTTTTTTGACGACGACGGTGACCAAGGATCAGACCGCGCGGACGGTGGCAGCGAACAACGTCGTCAATTCCGGCGCGATGGTGGTGGGGGCGATCATCGTCCTGTCGCTGACGGCGCTGGGCGCCACCCCGGACATGCTGTTGTTTCTGGTCGCCGCAATGTGCATCGGCGCTGCCTGGCTCGCGCAAAAACTCCACCGCGCTTGCGATTGAGCAGCGGCGCGCGCGATCAGAAGATCAGCGTGTAGATGCAGATGAAGAACGCAGTGAAGCTCAACGCGAACAGCTTCAGATCGTCTTCGTCGCGGCCAGCTTTGCGGGGGGCCGAGGGCCCGACCTTGGTTGCCACCATGCGGCGGATCGGATGGCCGGCAAGTTGCGCGGGCGATGAGAAGTTTGGCTGCATGCACAGCAGTTAACGCATCGTTTACGACGTGCGCCAGCAAAGATGATGGTAAATCGGTGTCCGGCATTGGGACACGTTAAAGACGCCCTAACGACTAGGGTACGATGACCTTACCTTGACCCGTTCGTTTCGGGCGAAGTCGAGAAACATGCCCCAAGCGCTGCGCGGCGTGTCTCGACTACGTTCGACACGAACGGTTGTCGTAGTGGATCAACCTAAAGTCATCCTGCTCTAGATCAATTGCCCCATCTTCAGAAACTTGCGCCGCCGCTCGGCCAGCAGCTCATCGCCTGACGCCGCACAAAGCACGCGCAACTCCTCGTTGATCGCGGTACCCACGCGCTTGATCGTCGTCGCATGGTCGCGGTGCGCGCCACCGGCGGGCTCATAGACGATGCGGTCGATCACGCCGAGCTGCAGCAGCTCGCCCGCGGTCAGCTTCATCGCTTCGGCAGCCTCGGCAGCACGATCTGCGCTGCGCCACAGGATCGAGGCACAGCCTTCGGGCGAGATCACCGAATAGATCGAATGTTCGAGCATCAGCACGCGGTTGGCCGCTGCAAACGCCACGGCGCCGCCAGAGCCCCCCTCGCCCGCAATCAGCGCCACGATCGGCACGCGCAGCGACAGGCACCGCTCAGTACTGCGCGCGATTGCCTCGGCCTGGCCGCGCTCCTCCGCATCGATGCCGGGAAAGGCACCGGGGGTATCGATCAGCGTGATCACCGGCAGGCCGAAACGATCGGCAATATCCATCAGCCGGATCGCCTTGCGATACCCCTCCGGCCGGCCCATCCCGAAATTATGGCGGATGCGCGAGGCGGTATCCTCGCCCTTGGCATGGCCAATCACCATCACCCGGCGGTCGTTGAACCGCGCGAGCCCGCCGATCACCGCCTGATCGTCAGAAAAGGCGCGGTCACCCGCCAGCGGCATGAAATCGGTGAAGAGCCCACCGACATAATGATTGAAGTGCGGCCGCGCCGGATGCCGCGCCACCATCGTCCGCTGCCAGGGCGTCAGATGGCCGTAAAGATGCGCCAGCTGGCGCTGCGCGCGCTCCTCCAGCTGTGCTGCCTCGGCTGCATTGCCACCCGTCTTGCGGAGCGTCGCCGCACTCCGATCGAGCGCCTCGATCGCCTTTTCGAAACCCAGATAGTCGGTCACCCCGCCATACTCATACTGTCATCGCCATCCCGCGGTAGATGCGCGCGCGATACCGCGAATCCTCGGCATCGGGAAGCGGCGCGCCCAGCAACAGCACTGCCCGGGCAAAACGCTTCACCTCCTCCAGATGTTCGTCGAGATCGCGTGGCTCTTCCGATTGCACCCGGCGCGTCAGGTTCACCTGGTTGACGGGCACATCATGCACCAGCCGCTCATTCTCGACCGCAAGCGTCGCGGTGAAGGCATGTAGCGTCGTCTTGATGAAATTGGCGAGCGCAAAGGCCGGGCTCTTGTCGCCCATCGCGACATCGGGCGAGGCGAGCACGAGCTGGCAATCGTCGTAAAGCGATGCCTTGCGCGCCACCCGGAAGTGGTTGGTGAGATTATCGGCGACGACGGCGCGAAACTCGTCGGGCGTAAGCGGTGCGTCGAGCTCGAACAGCCGCTGCGGCAATGGCTCGAACGGCGTCGACAATATCGTCGTTGGGCGTCCCCATTTCAGCAGCGCCGCGTTCATTGCCGCTTCCACGCCATCATCGCAGACGATCGACGGCAGCTTGTCGGCGGCAAGATCGGGCAGCGCGCCCTTCAGTGCTGCATATCCCTCTGCCGTACGCGTGATCAGCACCACCCGAGCGACATGGCAATCGGCAAGCGCCCGCGCGGTCTCTGCAATGTAATCGACCAGATGCTCGCCGATGATCCACACCGTCTTGCCGCGCATTTGATCGAGCCGTTCCTGCTTCGGGCTACCGAACAGCTCGCGCTCGGTGGTCGATCGTTCGACGCTAAGCCCGCCCGATGGCATGAAGGTTTCACCCGAAACCGCACGATCCGCGAGGAAGAACACGGTCGCCTGCGCGACATCGGTCTCGGTCGGCATCTTGCCCAGGTGCAGCTTGGAAAGCACCCCTGAGCCAACCTTGTTCGCCTCGATCGCAATCCGGTCGGCAGGCAAAAACGGCGCATCAGCGGGCGGCACGCGGAGCAGCCAGCCTCCGTTTGCTTCCGGGGTATCGGCGCGATCCTTCCAGCCCGGCGCATCGAGAAAATAGCCGCCCTGCCGCAACCGCGATACAAGCGCGGCGGCAATCGGCGCAGTCAGCAGATATTGATCCCAGGTGCACACCCCGTCGCCCTCACGCGCGCAGGCGAGTGCCAGATCGCGGATTTCACGCGGATTGTTGGTATCGTGCGACATCCGCACCGTATCGTTGCGCGCGAGCCGGGTCAGCAGCGCTTCCACCCGCACACCGCGCCGCAGCGCCTTCACCGAAGCAGCATGTATCGCATTCAGCCGCTTGTTCTCGAGGATCAGCTTGCCGCGCCGCTCGAACAGCCCCGGCTTGCCGCCAGTACCCGCCAGCCGATCGCCATCGACTGGCCCCGGCGCAATCGCGTTGAACTGGACCTCTGGCCCCAGATAGCGCGCCATGCTCTCCACCATGGCGCGCTGCCCCGATTTCGACACGGCGTAATCGGCGCGATTGGGATAGGCGACCGCAAGATATTTCTCCCCGCCGAAATAGGACGAGACGTTGAGGATATAGCCCGAGCCCTGCTTCTTCATCAGCGGCACGACATGGTGCATCAGAAAATAGTTCGAGATCAGATTGGCATCGAGCGTGTAGTTCCAGGCATCGACGCTCAAGTCGACGACCATATCCTCGGCACCAGCCACGCCGGCATTGTTGATCAGATAATCGATCCGCCCGAATGCCTTGAGCGTTGCGTCGACCGCGCCTTTGAGCGATGCGAAATCGCTGACATCGACATTGGCGAGCGTCTGCACGCGTCGCTCGACTCCGGCAAAGCCGATATCCTCGAGCTCGCTGACGATCCGCGCGCGCGCCACCGCCAGCTCGCTCTCGCGCCGCGCGACCATCATCACCCGCGCGCCCGCCAGCGCCAGCAATCGCGCGACCTGACCGCCTATCCCGGCCGATCCGCCAGTGATCAGCGCCACCTTGCCCAGATGTAGTCCGGTGATGTTCTCGCTGAAGCCGGGCATCGCCTTGCGAGCGCCCGTCGCCTCGCCGATGCTCGTCGGAACATAAAGCGTGACCTCACGGATCTTGCTTTCCTTCAGCAACACGCGCGCGGCATGCCCTGCGGCAAAGCGGATATTTTCCGTCTCGGCATTGGTGAAGCGGACGATCTGGTTGCCCCATTCGGCCTGGCGCCTGCGGCCATGCGCCACATCGATCTCCGATTCATCGCGCCAGATGCGGATCAGCTGCTCGATGCCGGCGCGCAGCATCTGCGCATAGACATCGCCCTTGCCGTCGGTTGGATTGGTGAGGAAAACGAAGCGCGGCTCCTGGAGCAGCGTGTCGTGGCGCTTCCAGTAGCGGCTCATCGTGCGCGCCAGCGCAATTGCGCCCGCCAGCTCGACATCCATGAAGCTCGCCACATCCTCGTCACTGGCGTCGACAAGATCGCCGACCAGCTCGCCCGCGCCAAGCACCGGCATGAAGATCGCGCCGGTGATCGGCGTGATCTCCTTCGAATAGGCATCAAGCGCCGCCTCCATTGCGGCTGGCTCGCTGCGGTTGAAGCGCGCAATCGTCAGCCGGTCGCCGATATCCTCGGCCTTGGCGCGAGCCTCCACGATCGCGACATCGGCCTGGCGCGACAGCCCCAGCAGCACCTGCGCGCCGCATGAAATCTGGATCTTGGCAATCTCCAGCGCCTCCTGCCAGCCGTCGCCCGCCGCGATCAACACCGCCAACCCCGAGCCGTCCATCGACCGCATCGTCGGGCGGGAAAGATAGGTGGCGCGCTCTTCCTTGCGCACCGTCATGCCGTGCGTCACCTCGAAATCATGGCCGTTGAACGCCGCCGATTCGTCGCTGCCCAGAAAGACGCAAGTCTTGGCGATATCGGTCGGCGTTGGGAAGGTCTTGGCCTTGGCATTGCCGCCTGTCGCGCGTTCCAGCGACATCATGTCGAAGAACTGATTGGCGGTCGTCCCGGCATCGTCACCGCGCATCTTGTCCATCGTCGCGAACACGGTGCGAATCCGCTCGCTTTCGATTGGGCCGGGGAAGACGAGATTGACGCGAATGCCGCGCGGCCCGAGCTCAAGCGACAATTCGCGCGAAAAGGCGTTCATCGCCGCTTTGGGTACAACATAGGCAGTGCGCGCATAATAGGGCGTGCGCGAAAAGATCGTCGACACGTTGATGATCGAACCGCCCTCACCCATCGCTGTCGCCGCTGCGCGCGAGACGTTCCATGCGACGCCGAAGATATTGCGGATCGCATCGCTTACCGTCTCGCTGTCGGTCGACCCCGCCTTTTGCAGCGCGGCGAGTTCCGCTGCGTCGATCGGCAATTGCTCGAGCGGCTGCTTGGGGCCAGCAGAACCCGCATTGTTGACGAGGATATCGATCCGGCCGAACCGCTTGACCAGATCGGCAATGGCATCGCGGACCGATTGCGGATCGCCGCCATCGAGCGCCACGGTCGCCAGTCTGGTTGCATCGACGCCGGTCTCCGCGCGGATCGCTTCCGCAGCAGCATCGGTGCGCGAGGGCGTGCGGCCCGTCATCACCACCGTCGCGCCCTCGGCGAGATAGTGGCGCACGATATAGCCGCCGATGTTGCCGGCAGCCCCCGTCACGACCGCAATCTTGCCAGCAAGCCTGCCGCCGCTCGTAGGGGCAAGCGTTGGTGCGATCGTTGCTTTGGCCATATCACTCTCCAGGAAACCGTGGCGGAAGGTCATCTTTTCCGCAAATCGTCATGTTCAGGGCCTGGGGAGGGCGTGACTGATCATACCGCAGCTGATGTCTAAACGGCAACCGCCAACCGGCGGATGCCATTGATTTTCATCGGTCGGGCGGGTTCGCCTCTCCTGCCGCCCAGGCTTCGAGCAAGGCATCGCGACTACGCAAGCCCATTTCGGGAAGGGCGTGATTGACGACATAGGTCGCCCCCGAATGCCGGTTCTCCCACATCGATTGATGCGCCTCAGGCAGGCCCTCCCACGGCACGACCTGCGGCTCGGTGACTTCAAGCAGCCCCGCCGCGATCATGTCGTTCATCCGCGCGACTTCGTAGGCGTTGCACAGATGCGTGCCGAGGATCGACGCGGTCGGCATCAGGATCTTGCGTTGCCGTGTCCATACCTGCGGCGCGTAGAAGGTGAAACGCTGGCCGGCCAGATTTTCGGCAAAGATCACGCGGCCAGTGAACGGCTTTACCAGCGATGTCGAAACACCCAGCGTATCCTGGGCGGCGCGCTCGAAGATCAGATCGGGCGCGCCGCGCGGATTGTCGGGCGATCGCAAAATCTTGCCGATCGCCGATCCGAATGGCTTCATCACCCGGTCCTGATAATCGCGGACCGCCGCCTTGAAGGCCTCGATATCGGTCTTGGCATCGGGCAGGCGCGGCATCGTATCGGGCCACAGGAAATTCGCGCCCTCGCGGCGCCGGATCGCCTCCAGGCTGACGATGCCCTCGATCGCATCCTCAAGCCCCAGCGATTGCAGGAATTCGCGCTGCCCATCGGTGGTGGTCGCGACGACGCTACGCGCGTTGAAGCGCCGCGCCGCCTCGATCATTTCCAGCCCCGTCTCGTCGAGCAGTTCGGTCGACCGCGGGCCGTAGAAGATCAGCACCGCCTCGCCGCCACGCAATTCGGCGCGCCGCAGCATTTCTTCGGGTGTTGCCACCCCCGGCTTGCCCATGAAGCTGAAATGATAGCCCGACGAGGCACCGTAAAAGGCGAGCGTGCCGCCTTCGGCGAGCAGCTGGAAACTGCGCGGGAACGCGGTTTCGCCGGCATGACTGACGACATAATCGGCGCGCTTGCCATCGTTGATCGCCTGATATTCGGCGATCAGCGGCGCACCTGCCGCTTCCCAGTCGCGCGCCGCCTCGGCGTCTTCCGGCACGACCGTGAACAAATCGGCAAAGCGCGAATCCTTGCGATCGATTGCGCCGGTCGCGCCCTGCCCCTTGACGAATTCTGCGCGCGCCGACGACGAGACCAGACCCGTCACCTGCAGGCCAGTGCGCACCGAACTGCGCAGCGCGTCCAGGCCGGTGCCGGTCGCCGATCCCTCGACGAACAGCGTCTTGCCGGGCGCGATCTTCAGCGTGGTGAACAGGCAACGGGCGATCGTACCCAGATTGAGGACATAGCTGCCCGCCTGCTCAAGCGTCAGATCGGGCGGTATCGGGTGCATCTGCGGCGCCTGCACCGCCAGGAACTGCGCATGGCTGCCGGTTTCGGTCTCATATCCCTGGATCGAAAAGCCGGCATACATCGGATCATTGCCCACCAAAGGTGACAGCAGATCATTGGTGCCCGAATAGACGGTGACCATATCGCCGACCTTTACCCGGCCTTGCGCCCGCGTCTCGCTACCAAGCGCGGCGACCAGCGCGATCCCGCCCGATCCGGTGATCTGGACATCTTCTTCATGCGAATCGAAGGGCGATACCGGGATGCCGGTGAGCGCCCAGATATCGTTGAAATTCACTTCGCTGGTCAGCATGTAGAGCAAGGCTTCGTTGGGCGCTGGCTCTGGCACCTTGACGATCAGCTCGCGCTCATGCGTCACCGGTGGGCCAAAGCGGGGCGCACCGGTTTCAGCATCCCGCGCGATGCCGAATGCATATTGCCAGGCGGGGATTGCCGACACGCCGGGATAGAAAGGCGCGCCGACGGGCAGCAAGTCGCCCGATGCCTCAAGCGCCTTGCCACGCGGTTCGTGATCGGCATCGATCCATACGCCGTCGCGACGCACCGGCAGCGGCGGGCTCACCTTGTCCATGAACTGGCGGATACCGGTTTTCCCGCCGTCCGGATCGACGATTGCTTCGGCGAATAGCGCCGCCTCGCGTGCAAGTCCTGCGGCCATCCCCTGCTGGAGACCAGTGCGCACTGCATCAAGCGCGCGCTCTCCGGCCTTGCCCCTGCCCGCCCAATCGAGCTGGCGGGTGATCCGCTGGAGGAAATCATCCGCCATCACCTGATCGACGTCGACGTCGGCGGGCTGCTCCCAGCGCTCGGTCATCGCCTTTCGATCCGCGAACGCTGCTCCAAGCGGGCTTGCCGCGCCATCCTTTACATAAGCGCGGACGGCTGCATGCGCCTCGGCCAGCGCATCGATCGATCCGTCGACCATTTCGTCGATCAGGCCGATCGCCTGCGCAGCGGCGCCATCGATACTGCGCCCGCCAAGAATCATATCGAGTGCATCGCGGACGCCCTCCGCGCCGCGCTTTTCGTTCAGGAGGCGCGGCAAGCGCTGCGTGCCGCCATAGCCGGGCAGCAGACGCAGCCGGATTTCGGGCTGGCCGAAACGCGCGGTCGGCTCGGCGATCCGGTAATGGCAGGCAAGCGCGAATTCCATGCCGCCGCCAAGCGCGACGCCCTGCACCGCCGCGATACACGGCTTGCCCATCGTCTCGATCTTGCGGAACGCGAGCTGGGCGTTGTTGGGGAGCACCATCGCTTCTTCGAGCGAATGAATTTCCTCGAGCATCTGGCGGATATCGGCGCCCGCGACGAAAGACGCCGTACCCTCGCCAGTGAACACCACCGCGATCACATCGTCCTTGCGCGACAAATGATCGACCACGGTGACCAGCTCATCGATCGCGCGTTCGTTGAGCGCATTGACCGGCGGGTTGGTGACGGTGACGGTCGCCACGCGCTTGCCCGGCGCAACATGGTTGTACTGGACGAGGAAATAGCGGTTGCGCTCGAACAGCGATTGCTCTTCGGACAGGCGCTGCTTGCGCTGCCACGCATCGATCGCGATCTTGAGTTCGTCGAGCGCCTCAGGATTGCGCAGCGTCGTCACATCGCCGACATCGCCGCCCTCAACCAATGCCCGGACCATCCGCCGCATATATTTGCCGCTGCGAGTCTCGGGAAACTGGCTCACCTCGATGAAATCGGCGGGCACGGCGACCGCGCCCTTTTCACTGCGCACCAGCTCGAACAGCCGGCGCTTGTCGTCGATCGTCAGCTTTCGGCCTGACACCGGCACCACAAAGGCAAGCGGCGTCAGCCCCTTTTCCCGGTGCGGCGCGCCGACGACGAGGACATTGCCGACAGGCGAATCGGGATCGAGCGCCTTGTCGCGCAGCACCGCACCCTCGATCTCCTCGGTGCCCATGCGGTGGCCCGAGACGTTGATCACATCATCGCTGCGCCCGTGGAGCGAGAATGATCCATCGTCATGGGCAATCGCGAAATCGCCCTGGGTATAGGCCCAGACCCCGCGCCAGCGCTTCCAATAGCCGTCAATCCAGCGCCCGGCATCGCCGCGCCAGTTGCCGATGACGCTGCCGTTTTCGACCTGAAAATGATCGGCATCGCCCCAGATCGTGCGCGCCAGATAGGGATAGGGTGCGGCGATCACGATCTCGCCCTTTTCGCCCATTTCGGCCTGGCGCCACGTCACACCGTCATCGCCCGCGCGAACGAACGGCGTCTGGCTCACCGCCGCATCAGCATCCTCGACCCAGACATCACCGACGATCCACGGCAGTGGAAAGGCATGCGCATCGGCCTGCAACGGGAAATCGGCATTGCCATAGAAATGCGTCCAGGCGATCCCGCCATGCTCGGTCGCCCAATAGCTGTTGATATATTGCGGCACCACGTGCTGCATCCCGAAGGCCTGCACCGAAGGCGAGGTTGGCTCTGCGCAGAAGGTCGCGACCCGCAACCCGCCCATGTCGTAACGCTGCAAGTCAGCCAGGTTCGACGGATCAGACATCACCGATTTCAGGAAGGTGACGCCCGCCTTGAAAATCGTCACGCCGTGCCGCTCGATCATCGAGGCGAAGCGCCCGGCATGCGGGAAAACCGGCGATCCTTCGGAAATGATGCTCGTCACCCGCGTCATCAGTGGGGCGCAGATCAGATAGCTTTGCCCCGTGATCCAGCCCGGATCGGCAACGACGAACAGGGTATCGCCTGGGCGCGCATCGAACGACACAGCCATCGTCTCGGCGACGCCTGCTGCATAGCCATGGGCATGGACGATGCCCTTTGGTTTGCCCGTTGAACCCGAGGTGTAGATGAAGAACATCGGATAATCGGCATCGACCGGCAGCGGCTTCGACGAAGCCCAGATCGCGCGGACGAAATCAGCGTCGGTCAGCGCCAGCAGGTCAGCCTGGGTCGCAACCGCAAAACCGGCGTCGCGCGCCCTGGCCAACAGCGTCTCAAGCGCGGCATCGGTCAGCTCGTGGCTCCACCGATCGCGTTCCTCGCGCCAGATGATATCGGGCTGCGCGGTATGCCGCACCACGATCACCGTTTCAACGCGGGGTGGCAGCGTGACGAGGCTGGAGGCAATCGCGATCCGCACGCGCGCGGCATCGGCGGCGCTGATCCGCCCCTCGCCGCCCAGCGTGATCAGCGCACGGCCAACGCCGCGCATGACATCGGAACGCTCGACCGAGACTTCGCCGGCCAGCGTCTGCCTTACGGTATCGAGGATCGTCGCGGCATCATTTGCCGGCAATCCCAGATCGGTTTCGGCGAGGATCGCCATCGCCGTCGTGACCGGTACGTAATTGTCGAGCGCGGGATCGGTATAGGCGTTCTTGAATGCCGCCACCTGCGCGTTGCGATAGCTGCCGTCGGACGTAACGATCACGCGCGCGCCGGCATCGCAGATCCGGTCCGACAGCGTCTTGTCGCTGAACCCGCCGAACACCGCCGTATAGACGATGCCCAGCCTTTTTGCCGCCTCGGTCCAGTAGATTTGCGGAACGATGCTCGGCATGTTGAGCGCGATGCGGTCGCCCGCCTTCAGCCCAAGCGTCTGTAGCGCCAGCGCGCATTTGGCGGTTTCGAGCAGCAATTGCTTGCGAGATACGCTGAAGCAATCGACCGGTTCGCCCGCGCCACCGCGCGCCGACATATCCCACCGGTCACCCTCGAAGATCAGCGCGGCTTCATCGCCGTGCCCGCTCAGAAGGTGCCGATCGACCTCACTGAAACAGGCGTTGGTGCGCCCGCCGACAAACCACCGCCAGTGCGGCGGCTCGCTGTCATCGAACGCCGTTGTCCAAGGGGTAAAATCTGCGCCTAGATCGGCGTCGATCGGTTTTGCCGTCTCGGCATCCCACCCCTGCCATGCGCCGCCGGGCGCTTGCGCCAACCACGCGCCGCTCGATCCCTGCGACGCCACGAACCAATGCATGTTGCGCGCAGCGATGGCGCCGTGGAAACGGCCAGGATCGGCAAGCACTTCGCTGCGCATCCGGCGCCAATCCTCGCCGCTGCGCACCGGATTGAATTGGGAATCGGGAATGGCGGGGGCAATAGGTCGTGCATCATCCGCCATAATCGATTCGTGCCTCCTCACTGATTTCGGCGAGTTGAAGCCGAGATGCGCAACATTTGCAAATCAGATGCTGTTCTTCTTGAAATAGATTGGCTTTTCCGCCCCGGCCGCAGCTCAGGCCATCAGTTCAGCGCGGCTCGACGACCACCGCATTGCTGATGAGCAACAGGCGTCCATCAGAGCGCCTGACGACCGCTCTGACGATCGATCGACCAGGAACCGCCGCCAGCGATCGCTTGAGGTTGCCGTTGCCGGAGAAAGCAGCATCGGCAACCACGGCATCATCGATGATCAGTTCGATGCGGTTATCGCTGGGGGCACGGGCATCTATCGTGACGTCGATCGATGCGCCCGGCACTACCCTAAGCACCGCGCCCATCCGTGCGAGGTCGCTGCCAGCGCCCACGGTGATATCCAGCAACGTCCCCGGGGCGCCGGCCAGGTCGATGAAGGCGCGCCCGCGCCGCAAGCCGTCGATGATCGCGACCTGGGTCAAGCCGCTTGCCTCGACGACGGTGGTCGGTCGGCCGATCGTGCCGGGGCGATCGACTGCCTGGGTAGCATCGTGATTGTCGCTGCCGCCAATCGCAGTGACGGGAGCGGCTGCCAGTGCCTTGATCCAGAACGGGATGCCCGAAAGTGGACCATCGGCCGTGCCGCCAGCCAGCCATGCGCCGCCATTTACCGCCTCGACCGCGTCGACCCGCACGCCCCCCGCCCCTGGCCCCACCTTGCCGGGCCCCACCGCGTCGGGCCCCACCGCATCAGGCATCCTCCAACCGCACCCCATGCAGATTTCACCCGATGGCAAGGCGGGATGGTTGATTGACACCAGGCCACCAAGCGCGTGGACGCGAGCGACCGTATCGGCGAATGACCGAGCGCCCGGGCCGATCCGAAAATCGACCGGCTGATCCACCCCAAACACATTGAAGTGGCCGAAAAAGGTTGTGACCTCCTGCCCCGAAATGATCAGCAGGCGATCGAAGGCGGGCTGCGCCGCGCGGATTTCGTCGAGCTGGCTGACGGTATTGTGATCGGTGATGGCGACGAAATCGAGTCCCCGTGCCACCGCTGTTTCGAGCGTTCGGATCACCGGGCATGGAATTTTCGTCCCCGACTGGCTCGCGCAGACACCGTCGCTGTGCCCGGTGTGTAGGTGGAGGTCGCCGCGATACCAGCCGGGACCGCGATCGATGACGGGCGCTGGTGGGCCCGCTTCGCCGGCTTTCATGAACCACAATCGTGCAGTCCAACGCGCGCTGACGCCTTCACGGATATTGGGCACGCCAAGCATCAATTGCCAACGGCCAGGCTGGATTGGCCCTGGGAGATAAGAAGGCGTGGCATCGCTCGCCGCGATCGTCAGTTCGGCCTTGTTGCCGCCACTCGCACCGCGAAATCCGCCTGGATCGCGCAACCCGAGATCGATGACCGTCTTTTGCGCCCGCCCGTCAAAATCAAATGCCAGCGAAAGGCGCGTCGTACCCACCGGGACCAGGAACGGGACGACACGGACATGTTGATGATCGCGGCGCGTTATGCTGCCGTGCAGGACGCGGTCTGGCGCGCGGACGGGCGTTTGGGCATTGCCAGGCGCGCCGAGTAAAAAGCCAAATGCCGCGCCGATCGCGACCCTGAAGCAGGGACGCTTCAGGCGCCGCGCGATCGTCAAAATCTGAAGGATGGTGGAGCCGTGGGGGATCGAACCCCAGACCTCTGCAATGCCATCGCAGCGCTCTCCCAGCTGAGCTACGGCCCCATCTAATCGCTAAGAAGCGTCGCTATTATCGGGGCGACGCTTCCTTGGCAAGTATCGCTTTAGCGCTCTTCCTCGTCATTCGAGGTTTCTACCCCGAGATCGTCATCGCCGCCCAGATCGACCTCGTCATCGGGCGAGGGCTCTTCGTCTTCGCCAGTGATGTCCAGATCCTCGTCATCGCCGGCGAGATCGTCGTCATCCTTCTTGGCGACTGCGGCCTTGGGCGCATCGAATGGCATTGGCTGCTTCGATTTCAGGATCGGCTCGGGCTCCCAGGCCTGGCCGCATTCGATGCAGGTGACCGGGTCATCCTTGCCCAGATCGTAAAAACGCGTTGCGCATTTCGGGCACGTTCGCTTCGTGCCCCATTCCTGCTTCAACATAAGGTGCCTCGTGCCTTTCGAGATAATGGGATTTTGCGGTGGTTGATCCGCAAAGTGGGGCGCGCCTTGCCATAGCGCAAGCGCGCTGTCAAAGCCGCCGCCGATGGCGCATATCCCCGATCTTTCCGGCCCAAGCCCGCGCCGCATGGCCGCTGCCGGTGCCCTGAAGGGCAAGATTGCCGTCCCCGGCGACAAATCGATCAGCCACCGTGCGCTGCTGTTTGCAAGCCTTGCAGTCGGCACCAGCAGGATCGAGGGATTGCTTGAGGGGGAGGACGTGCTCGCCACCGCCGCCGCCTTGCGGGCGATGGGCGCCGTGATCGATCGGCAGCCCGACGGCACCTGGCAGGTGGACGGCGTCGGCGTCGGTGGGCTGCTTCAACCACGCGGTGCGCTCGACATGGGCAATTCGGGCACGTCGACGCGGCTGCTGATGGGGCTGGTTGCAAGCCATCCGATCACGGCGACATTTGTCGGCGATGCATCGCTCTCCGCCCGCCCGATGGCCCGCGTCATCGAACCCCTCGCGCTGATGGGGGCGGACATCACCGCCAGCCCCGGCGGCAGGTTGCCGCTGATGGTGCGCGGGCTGTGCCCCGCAATTCCGATCAGCTACACGCTGCCGGTTGCCTCCGCGCAGGTGAAATCGGCGATATTGCTGGCCGGCCTCAATACACCCGGCATCACCCGCGTGATCGAGCCGATTGCAACCCGCGACCATAGCGAACGCATGCTTCAAGGGTTCGGCGCCGATTTGACCGTCGAACACAGCAATGTCGGGCGGATCATCTCGATCCGCGGGGAAACCGAACTCCGCCCGCAATCGATTGTGGTGCCAGGCGATCCCTCTTCAGCGGCGTTCTTCGTGGTTGCAGCGACGATCGTGCCGGGTTCGAACGTCCTCATCACCAATGTCGGCCTCAATCCGACCCGCACCGGCTTGTTTGAGGCGCTTACGATGATGGGCGCCGACATCACCCGTGAGAATCCCCGGACCGTTGGTGGCGAGCCCGTCGCCGATCTGCGCGTCCGCCACGCGGCACTGACGGGAATCGAGGTGCCGCTGCATCTCACGCCGAGCATGATCGATGAATATCCGATATTGTTCGTGGCGGCGGCGATCGCAAAGGGTCGCACGATCGCGCGCGGCGCCCACGAACTGCGCTTGAAGGAATCGGACCGGATCGCGGCGATGGCGGCGGCACTCGGCGCGATCGGCGTAAGCGTCGATGAATATGAAGACGGCCTGGCGATCACTGGATCGGGCGGCGCGATGCTGGCGGGCGGCGCGACCATCGCCACGCTGCTCGATCACCGGATCGCGATGAGCATGGCCGTCGCGGGTCTGGTATCCAACGATCCTGTCGTTATCGATGATCTCCGCCCAGTCGCGACCAGCTTTCCCGGCTTCTTCGAAACACTTGACGGGCTGACGCGATGAGGATTTTGATATCAGCATGATCATTGCCGTCGATGGACCAGCCGCCTCGGGAAAGGGCACGATCGCCCGGGCGCTCGCCGCGCATTACGGGCTGCCCCATCTCGATACCGGCCTGCTTTACCGCGCCGTCGCGCTAACGGTGCAGCGGCTGGAACTCGACCCGGAGATCGAGGCGGACGCGATCGCCGCCTGCGATTTCGACGAAAGCCTGCTTGGCGATGCGGCGCTGCGCAGCGACGAGATCGGCAGGAACGCCTCGATCGTTTCCGCGCATCCGCTGGTGCGGTCGGCCCTACTTCACCGGCAGCGGCGCTTCGCTGCACAGCCTGGCGGCGCGGTCCTCGATGGACGCGATATCGGCACCGTGATTGCGCCCCACGCCGATGCAAAGTTGTTTGTGAAGGCAACCCCGCAGATCCGCGCTAAGCGCCGCCATGCCGAATTGCGCAGCCAGGGATCAAGCGTCAGCCTCGACAAGGTCCTCACCGACATCCGCGCCCGCGATCTGCGCGACAGCCAGCGCGCCGCCGCCCCACTCGTTTTGGCCAACGATGCAGCGCTGCTCGATACCAGCTTTCTCTCGATCGAAAATGCGGTTCAGCGGGCGATCGAACTGGTCGAGGCGCGACGGCCTGATAAAGCGCCGCTGGCCTGATCAGCCCTACCGACGATCGGCACCGATCGGGGCGAAATTCTGTGCGTCGAGCCAAGCGCTGCGTCGGCACAAGCTTGATTTTCGGGGATTCATCGGCTAACGCGCGCCTGTCCGACGGGTAGTTGCTCGTGGTGGTACGGCGCGGAAGCATGCTTCCTGCGCCTTTTTCGCTTTTTGTGATGCCCTCACGATGACTGCCTGACGGATGCCGCGACCGGCGATCGGCCGCCGCGGCAACATGGCCAACAGACCGCCGGATACAACCGGCTGGCCGGAAAACTAGACTAGGATACGCACTCCATATGGCTTCTTCGCCAAACCCCACACGCGACGATTTCGCGGCACTTCTGGAAGAAACACTCGGCGATGCAGACGGCTTTGAGGGCCGCGTCGTCAAGGGCACCGTCACCGGCATCGAGAATGATCTCGCCGTGATCGACGTCGGCCTGAAGAGCGAAGGCCGCGTGCCGCTGCGCGAGTTCGCGATGCCGGGCCAGAAGGCCGATCTGAAGGTGGGTGACGAAGTCGAGGTTTATGTCGACCGGGTCGAGAATGTTCATGGCGAGGCCATGCTGTCCCGCGACCGCGCCCGCCGTGAGGCCGCCTGGGATACGCTGGAGACCGAATTCGCCAAGAGCGCGCGCGTCGAGGGCGTTATCTTCGGGCGCGTCAAGGGTGGCTTCACCGTCGACTTGAACGGTGCGGTTGCCTTCCTACCCGGCTCGCAGGTCGATATCCGCCCCGTGCGCGACGTAACCCCGCTGATGGATATTCCGCAGCCCTTCCAGATCTTGAAGATGGACCGCAAGCGCGGCAACATCGTGGTCTCGCGCCGGGCGATCCTTGAGGAAACCCGCGCTGAACAGCGTTCGGGCCTGATCCTGTCGCTGGCCGAGGGCCAGGTGATCGACGGTGTCGTCAAGAATATCACCGATTATGGTGCGTTCGTCGATCTGGGTGGCATCGACGGCCTGCTCCATGTCACCGATCTCAGCTACAAGCGCGTCGGCCATCCGTCGGAAGTGCTCAACATCGGCGATACCGTGAAGGTGCAGATCATCCGCATCAACAAGGACACGCAGCGCATCTCGCTCGGCATGAAGCAGCTTGAGAGCGATCCGTGGGATGGCGCGATGGAGAAATATCCGATCGGCGCCAAGCTGTCGGGCCGCGTGACCAACATCACTGAATATGGCGCGTTCGTCGAACTGGAAGCAGGCATCGAAGGCCTGGTCCATGTCAGCGAGATGAGCTGGACCAAGAAGAACGTTCACCCCGGCAAGATCGTCTCCACTTCGCAGGAAGTCGATGTGATCGTGCTCGAGGTCGATTCGGAAAAGCGCCGCATTTCGCTCGGCCTCAAGCAGGCGCAGGCGAATCCTTGGGAGGCCTTCCTCGAAACCCACCCGGTCGGCTCGACCGTCGAGGGCGAAGTCAAGAACGCGACCGAGTTCGGCCTGTTCATCGGCCTGGACAACGATGTCGACGGCATGGTCCACATGTCCGATATCGCCTGGGGCGTTTCCGGCGAGGACGCACTGAACCTGCACCGCAAGGGCGAGATGGTGAAGGCGATCGTGCTCGATATCGATGCCGAGAAGGAGCGTATCTCGCTCGGCATGAAGCAGCTTGAGCGTGGCGCACCCGCCGTCGGTGGCGCAGCGCCGTCGTCCTCCGAGGGCGAAAGCGGCGGTTCGCGGCTTGCCAAGAATGCAGTCGTCACCGTCACCGTGCTCGAAGTGCGCGATGCTGGCCTCGAAGTGCAGACCGGCGATGCCGGGGCGACGGGCTTCATCAAGCGGACCGATCTCGGCCGCGATCGCGACGAACAGCGGCCCGAGCGGTTCCAGGTCGGGCAGAAGTTCGATGCCATGGTGACCGGCTTTGATCGATCCAAGAAGCCCACCTTCTCGATCAAGGCGATGCAGATTTCCGAAGAGAAGCAGGCGGTTGCCCAATATGGCTCATCCGATTCGGGCGCATCGCTCGGCGACATCCTTGGCGAGGCGCTGAAAGCGCGCAACGCGGACAAGAACTAAGGGTTTTAAAATGGGGATGTGGCATTCCGCCATGTCCCCATTGGCTACTTTACATTCGGCGACATGCCAAAATGGCTGCTCGGACTTGATCCATGTTGTTTTTGGGCGTTAAGATTGTGCGGGGATGCTCGGGGCTTCACCGTGCAGGGGGAGAGTTGACGCGATGATACGCTCAGAACTGGTTCAGCGGCTGATCGAGGAAAATCCAGATCTGACGCCACGCGACATCGAAGCGATCGTTTCCACCTTTTTCGACGAGATCGCGGCGAAGCTGGCGGCCGACGGCCGGGTCGAGCTGCGCGGTTTCGGCGCATTTTCAACGCGGGCCCGTGATGCACGCACCGGCCGCAACCCTCGCACCGGCGAAGTCGTCGAGGTCGATGCGAAGCGGGTGCCCTACTTCAAACCCGGCAAGGAAATGCGGGCGCGGCTGAACGTCTGAACGCGCCGCCAGCCGATCGCGCTTGACGATCGATCCTGCATGGGCTTGCGTGCCCCATGTGCGCGGACGTGGCGAAATCGGTAGACGCAGCAGACTTAAAATCTGTTTCCCGCTTGGGAGTGCGGGTTCAAGTCCCGCCGTCCGCACCATGGCGAATCGCCGGCTGCAATGGCAGGATGCGACGATGAAGCGATCCCGCCCGCCTCTTGCCAGTCCCAATTCGTGAGGCAACGATCGACACTACTGGCGCTGGCTATCGCACTCGCCCTGCTGGGCTGCAACCGACGCAGCGATAAAGGCCCAGTGGTTGTGAGTGCCATTGGCGCCCGCGCGACGCTGGTCGATTCTGCCCGCAAGCCGCTCGATACGCCGGCACGGATGCTCGTCGATGCCGTGGCGCAGGGTCTGGTCCAGTTCGATGCCACCGGGCAGATTACCCCGGGCCTTGCAGAACGCTGGACGGTGATCGACGGCGGCACGCGCTATATCTTCCGCCTTCGCGATGCCGAATGGGATGACGGGCAGCGCGTCACCGCAGGCGAAGTCGTGACCATCCTGAAGCGCCAGATCGCGCCTGGATCGCGCTCAGCGCTTGCCCCATTCCTGACCGCGATAGACGAAATTGTCGAGATGACGCCTCAGGTCATCGAAATCAGACTGAAGCATCCTCGACCTGACCTGCTCAAGCTGTTTGCCCAGCCGGATATGGCGATGCTCCGGTTGCGCCCGCCCGGCGGGCCCGGCCCGTTCCGCATCAGCCGTCTAACGACCGCCGGCGTCCTGCTGCGCCCGTCGTTCGATCCGGCAAGACTCGCCTCGGAAGACATTGAGGAACCGGGGCCTGAGCAATCGGTCGAATTGATCGGCGAGCGTGCTTCGCGCGCGATCGTGCGCTTCGCGCAGCGCCAATCGGATATGGTAACCGGCGGCAGCTTCGTCGATTGGCCGCTGGTCGCGGCTGCCGAGATTGCCCCCGCCAATCTGCGGATTGATCCCGCCGCCGGGCTATTCGGGCTGGCGATTGTCGATCGTGAAGGCTTTTTGGGCGATCCGCAAAATCGTGCGGCGATTGCGCAGGCAATCGATCGCGCCGCGCTTGTCGCGGCGTTTGCGCCCGGCTGGCAACCGGCAACGACATTATTGCCCGAAAAGCTCGATTCGGATGCGTCGCCGGCGGTGCCTTCCTGGGCGACGCTTTCCCCCTCGGACCAAAGGCTGGGCGCGAGGGACCGCGTGGCGCAGTGGCACGCCAAGCATCCACAGGCCCTCGAATTGCGGATCGCCTTACCGCGCGGCCCCGGCGCGACGATCGTCTTCGGGTTTATCGGCGCGGCCCTCAGGTCGATTGGTATCGAGCCTCGCCGCGTGCCGATCGACGCTCGTGCCGACCTGCGGCTTGTCGACGCGGTTGCCCCCTATGACAGCGCCCGCTGGTATCTGGCGACCGCGTGCCAACTCTGCAGCAGTGATGCGCGGGCCAAGATAGAAGCTGCGCGCGAGGCGCCCGATCTTGCCAGCCGTGCCGCCCGCCTTGCCGAGGCCGATGCTGCTTTGAACGAAGATGCCGCGTTCATCATGATTGCCCGTCCGCTTCGCTGGTCGATCGTCGCGGTACGATTGGCGCAGTGGCAGGGGAACAGCCGAGCCTGGCATCCGTTGAATGCACTGCGCAAAGACACCAGATAGGGAATTCATGGCAATCCGCACCTCCCGCATCGATCCTGCCACGCTCGACAAGCTTCGTGCGATGGCCCCGCTCGGCACCGATCCGGCTTCGGTGCGCAAGCGCGTCGAGGCGATGGAAAAGCTGCTAGAGGGGCTGTTCGTCATCCCCGGCATCAATCGGCGGGTTGGGCTTGATGTCATCCTGGATTTCGTGCCGATCGCTGGCGATGCGGTGGCGGCAGCGATGGGCGGCTGGCTGATCTGGGAAGCGCGCAATGTCGGCATGTCCAAAACCCAGATGGCACGGATGGCGGGCAATGTCGGGATCGACTTTTTGCTGGGGCTGATCCCGTGGATCGGCGCCATCCCCGATTTCTTCTTCCGATCGAATACGCGCAACGTGAAGATGATCAAACGCCATCTCGATAAGCATCACCCGGCAACGGCGATCGTCGAAGCCAAACACCAGCCCCGCTAGCGCCGTCCGCGCCAGACCTTCAGCGGTGCATCGGCGGCTAGGCCGCCTTGATGCACTGGGCAGCGCGCGAAACGGCGTTGTTTGTCGAGGCAGAGCCACACTTCTTCCAGCCAACCAGCCCTATTGGCGGTCACACGCATCATGTCCGCTTCGATGCCGGGATTGGCGGATGCCATCGCCTTTGCAAATGCGCCCGCCGTCAGTGATGCACGTGAAAGCATATTCATGTCGGGATATCTTAGCGACGCGTAAATCCGTGTCGATTGCGCGAAATAATCGGCCGGTCGATCGCTCATGCACGTCCCGTGCTTGGCCCATTCATGCTGGAGGAGCTGCGGCGACGGGGTCGCACAAAGCGCAGCGCGGACCACGCGCGGCGAAAGGAGCGTGGTCGATCGGCAATATTGCGGCCAGACCGCGCCCTCGCCGTCGGGCCAAAGACCGTGGAGCGTGAAGCCGAAGCGATTGCCGCTACCGCATTCGATCCGGGCCGATTGATCGCTTGCATTCTGGTGGCAATATTGCGGCGCCCAGGTGATCGCGAGGGTGTAGCCACCAATTGGCAGCACCCTTTTCGGCTGTTCCGCCGTCGGCAGATCGGGGTGCGGCTGCGCCAGATTTGCCGGTACGGCGCAGCGATAGGCCTGCGCCTGCGCGATGCCGGGGATGAGAAGGGCGATCAGGAATGCCAGGCGTTTCATGCGGCGTTGCCGGGCTTTTCGCGGAACCAGACCGCGCTTTCTGGCCGGAAGAGCATCCATATGGCGGCGGCATAAGCGACAACGGCCAGCACCGCGACCAGCGATCCAGCCGCCATCGGCATTCTGCCGCTGAGCAACGCGACACCCGAGCCGACAAAGTTCAGCGCAAAGAAAACTACGAGCACCCATTTTGCGATCGCGCTGCGGCGGCGTGCCGCAAAAAACCAAAGCAGCAGCTGAATTGCGATACCAAATGCGATTGTCGCCGGAAAATACCAAGCGCCGATCTCTTCGCTGGCCTGCGCGACGGCAGGGGTGGCTATTGTCTGCGACCAACTGAGCGCGGTGGCGATGACGCCGAGCAGGATCGACAATCCATAGAGTTGCTCAAAACGAACAATCGACGCTGGACGCTGCATCATCACTCTCCCTCATCCTGGTTTAGCCAATGGAATTTCAGGCGTAACGGCCTCGATCCGCCTTCACGCGCCGACCGATGCGAAGTCGAGCCCGATATCCGCCGCTGGTGCCGATTGGGTCAAGCGGCCCACGCTGATATAAGTGACTCCGGTCTCGGCGATAGCGCGGATCGTGTCGAGCGTCACACCGCCGGATGCCTCGGTCGGCACACGCCCGCCAACCAATGTCACGGCGCCGCGCAGGATCGGCGGAGGCATGTTGTCCAGCAGCAGATGCGTCGCGCCCGCTCCCAGCGCCGGCTCGATCTGATCGACTCGGTCGACCTCGACGATGATCCGTTCGATCCCGGCTGCCTTTGCGCGCCTAACCGCCTCACCGACCGATCCCGCCACCGCGACGTGATTGTCCTTGATCATCGCTGCATCCCACAGCCCCATCCGGTGATTGGTAGCCCCGCCCATCCGCGTTGCGTATTTCTCGATCAGACGCAGGCCGGGGATCGTCTTGCGCGTATCGAGCAGGATTGCGCCGGTGCCCCTGATCTTGTCCACATAGCCACGCGTCATCGTCGCGATTCCCGATAGATGCTGGACGGTGTTGAGCGCCGATCGTTCGGCGGTGAGCATGGCCCGGGCCATTCCCTCGATTCGCATCACGTCTGTGCCCGCCGCCACCTTGTCACCGTCCTGGGCGAGGCATTCGATCCGCACATCGCCATCAAGCGCACGGAAAAACGCCTCGGCAATACCGAGCCCTGCGACGACAATCGCATCGCGACTGTCCATCACGCCAGCAAAGCGGGCATCGGCGGGGACGACCGCCGCCGAGGTGATGTCGCCACCCTCCCCCAGGTCTTCAGCCAGCGTTGCACGCACAAAACTATCGAGATCGAAGCCGGGCAAGGTGAAGGTCATCGACGGCTCCTGAAAACGCTCGGATAGCTTGGCTCATAGGCGATTGCGCGGTGCCGCTGCCAGCCCTTTACCACCCTTGTGTTGCCGTCCCCGCGACGACGTAGAGCGTCACCAGCAGCCCTGCGAGCAGGCCGCCGGGGCGATAGCTGCCGGTGCGCCGCCAAGTGAAGATCGCGATCACGGCAACCGCGGTCAGCACAACCGGGAATTGCAGAGCGATCACCGTGCTGAGCGGATCGAGCGCGGTCGGCAGCTGTCCAGTCGCAAAGAAAACCGCATAATCCAGCCCAAGCATCACGACAAAGCCCAAAGCGAGCGCAAGCTTTGCCCAGCCATATTGCATCAGCCAGCCATCGCCCCGCACCGTCAACCGGTCGACAAGGGCCTTCACGCTCGCCAGGAAACCGATCGTCAGCGGCACGATGTAGATGGCTGCGACCAGCAATTGCTGCATCGTTGGCAGCTTCACCGCGACGATCCACAAACGGAAATCGGTGTGGAACAGCCGATCGACAAGCAGCAGCACCGAATAGCCCGCGAGCGTGCTCAGCCCCACGATCAAGAGCGACGGCACCCACGCCGATTGCGGCCGGCGCAGCGCGCGCCGCCCGATCCACCAGCTGATCGCCGCGCCGATCAAGGCCCATAGCGTGATCTGCGTCGCCACCGTCTGCGGCAGGACCGGATTGGGCTGGACGAGCAGGAACACCGCGATGAAAATGGGAAAAAAGGTGAGCACCGGCACGAAGCTTGTAAGCAGGAAGGCGCGCCACCAGCCGCCATCGCGTGCCGTACAGCCAGCCTCGGGTACGCCGCGCAGGCCCGCCAATGCCGGCACGCCGAGGAGCAGGTCGAACGCCCCAAGCACGACGATCATGAAGCCGATCAGGCCAAGCCCTGTGCCCAGTTCCTTCCAGTACCAGATCTGGCTGGCAGAAGGGATTGGCCGAGCGCCCTTCAGCGTCACCGAAAACCAGTCGATCGCGCGGGCGATTGCCTCGGGTGAGATATGATCCCCGGGGTGGGTGACCGCCGGCTGTGCGAGCACCCGCGCGGTGCCGTCCGCGATCGAGCCGTAGAGCTTGCGCTGCTCGATCGGCGCGATGGTGCCGAACACCGCCTGGAGTTTCTTCGATCCTGGCAGGTCGATCGCGCGATCGAACCCCCACATCAGCTTGGAAAATTCATCATAGCGGCTGTAGACGAGCGCGAGATTGCGCGGCCATGTCGTGCTGCCCTCCTTGGCATAGGGGGCGCCGGTCGATGATCCTTCGAGCACGATCGAGCGATAGCCATCGGGCATAGCGGCAGCGGCGGCGAGCACCGTCCAGCCGCCCATGCTATGCCCCTCTAGCCCGATATTGCCCATATCGACCATTGGCAGTGAGCGGAGATAGCGCAGGCCATCGGGCCCACCAAAGCCGTTCGCATAGGCCGGCCCCGCGCTATAGCCATGGCCGGTCTGGTCGATCGCCAGCACGACATAGCCGCGCCGGGCGAATTCGATCGCAAAGCCGTCCTGGGTTTCTCGCGAATTGATATAACCATGTACTGCGAGGATGCCCGGCGCCTTGGCCTCAGGCGTCGCGCTGGCGGGCACGTAGAGCAACGCGCTCATCGTCTTGCCGCCAGTGCCAGCGAAGCGGATATCGCGCACGCTAACGCCGCCGGATGTCTGGATCGAAGCCGCCAATGCTGCTCCGCCGATCGCCAGCACCAGCCCCAGAATGAGCAGCCACCAGCCGTTGCGTCCGCCCTGGCCCATTTGTCATCCCCCGATTGACGCTCACCGTGAAACCAGCGAGGCCGTTATGAAGCAATGTTGGAGAGCCGATCATGGCCGACGTCAAGGTCTTCGCGTTCGACGTCTTCGGTACCGTGGTCGATTGGCGCACCAGCATCGCACGCGAGGCAGCGGCGGTGTTCGCGGCGATCGACCGTACAGACATTGATCCGCACGCCTTCGCCGATGAATGGCGGGGGCTTTACCAGCCCGCAATGGAGGAAGTCCGCTCGGGCCGACGCGCCTTTATCCGGCTCGACGTTATCAACCGCGAAACGCTTGTGACGCTGCTCGATCGCCACTGCGTGACACTCGACGACCCATCGATCAACGATTTCGCCTTTGCCTGGCGCCGGCTCGATCCCTGGCCAGACGCTGTCGAAGGGCTGACGCGACTGAAGGCCCGCTATCCGATCGTCACCCTCTCCAACGGCAACATCGCGCTGACGATGGAGATGGCGCGCCGGGCGGGGCTCCCGTGGGACGCCATTCTCGGCGCCGAGGCGGTGCAAGCTTTTAAACCGATGCCCGAGGCGTATTTACGCACTGCCGAAATGCTCGGCATCGCGCCCGGAGCGCTATGCCTTGTCGCCGCGCATCACAGCGATCTGGCAGCGGCGCGCGCCTGCGGGCTGAAGACGGCTTATATTGATCGACCGATGGAATATGGCGGGCGCGCGGCGCCCGATGCGCATCTGACGCAGACTTGGGACTGGTCGGCGGATGACCTGAACGACCTGGCTGACCAGATACTAGCCCAGCCGATCGATCGACAAGGGGAATAGGCGGCACGCCAATCAGCGCGCCGCCCAATCCTCAGTTATTTTCGAGCGCGTGCTTCAGATCGCGCATCTCGTCATGGCCCGACTTCACGGAGCCCCATGCCGCCTGAATGGCCGAACGCGTCTCAGCAGCAAGGCTGTTGTCGGCTAGCGCCGCTTCGAACTTCGCCTTGATATGGTCTTCGCCGCGCTCAACCTCGCTGACCACCGCCTGATCGTCCTGGCCTGTAACCGCAGACTTCAAGTTCAAGAACATCCGGTGCGCACCGGCGAGTATCGTGCCGTCGTCCTCGGCAGTGCCACCAAGCGCGGTGACCTGAGCCTTCAGGCCTTCGGAAACACGGCGGCGTTCTTGGGCGCGCTGCGTGAACATCGCGGTGAACCGCGAGTTGTCGGCGTCCTTTGCCGCCTCTTCATAGCCATTAACGCTGTCGATCGTAGTGGCGATCAGGCCGTTGAGCGTGCGGATGTCGTTATCGCTATTGAGCATCGTCAATTCCCTTACGTTGGAGACAGTTATTCAACGTATGAGCCGAGACGAGGCTCCCTGGATTTGCCGGCTACAACAAATTTTTGCGGTGAGGCGTGAGCTTCTCCAGACATGATCAGGGCGCCCTGTCGAAGCCGACAGGGCGCCCATCAAACCGGCCTTCGCCGATCCTCGATTACTTCTTTTCGTCGTCCTTCACGCCGACCACCGGCACGTCGATGGTCGTCTTCTGCGTTTCGATCTTTGGCACGGTGACCGTGGCCTTCGACGTGCCAACGACCAGTTCTTTCGACTTCATGTCGACATTTGGTAGCTCACCGCCCTTGGCGCTGACATTGACCTTGGGCAGCGCACCACCCGAAACGTCGGCGCTCCAGAAGCCGGTTGCGAACAGGATGCCGACGATGATGACCGCGAGCAAAACGATGCCGCCGATGATCATGCCGCTATTGTTGCTGCGCTCTACGACCGTCGTGGTCGTGCCATCGGAATTGCGATATTCAGCCATACTTTGATTGCTCCCTTGTTGTGGAGGCTGAACTGTCCAGATTTCGAATTGTTCCGAAATCGACTCGGTCCAGCACCACGCACGACGAGCGAGCGATCCGGCTGCAGGCGCTAAAGCCGTGGCCTTGCGCTAACTGGCATATCCAGGATTGTGCCGATCGAGCTTCCTCAGCAGGGCAGGCCAGGCAAGCCCCTGCGCAAGCATCGCCATGCCGGCGCCCGACGATTGCTCCTCAACCTTGTGCTCGACGCCTTGAGGCGGATTGTGGAGGCCGGCGCGCCCTGCAGAGAGCATTGCAACCTGCGCCTCGCACGCGCGCTCAAGGAAATAGAGCCGCAGGAAACACTGGGCGACTGTGGCCCCTACCGCCAGCGTGCCGTGGTTGCGCAGGATCATCGTATTCTTGTTGCCGAGATCCTCGACCAGCCGCTCGCGCTCCTCGAGCTCGGTCGCGATCCCTTCATATTCATGATAGGCGACGTCATGCGCGGCGATCATCGCGGTCTGGGTATGCGGCAGCAACCCATCCGCCATCGCCGACACCGCCTGGCCGTGCGGCGTATGGAGATGCATCACCGCGCCTGCAGCCTCGCGGGCCATATGGATCGCCGAATGGATCACGAACCCCGCCTTGTTTACCGGGGCCGGCACATCATCGACCTTGTTGCCGTCAGTATCGATCTTGACGAGCGCGGACGCCGTCATTTCCTCAAACATATGCGTGTACGGGTTGATCAGGAAATGATGCTCGGGCCCCGGCACGCGCGCGGACAAATGCGTGAAGATAAGATCGTCCCAGCCATACATAGCGACAAGGCGGTAGGCGGCGGCCAGATCAACACGCGCCTGCCATTCCTCTGCCGAACAACGATCGCGGACCGTTTCGGCGGGCTTGAGGGCGGTGGCCATGACAGATCTCCTCCTATGATTGCTGTGCTGCAGCATCATATTGCGCAGCATCGGTACAGCTTAATCGCAATATTGGCCAAATGCGAGATGGCTTGACGGGGCTATGCTGGCGGTCAAGGATGCCGCTATGGCAGGTTCTTCACCCTCTGATCCGGCAGCGATGTTTCGCGAAATGCTCGGACAATGGGAATCAATGGCCAATGAATTCGGCGCCAACATGCTCAAAAGCGGTGAATTCACCCGCGTGATGCACGGCGCCAACGCTGCTTCGATGAAGTTAAAGGAAGCGCGCACCGATATGATGGAGCGTGCACTCGATGCCGCCAACATGCCCACCAAAAGTGAGGTCGCCGATATTTCGGCACGGCTGACGCAGATCGAGGCATCGGTGATGCGGATCGAGGCGATGCTCGAGGCGCAGTTTGGCCCGCCCGAAGGCAAGGCGGCACCGGCCCGCCCAAAACCGAGCCGTACGCGCAAGCCGCCCGCCAAGGCTTCTGCGTGAGCGACGGCGCATCGCCTGACATTATTGCCCAGGCCCGCGTCGAATTCGATCGCGCGCTCAAGCGCAACATCAAGGGGCTTGGCTATTTCGTCTCGTCCGCGCCCGTGCTCGGCGCGAGCCCCAAGGATCACCTGATCAAGCGCGGCACGATGAACCTCTATCATTATCGCCCGATGTCGGACGAGGTGTACCGCGTTCCCCTGTTGCTGGTGATGGCAACGACCAATCGCGGCTATATCTTCGATATGGTGCCGCAGCAGAGCCTGGTCGAATATCTGCTACGCGCTGGCTACGACGTGTTCATGCTCGATTGGGATGCCCCGCGCGCCGATGAAAAGCATCTGGCGATGAGCGATTATGTGCTCGATTTCATCCCGGCGGCGATCGAGCGGGTGAAAGAGGAAACCGGCGAACCCGATTTCACGATGGTCGGCTATTGCTTCGGCGGCGTCCTGTCGGTGCTGTGGGCGGGCCTGCATCCCGAAGCACCGATGAAAAACCTCGTCTGCTTTACGACGCCTGTCGATTTTTCGAAGATGGAGATGTTTCAAGCCTGGTCCGACAAGCGCTTTTTCGATGTCGACCGGCTCGTCGATACCTTCGGCAATTGTCCGGGTGATTATCTCTACACCGCATTCGACATGCTTCGCCCCGGCGCGCGGATCGCGGGCAACATCCGCCTGTTCGACAATATGTGGAACGACGAATTCGTGAAATCATTCCGCATGTTCGATCGCTGGGCGGCTGACATCCTGCCGCTCGCTGGCGAATATTTCCGCGAGACGACCAAGAAGCTGATGTGGAACAACGCGCTGATGGACGGCACGATGACCGTCGACGGCCGCCGCGTCGATCTGGCCGATATCACTGCCCCCTTCCTGCACGTGACCGCGCAGCATGATCACATCGTCCCCGCCGCCGCCTCGGCGCCGTTGATCGAGATGATCGGTTCTGCCGACAAGGAAGCGGTCGAACTCAAGGGCGGCCACGTCAGTCTCGTCGCCGGCGGCAACGCGATCAAGCGGCTGTGGCCAAAACTCGCCGACTGGCTTTCGGAGCGATCGACATGAGCCACGCCATCCGCCGTTTCGAACCCGCCGATCAGGCGGCGATGCTCGCCTTCACCGCCACCCTGCCCGAGCATGATCTGCTGTTCCTGAGCCGCGACGTGAAGCATCCGCGCGTGATCGAAGCCTGGGCATCGGCGATCGGCGAGGGCGTGATCGACAGCCTGGTCGCAGAGGACGACGGCAAGATCGTCGGCACAGCGGCGTTGGTCCGCGATCCACTGGGGTGGAGCCCGCACGTTGGCGAGGTGCGGCTGCTGGTCTCGCCTGATCGACGGGGGGCGGGGCTGGGCCGCGATCTGCTGGAGGCGATTTTCGCAATCGCACATGCACACGGCGCAACCAAGCTGGTCGCGCAGATGACGCCGGACCAGACGGGATCGGTGAATTTGTTCGAATCGCTCGGTTTTCGCGGCGAAGCCATGCTGCGCGACCATGTTTGCGACCGTTCCGGACAATTTCATGACTTGGTGATACTCAGCTTACGTCTGAGTGCGCTTGCCGCGAGTCATGAAGCATTCGGCTGGACCGAATGAACAAACAGAGAAGCGGGGCATTGATCCCGGAATTGCAGGAGACCCTTTGATGCCTACCCAAATTCATGCCCAGGGCGCGATCACGCCGCCTTCCTTGTTGCTCGCGCTGACGGAATTGCCGCGCGCGATTGCAGAGCTTGGTTCGCTTGGGCCAGCGGCGCCGCTGCTGGCGATGGCGCCTCGCGGCGATGGCCATCCCGTGATGGTCCTGCCCGGCTTCGTCACCAGCGACATATCGACCACGGTCCTTCGCCGCTTCATCACGCGGTTGGGCTATGACGCCCATGCATGGGAACTCGGGCGCAATCTGGGCCCCAAGGCGATTGGCTGGGGCGGCGAAAAACTGATCGCCCGGCTCGATCAGATTCACAGGGATACCGGCAAGCGTGTCAGCCTGATCGGCTGGAGCCTTGGCGGCGTGATGGCACGCCAATTGTCCCGCCGGCTGCCGGGTGCGGTGCGTCAGGTGATCTCGCTTGGATCACCCTTTGCCGGCACCCCACGCGCGACCAATGTTTGGCGCGCCTATGAAGCGCTAACCGGCCAGAAGATCGACGATGCCGAGACCCAGCACCAGATGCGCGAAAGCGCTACCCCGCCGCCCGTCCCGTCGACGTCGATCTACACCCGCGAGGACGGCATCGTCGCCTGGCAGAACTGCGTCGAGCCAAAGGCCGCCGAGACCGACAATATCGAGGTCCATGGCAGCCATTGCGGCCTCGGCGTCAACCCATCCGTGCTCTACGCCGTCGCAGATCGCCTGGCACAGGACGAAGGCGACTGGCACCCGTTCGAACGCAAGAGCGGGCTACGGCCGTTGGTTTACCCATTTGCGGGACATGCTTGAGGGGGGCGACTAAGCCTGTGTCAAACTCAGCGTGTTGCCGTCGGGATCATTGAAGAAGGCGACCTTGGCAAAGCCGTCGGGGGCGGTCCAGATGCCGAGTGCGTCCTGGCCCATGCGCTCATAGATCGTGAAGGCAACGCCGCGCGCGCTGAGCGCCTCAACCGTCGCGACGATGTCTTCCACCTGCCAGCCGAGTACCGGATGCGCTGACGGCGTGTGGCCGGGCACTTCGGTGATCCGCAACGGCACGCCAGCGAGATCGAACACGGCAGCAAAGCCATCGTCGGTAACGAACGGCAGCCCGAGGACGTCGCGATAAAATGGTTCTGCGATCTTGCGATCGTTGGTGATGATGAAGGTGATCGGCGTCTGCGCTTCGAGCGTCATGATCATTCTACGCTGGGATCATCCTCACCCAGCATCGACTAGGCCCCGCCATATGGGCGAGGCCTAGTTTGCGCGCCCCTCCCCCTTAAGGGAGAGGAATGGACGTCACTTCTTGCCCGTCAGCGGGGCGACGGCGTTCTTGCCAAACTGGACGATGAGTTCGCCGATCTCGCGCGCTTGGCCCATGCTGCGGGCGCCCTGTTCGCGCAAATAATCACCCTGCACCTTCATCACGCCCGTGACGTCCTTTGCCTGGGCGGCGGCGCGCATCGCGGCAAAGGCCTGCTTTGCGTTCTCCTCGGCCTGATCGAGCATCTTCATGCCAACGGTGGCGCCGTCCTCGGCCATGTGGGTGCCGGCGCTGCGAATTGCCTCGCCAGCTTTTTTGGCAGGATCGACGATCTTTTCGTTGATCGTGTCCTTCACCTTGTCGGCGGTTTTCTTGGTATCGGCCATCATGCAGGCTCCTTCGCTTTGGCTGCCGGCTTGCGCGCCGGAGCAGGGGTTTTGGGGGCGGTTCTGGGCTTGGAGGCTGGCGCCTTCTTTACGGCGGCCTTTGGCTTGACGGCAACGGGTGCGGGCGGGGCCGCCGGGTTCGCCGCCGCTGCCTTCAGTGCCTCGAATGCGTGCCGAAGCGACGCCGCATACATATCGGGATCGGGCATCATCACCCGGTCGCACGTGAACGAAATCGCGATCGTATCGGTATAGCTGTAGATCGTGTTGATCAGCCCCATCGAATCGAACACTGGCCCAAGGCCGTACATCGCGACCATTCGCGCGCCGCAGAAGAAGAGCGGTACCCGGCTGCCCGGCACGTTCGTCACGATCGTGTTGAAGACGGGCGCATGCGCGTTGGCGGCGCCTACTCTTGTGTAAAGACGCGCGGCGAGGCCGGCGAGGCCGGATGGGATCAACTGGCTGTAATCGGTGAGAGTCCGTGCCCCCACCGCCCCGGTCATCGCCTTTGAATTGGCCGCTTCGGTATGGACATAATGCAGCCGTTCGATCGGATCCGCGATATGCGTGCCAAGGCCCACCACCATCGCCGAGACGAGATTGCCGAGCGCTGCCTTCTCGCCTTCCGCCCGGACCGAAATGGGCGCCATCGCGGTCAGCGAGTCATCGGGGAGTTCGCCCTTGTCCAAAAGATATTGCCGCAACCCGCCGCCGACGATGGCGAGGATCGCGTCGTTCACCGTCGCGCCCGGCACGGCATCCTTGATCGCGCGAATATCCTTCAACGGAAACGGCACCGCATCGAACACCCGGTGCGCCGCGACCTTGCCGTTGAACCGGGTCTTCGGGGCGAGCTTGGTATTGGCGATGCTGATCTCGCCCTTGCTGACGCTCATCGTCAGCTTGGCCATGCCGGGCAGCGAGCGACCAATCGTCTCGGCAACCCGCATCGGTTGGCGCAGCGAATTGAAATAACTGCGCATCAGCAATTCGGCGACATTGGGCATGCTCTCAGGCGACCAGGCGTCCTTGGCCTCTTTAGGCTTCATCTCTGCATCGAGATCATGGACCGCCGCCGACATCTCAACGCCGGACATACCATCGATGGCAGCATGATGCACCTTGGAGACGAGCGCGAAACAGCCCGGCGGCAGGCCTTCGACATTGTCGAGCCCCTCGACGATCGTGAACTCCCACAAGGGCTTGTTCAAATCCATCGGGCGCGAATGAAGGCGCGCGACCTGGATGCACAATTGCCGCCAGTCACCCGGCTTTGGCAGCGCGATGTGGCGCACATGGAATTCGATATCGAATTCGGGATCCTCGATCCAATAGGGATGATCGAGATCGAACGGCACCCGCACCAGCCGCTGGCGAAAACTCCGCGCCCCGCCAAGCCGGCTGGCAATAAACGCCAGAATATCCTTGAAACGGACAAACCCGCCGGGTGCCGTCGACGGATCATAGATGCCGACCGAGCCGATATGAATCGGCGTATGGGGCGTCTCCAGATAGACGAACGACGCGTCCTGGCCCGATAATTGTAGCATTGCCCTCTCCCGACGGTGTTCCGCCCTGTCATTGTACCCCCGCGAAGGCGGGGGTCCAGCCTGGGTCCCCGCCTTCACGGGGACACAAGGTTACCTAGCCTATTTCCCGAAGCCGAACACATCCTGATGGAAGCGCCCCGCCTCGATCATCGCCTCAAGCCAGGCGGACCCGCTGGCGTGGTCCCCGCCCTGCTTGTCGGCGGCGATGCGGATCAGCGCATCGCGGACCGCGGGGGCCATGTATTTACCGTCACCGCACAGATAGATTTGCGCGCCGGATTCGGTGGCTGACCAGATCGCGTCGCGGGCGTTCCACATCGCGTCCTGCACGAAACGCCATTTGAATTCCTTGACCGCCGAGAAGGCGACATAGGGATCGATCACGCCGTCCTTCGCCCAGCCCTCCATCTCCGACCGGCAATACCAATCATGATCGGGATGCCGGCAGCCGAAGAAGAGCAGGGATTTGGCCACCTCCGCGCCTTCCGCCCTTTGCGCGGCGCGTTCGGCGATGAAGCCGCGCAAGGGGGCGAACCCCGTACCCGGCCCGATCAGGATCATCGGCACGTTCGCGTCCTCTGGCGGCGCGAAGGGCGGATTGGGGCGGCGGACATAGCCGAACACCGCGTCGCCGGGCATCACCCGTTGCATATAGCTCGACGCGAACCCGCGATGCTCGCCAAGGCCCGACCAGGCGGGCGCCTCCATCGTCCCGACGATCAAGTCCGCGACCTGGGGATCGACGAGCGGGGAAGACGCGATCGAATAGAATCGCGGCGCAATCGCGGAAGATAGCTCGACAAGCGCATCAAGCGACAGTTGAGCCGCCGGGTGCAGATCGAGCAGATCGAGGATCGTGAGGCGTTTTGCCGCAATCTCGGTTTCGAACGCGCCCTCAAGCCGCGCCAGTTCGGCCTTGGTATTGGGGCACCGAGTTTGCGCGGCGATTACGCTCAGCGCGCGCTTTGGCAGCGTATCCGAAAGCTCGACGAATTCGGCGAGCAAATGCCGCACCGTGACCGTTTGCCCCAGCGGCAAATGCCGGAACCGTCCGCCCTGCCCATCGATGCGCAACTGCGCTGCGCCATCCAGCCCGAGCCGATCGATCGCGCGCTCCACCAGCTCGGGCCGGTTCTGCGCATAGATCGCGACGTGATCGCCCGTGTGATAACGCTGGCCCTCGGGAAGCTTCACCCGGATGAAGCGCGTCGATGGCCGCGGCGGCTCGATGCTGAAATCCCACAGTCCGTCGGCAGGCAGCACCATCTCCTCATTGGCGATGATCTCCAGCCGCTGCGCATGTTCGGGCAGCACCTGCGCACGCGTCGCCACTGTATCGACCGGCTGGAGCGACAGGGTCGAGCGTTGCTCGCTTGGCGCGACCTCGCTCCCCAACGCCTTCCACAGATCGCGTACGAAGCCCGCGACCGCGCCGTCGAAATCGCCCTGCCCGTCGGCCTCGGCACGCGGCACCAGGCGGGTCGCGCCAAGCGAGGCGATCGTCTCGTCGATGCGCTTTGGGAAATGCTGGTAATTGGGCCATTGGCTGTTGCCGATGCCAAGCACGGCGAATTTGGCACCCGTCCAATCAAGCACATCGACCTGGCCCGAATCGATCAGCCGTTCGATTTCGATCGCGCTGTCGGGTGCCCGGCCATTATAGGTGGCGGTGACGATAACGATCACCTTGTCCTCGGGCAGATGCCCCGCAACGAACGCCTCGTCCATCGACCGCACCGCGGTTTCGAAACCATCGACGCTCGCGCGCTCGGCAATTTCCTCGGCAATGTCGCGTGCGGTGCCCAGGCTGGTGCCATACAGCACGGTGAAACGCTGGCCGTTGCCCGAAACAGCCGCAGCGGGCGCCTCTTCAGTCGGCACTTTGGCAGGCGCCGGCATGCTCATCCGTTCATGCGGCTGGCGCAACCTTACCCGCATGAAGAACTGATCGGGCTTGATCGACAGCGTTTCCTTGATCCGCAACTGATACATGTGCGGATCGCCGATCGCGAATTTCTGCAGGATCATCGCGAGCGCAAGCTTTGCCTCGACCATGGCGAACTGCCTGCCAATGCACGCGCGCTCGCCATTGCCGAACGGCTTGTAGGCGTGCGGGTGATGCTTCGCCTCATTCTCCGGCAGCCAGCGATCGATGTCGAACTCATCGGGATTGTCCCAAGCACCGGGGAAGCGGTGCAGGCCGGGGGAAAAGACGTTGACTGGTCGATCCTTGCGGAGCGTCCATTGTCCCCCGCCATCGACGCTGCCGATCACGGTATCCTCGAACGGCGCTAGGGTGAAGGCAGGGGCGGTCGGCCACAGCCGCAGCGCTTCCTTCAGGATGCGCTCGATCACCACCAGCTGCGCGTTCTGCGCGTAATCGGGCCGGGTATCGCCCGGCAGCACGCGATCGACCTCGGCATAGGCCTGCGCCAGGACGTGCGGATTGCGCAACAGATGGTAGAGCGAGAAGGTGAGCATGCCGCTGGTCGTCTCGTGCCCGGCGATCAGGAAAGTGAGCACCTGGTAGCGGATATTGATATCGTTCAGCGTCTCGCCCGTTTCGGGGTCGGTCGCGCTGATCATCAGATTCAACAGGTCCTTCCCCTCATTGGGATGACGGCGGCGCTCGGCGATGATGCCGTCGACCAGCGCGTTCATCTGCGCGATATCGGCCTCGAACTGGCGCTCGGCCTTTTTGGCGAAGCGCTGCTGCATCGGCAGGCGCGTGATCATGTTGAGCGATTCGCCCAGCGCTCGGCCGAGCGCCTCGAGGAACGGGTCGAGCTCCTCCATCTGAAAGCTGTTGAACCGGTGGCCGAAGCCCGCAACCGCAATCGAATCGAGCGTGAAGCGGGTCATGTCGTCAGCGACGAGCACGTCCTTGCCCGAGAGGCTCGACCATTTGGCGACGAGCTGATCCGCCACCTCCAGCATCATATCGAAATAGCCCTTCATTGCACGCTGGCTGAAAGCGGGCAGCAGGATACGGTGCGCCTTGCCCCAATTCTCCTCCTCGCTGAACGCGGTGAACAGCCCATCCCCCGCAAAACGCCGCACCACGCGCAGGCCCGGGCCAGGCATCTTGCGAAAGCGGGTTTCGTCGCACAGCTCGGCGACAAGATCGGGGTTGGTGACGAACAGGCCAACCCGGCTGCCGAATTTCAGCTTGAAGATGCCGCCGGGGAAATCACGGCCCGCGTGCAGCAGATAGCCGATCAGGCCTTGCCGCATGATGTGGTGAAGGTGGCCAACGACGGGCAGCGAGGGGGGTGAAGGAAAGGTCGACTTCTGGTCGATCACGGTCGCCATTTTTATGCTCTCCTGCGTTTGGCCACATCACCACATGGGACGCGGGAGTGCAATGCGTCGGTTGGTTAAGTGGCGGGCGGCCGTCCTTTCCACCACCGTCATGCTGAACTTGGTTCAGCATCCACTGCGCAACAAGCAGGGCCTGGGCTTGTGGAGGGCTGGATCCTGAAACAAGTTCAGGATGACGGCGGGAATTGGTAACGGCGTTGCCGCCCGCGAACGTCACCCCGGCCTTCGCCGGAGCAGCAGGATGGTTGCTATCGCCCGATTGCAGACATTCGCGGCTGCGTTATCGTAGGCGAATGAATGACGGCTACAACGGTCTTGGAAATGGTGACCGAAAGGGTTGCCTTTTCGCGGCACTGGCAGGGGTCTTAACCCTGATTATCGATTGTGCCCGCTTTCTCGGTGATCCGGCACCCGGCACCGAGGGTTTTTGGTGGCGCCATATCCCTTTTCTACTGCCGACGATCATCGTCGTTCTCACCACCTTCTTCGCTGTTCACGCCATCGGCCGACGGGACGAACGCTAACTGCAGCTAACGACCAGCCATAGCTGCTAGTTTTCGTCACCCCTCCCCTATTCCCCAATCACCCCCGCCAGCGCCAACACCCGTTCCGCCTCGCGCAGATGGAGGCGTTCCACCATCCGCCCGTCGAGCTTGATCGCGCCCTTGCCTGTGTTCTCGGGGAGGGCAAATGCTGCACTTATGCTGCGCGCAGCATCGATCTGCGCCTGGCTTGGCGAGAACACCGCGTTGCACGGCTCCACCTGCGCCGGGTGGATCAGCGTCTTGCCGTCGAAGCCGAGCGAAAGGCCCTGTTCGGCCTCTCGCCGAAATCGATCGAGATCGCTGAAATCATTGCACACCCCATCGAGCGCGATCAGCCTGCGCGACCGGGCAGCGGCGAGCGAAAGCGACAGGATCGGCAGCAAGCCAGCGCGATCGGGGCCTGGTTGCGCCTGCATTTCCAGCGCGAGGTCGTTGGTGCCCATCACGAAGCCCGCCAGCCGGGTGGTGAGCGCACAATCGGCAATCGCCTGCAGCCTGCCGACCGCAAGGCACGTCTCGATCATTACCCACAGCTTTACACCGGGCCGTGCACCCGCCAGCGCCGCAGCATAGCGAGTCACATCATCAGGGCCTTCGACCTTCGGCACTAGCACCGCGTCGATATCGAGCGTGGCCGCCGCCGCGATGTCATCCCCGCCCCATTCAGTGTCGAGCGCATTGACGCGCAGCACCGTCAGCCGCCTGCCGAACCCACCGCCGCGAAACGCCGCCACCGCCGCGTCCCGCGCCGCCGCTTTCATTTCGGGCGCGACGGCATCCTCTAGATCGAGGATCACTGCATCGCAGGGCAGGGTGCGCGCCTTGGCAATCGCGCGGTCATTCGAAGCGGGCAGGTAAAGGGCGCTGCGGCAGGGGCGAATCTGGTGTATCATGCCGGCCTTGTACCGGGCGGGGCTAGACAAATCACCCGACACGCGGAATGCGGGCCGCAGATATTTGCAGGAGCAGCATGATGAGCAGCATGGGCCGGTTCGATTGGGCAGATCCCTTCAACCTCGACGATCAGCTGAGCGAGGATGAGCGGATGATCCGCGATACTGCGGCTGCCTATGCGCAGGACAAGCTCGCCCCGCGGATCATCGACGCCTTCCAGAACGAAACCACCGATCCCGACATCTTCCGCGAGATGGGCGCGCTCGGCCTGCTCGGGCCGACGGTGCCGGAAGAATATGGCGGCGTCGGCGCGTCCTATGTCGCTTACGGCCTCGTCGCGCGCGAAGTGGAGCGGGTCGATTCGGGCTATCGGTCGATGATGTCGGTGCAGTCGAGCCTGGTGATGTTCCCGATCCACGCCTTCGGCTCCGAGGAGCAGAAGCGCAGATATCTCCCCAAGCTGGCGACCGGCGAATATATCGGCTGTTTCGGCCTGACCGAGCCCGATGCCGGCTCCGACCCCGGGGGCATGACAACCAAGGCGGTCAAGGTCGATGGCGGTTACAAGCTTTCAGGTGCCAAGACCTGGATTTCCAACGCGCCGATCGCCGATGTCTTCATCGTCTGGGCAAAATCGGATGCGCATGGCGGCGGGATTCGCGGCTTCATTCTGGAAAAAGGGATGAAGGGGCTGGTGACGCCCAAGATCGAGGGGAAGCTGTCGCTGCGTGCGTCGATCACCGGCATGATCCAGATGGACGAGGTCGAAGTCGGCGAGGATGCGCTGTTGCCCGATGTGCAGGGGTTGAAGGGGCCGTTCGGCTGCCTCAACCGCGCACGCTACGGGATCAGCTGGGGTGCGATGGGCGCGGCAGAATTCTGCTTCCACGCCGCGCGGCAATATGGGCTTGATCGCAAGCAGTTCGGCCGGCCGCTGGCGGCGACGCAGCTTTACCAGAAGAAGCTGGCCGATATGCAGACCGATATCGCGATGGGCCTGCAGGCGAGCCTGCGGGTCGGACGCCTGATGGACGAGCACAAGTTCGCGCCCGAAATGGTCTCGATCATCAAGCGCAACAATGTCGGCAAAGCGCTCGACATCGCTCGCGCGAGCCGCGACATGCATGGCGGCAACGGCATTTCGGGGGAATATCAGGTGATGCGACACTTGATGAACCTGGAAACGGTCAACACCTATGAAGGCGCGCATGACGTCCATGCGCTGATCCTTGGCCGAGCGATTACCGGGATTTCGGCGTTCTGATGAAGGAAACGCCGCCGTTCGATCCGCAACCGACCTTGGTCGGCACGACGGTGACGCTGTCGCCGTTGCGGGATTACGATTGGGCAGCCTTGTTCGCGGTCGCCGCCGATCCGCTGATCTGGGAAGTCCACCCGGCGCATGATCGCTGGCAGGAAGCGTCTTTTCGGCGCTTCTTTGCCGATGCGTTGGCGTCCGGCGGCTGCCTGGTCATTCGCGACAAGGCGAGCGGCGCGGTAATTGGATCGAGCCGATATGACCCGCGACGGGCCGAACCCGGCGAAGTGGAGATCGGCTGGACCTTCATCGCCCGCGCTTATTGGGGAGGCGTGACCAACCGCGAGGTCAAGACGCTGATGATTGCGCATGCGCTGCGCTGGTTCGATGCCGCCGTCTTCATGGTCGGCGAGGACAATATTCGATCGCGACGGGCGATGGAGAAGATCGGCGGCGAATTGCTGCCAGATCGCACCCCGGTTTTTGACATGGCGGGCGTGCCGACGACGCACGTTATCTACGCAATTCGCCAGCCCCTCGCATGACATCTGCCCGCCCCTTGCACGGCATTAAAGTAATCGAGCTGGCGCGCATTTTGGCAGGGCCATGGTGTGGGCAGTTGCTTGCCGATTTGGGCGCCGACGTGATCAAGATAGAGCGGCCCGGCGCTTGTGATGACACGCGCCATTGGGGGCCGCCTTTCATGATCGGGCCCGATGGCGCCAATCTGGACGCGGCTTATTATCATTCCACCAATCGCGGCAAATCATCGGTCGCGATCGATATTGCGACGCCTGAGGGACAGGCCGAGGTCCGCGCGATGATCGCCAACGCCGATGTCGTGATCGAGAATTATAAGGTCGGCGGGCTGGCGAGATATGGCCTCGACCATGCCAGCCTGAGCGCGATCAATCCGCGCCTGATTACCTGCTCGATCACCGGCTTTGGCCAGACCGGTCCCTATGCCCACCGCGCGGGGTATGACTTCATCATCCAGGGCATGGGCGGTATCATGTCGATGACCGGCGAGCCCGATGGCGCGCCGCAGAAATCGGGCATCGCCTATGCCGATATCTTCACTGGGGTCTATTCGGCGGTCGCGATCCTCGCCGCGCTCCGCCAGCGCGACACCACCGGCCCAGGATCAGGGCGGGGCGCGCATATCGATATGGCATTGCTCGATACGCAGGTAGCGGTGCTCGCCAACCAGGCGCTCAACTGGATGGCGAGCGGCGTCGTGCCCCACCGGATGGGCAATGGCCACGCCAATCTTGCTCCTTATCAAGCGTTTGCGACGATCGACGGCGATCTGATCGTGGCGGTCGGCAATGACGGCCAGTTCCGAAAGCTCTGCGACGTGCTGCACCTGCCGCTCGCCGACGATCCGCGCTTTGCGACAAACCCCGCGCGCGTGGGCAACCGGACCGCGTTGATCCCGCTGGTCGCTGGCGCCATCGCGACGTGGCACAAGGCGGATCTTTACGAGGCATTGGAAAAGGCGGGGGTTCCCGCAGGGCCAATCAATCGCGTTGACGAGGTGTTTGCCGATCCCCAGGTGATCACGCGCGGCATGGCAATAGAACGCGACGGCCTTCCCGGCGTCGCCAGCCCGATCGTGATCGACGGGGAGCGGATGGTGTCCGATCGGCCCAGCCCCGCGCGGCCACTGGCGCGGATCAAATGACCAAATTCACGGTCAACAACCAGCCCGTCGAATATCGGATGGACCCCAACACCCCGCTGCTTTGGGCGCTGCGCGATGCATCGAACCTGACCGGCACCAAATATGGCTGCGGCACCGGGCATTGCGGCGCCTGCACCGTCGATGTCGATGGCCAGGCCGTCAGATCGTGCCAGACAACGATTGCTTCCGTCGAGGGTGCCTTTGTCACCACGATCGAAGGGCTGTCGCGCGAGCGCGATCACCCCGTGCAACAAGCGCTGATCGCAAAGAATGTGCCGCAGTGCGGCTTCTGCATTCCCGGCATCATTATGACGGCGGCGGCGCTGATCAAGAAGAACCGCGACCCAAGCGAGGAAGATATCGAAGCGGCGATCACCAATATCTGCCGGTGCGGCATCTATCCCCGACTGATCGAGGCAGTGCAGCTTGCCGCCCGCATTCAGCGCGGCGACGAAACCGTCGCCGGTCCGCCCCGCCCAGATATCGATTCTGCCGAGGCCTCCCGCCTGGTGCCAGCGCTGACACCCGTCGAGAAGCACAAGCCCCGATAAGCTTTCTGAAAGCTGTCACCTCAGTTCAGAACGCGCTCATGGACCCAACCGCATAACCCCTGCATCGTCGCTCCCGGCTTTTCGGTCGACGCCTATGGAGGTAGTTATGCGTAGATCGTTTCTTGCCGGCTTGCTTGCCGCTGTGTCGGTGCTTCCCAGCGCGGCCATTGCCGGGCAACGCGAGGACCTGACGGTCGGATCGACCGATGTCATGACTCCGAACGGCAATCGCCAGGAGCGTGCTAATTTTGACGGTCAGCGTGGCGATGGCCAGCGCGGCGGTGGCGACGGTCAGCGCGGCGGCGGGTTCCGCCAGCGTGAGGCCCAGCAACAGGCGCAACCGCAGCAGGCGCCGGCACCGCAACCGCAGGCGGCCCCTCCGCCCCCAGCGCAGGTCCAGCAGCCCCAGAGACAGCTCCAGTCCCAGACCCAGTTTCAGCGAGGCGGTTTTGATCCGAACCGGCAGGGCTTCCGCCGGGATCGCGGCGGCGATCGTGGGCAGTTCCGGCAGGATTTCCAACGCGGCCAGGGACAGGTGCAAACGCCGCCGGTGATTCGCCAGGAACAGCCAAGCTTCCGCCAGGACCAGCAGCGCAACAGCTTCCAGGATCAGCGGCGCGACAACCGTCAGGATTTTCGCCAGAGCGAAAATAATCGCTTCCGCGGCGATGCCAATCGTTATGACGGCAATCGCTTCAACCAGGGCAATCGCGGCTATAATGACAGCTATCGCAACCGGGATTACGGCAATCGCGGGGCGTGGAACCGCGATTGGCGAGGCAACAACAACTATAATTGGCAGGGCTATCGCAGCTATAATCGCGGCGCTTTCAGATTACCGCGCTACTACGCGCCAAGCGGCTTTGGCTATGGCTATCGCCGCTTCGGCATCGGCTTCACGCTGAGCTCGATCCTGTTCGACCAGAATTACTGGATTCAGAACCCTGAATATTATCGTCTCCCGCCAGCCTATGGTCCCTATGAATGGGTGCGTTATTACAACGACGCACTGCTCGTCGACATTCGCACCGGCTATGTCGTCGACACAGTTTACGATATCTTCTGGTAAATCGATTTTCGTCGCGTGAAGGCAAGGCCCGGGATATTTCCCGGGTCTTGCTTTTTGGGGACGGCGCGGCAATTTCGGCGACAATGCTGAGCTTTATCAAATCGCGCGACGAACGGTCGCCGACCCGGGCCGATATCGGCACGCGCGTCGGCCAGCGGCTCGATGCCGATCCCTCGGTGCGCAGAATCGAGATCGAGGGCGTACAAGCCTATTACCGAGACGATTTCCTGGCCGCTGCACGCTGCCGCCAATTGATCGATCTGATCGATACCAATCGCCGCCCCTCCACCCTGTTGAGCGACCGCGCCGAGCCCGATTTCCGAACGAGCGAAAGTTGCGACATGGATCGCTGGTCGCCCGACGTGCGGCCCGTGGACGAAAGTCTGGCGGCACTGCTAGGGCTCGATCCGGCGCAGGGCGAAACGATGCAGGGCCAACGCTATGCCCCCGGCCAGCATTTTCGCGCGCATCATGATTTCTTCTTCAAGACTGAAAGCTACTGGAAGAAGGTATCGGCGGAGGGCGGGCAGCGGACCTGGACCGCAATGATCTATCTGAACGATGTTCAGGAAGGCGGCGCCACCTGGTTTCCACAAGCCGGGATACGGGTGGCACCCAAGCGCGGGCTGGTGCTGATCTGGAACAACATGGCCGCAGACGGCAGCCCCAACCAGTTGACGCTCCACGAAGGAATGCCCGTGGTGAAGGGCGTGAAATACATCGTCACCAAGTGGTTCCGGGAAGGCAGCTGGCTGCGCCAATCCTGACCAAGCAATCTTGGATCGCCAAGGTTCAGGCGAGCGTATCGTCTCCTGCCGGCGCCAGCGTCTGCTCGCCAGGCTCGGGCGCGAGTCCATAGGGCGCAACCAACGCCCACACATGCGGCGGCACCATCGCCTTCATCCGCCTTGGCCGCTCCCGCCTCAGGTGGATGATTGTCTCTGCAGCTTTCATCTCCAGCCGTGTACGTGCAAATTCTAGCCCGCGCGGGCCGAAACGCGGCATCAGCCAGCCAACGATCGGGCGGACCCATTCGGGCATCCGCCGTAACGGCAAACCGCCCGCGGCACGCTGGACATTGGCGATGAAGCCCTTGACGGCGGTGGCCCGCTTCCCCGCATTGCCAACCGGCGCAAGCACGAGTTCGTCTTCCAGCAGCGACACCAGCTCCTCGCCGCGTTGGTTCCGGACGACCAGCCATTGCTCTCCCTCACCCGCCATATACCCAACCGTCAGATCGGCGAGGACATTGGTGTAATCGACGCAGGTGCGGCAGGTGAGCGGAAAGAAATCGGGCGGCAGCTTCGAGATCGGCAGCTGGAGAAACGGAATCGCCTTCACCCGGCCATCGGCGAAGCGCAGCTCGACATGGTAGTCGGCGCGAAATTCCAGATAGGTGATGCTATCGGGGTCATCGCTCAGCAACGCCAGGAATTCATGGAAACGCTCAGTCGTCGTGTTGTCCGAACAGGGCGTACCGATGACATAAAGCCGCTCGAACCCCAGGCTCTCCTCGATCTTGCGGAGCGCATGAACCTGACACGGAATGCCGATTACCGCGATCCGCTTGTGCCCCGCCGCGTGCGCTGGTTCGAGCAGCGCGAGCAGCGGCGCATAGCCCATCCGCATGCCGCGGACCTGCGCCATGCCTTCTGCGCGCGTGACGATAACGGGCACCGGGCGCCATCGATCTTCGGGATCGGGCGCCATCGTCAGCACGGCATCGACGGTCCCCGATTCGAGCAGCCGCTCGCCGATCCGTGACGTGATCCCGGTCCACTGCGCGCCGGCCAGCGCCTTGCCTAGCCTGGCCCGGTGCATCCGGCGATAGGGGCCGAAAAACAGCTCGTCGCCCTTCGCCGGATCGCGAGCACGACCGTGCACTCTGGCCTCCATGCGTGCATAATCGGGCTTGATGAACTGACACGCCGTACCGCATCTTTTATGCTCGGGCGTGCGCGATATGCCACAATCGGTGCATAAATCACGCGGCACGGCGGCAGCCAATGGTGGCGCCCACAGCGCAGGATTGGTAGGGGTATCGCTTGGCAGATCGGACAAGAAGCGTGCGCCCCCTCATTTGAACACCGGGCTATCCGGCGAGCTCAGCCTCTTCGAAGCCCGTCGCAAAGTCCATTGGCAGAATCTGGCGTTGGAGACCGGTCGGGCCCAAAAAGCCGTATCGACTCATTGGCCCCGTTATGCTTCATTTCGGGTCAGGGCGCTGCAAAAGACGCCGGGGAGAATGGAATGGCGCTGGCCGCACGCGTGCAACAAATGTCGTCGATTGATCGATCCAGCTTGCGGATGCTGGAGGCAAATTTCATCGCGCCGGAATTTCATGGACGCGACGATATCGGCCTGCGGCAGGCCAAGCTCGCCCGAATCGTTTCGCGCGAAATCGTGCCGCGCCTGCTGCACCTCCACAGCATCACCAAGATTGACGACATCATTCCCGCAACCGGGCCGAGCGGGGACGAGATCGACGAGTTGGCACATATCGTGCTCGGCGACGATCTGGGCGCGTCGGCCGCCTATGTGGCTGCACTGCGCGACCGCGGGCTCGCGATGGACACGCTCTTCGTCGAATTGCTGGAGCCAACCGCGCGCCATCTCGGCGAGATGTGGGACAATGACGAGTGCGATTTCATCGACGTGACCCTTGGCGTCGCCCGCCTCCAAAAACTGCTGGCGATCTTCAACTGCACCCATGATGTGCCGGCATTGCACGAGCGGCGTCAGGTGCTGATGGCGATGACGCCCGGCGACCAGCATTATTTCGGCGTGACCATGGTTGAAAAATTTCTGCGTGCAGGCGGCTGGGCGGTGCACGGTGAGCACGAGGCATCGAGCGAGACGATCGAAACGGCGGTTCGGCAGCGCTGGTTTGCGGTTGCCGGTTTCACCCTTGGATCGGACCGCCGGGTCAATGTCCTGCGCGACATGATTTCGGCGGTGCGCGCATGTTCGGCCAATCGGGGTATCGGCATCATGGTCGGGGGGCCGCTCTTCAACGAACGACCCGAATTGGTGGCCGAGGTCGGTGCGGATGCGACCGCGCCCAATGCGCCGTCTGCCGTGCTGGTCACGCAGAAGCTGTTCGATAAGGGCGCGCTTTCGGACTGGGGCGCGCCTGCCTGATTGTACCGGGGGTCGCTCCAATTCCCACAGGCGGCGCAACCCGCTAGGGATACGGCAATGAACGCCGTTCTGAACATCGAACACTCAATTCTTGGCCAGCCGTGGCGCTGGCGTGCGCTTGCCGCTGATGCCCGCGATCCCGGTTTTGCGCCTGACGATCTCGTCACCCAATTGCTGATGGCGCGTGGCTGCCCGCGCGACGCGCTCGAAGCGCACAAGGCGCCCAGCATCCGCAGCTTCATGCCTGATCCGTCGATCTTCCGCGACATGGACCGTGCCGCCGAGCGCCTTGCCGCGGCCGTGCTGGCAGGCGAGAAGGTGACGATCTTCGGCGATTACGACGTCGATGGTGCAACCTCTGCCGCCCTGATGATCCTGTTGCTGCGGGGGCTGGGACTGGAGGCGAGCGCCTATATTCCCGATCGTCTGATGGAAGGATATGGCCCCTCTGGCTAGGCGCTGGTGACCATCGCTGCAAACGGCGCGACGTTGATCGTGACGGTCGATTGCGGCGCACAGGCATTCGAGGCTCTGGAGATGGCACGCGGCGTCGGCGTCGACGTGATCGTCGTCGATCATCATAAATGCGCAGCCGCCCTGCCCCATGCCTATGCGCTGGTGAATCCGAACCGGCTCGACGAGGGCGAAGGCGCCGCGCACGGGCATCTGGCTGCTGTTGGCGTTGCCTTTCTCCTTGGCGCGGCGCTGATCCGGACGCTCCGCGCGCGCGGGTATTTCACGACGCGCGCCGAGCCCCGCCTGCTCGATCTGCTCGATATCGTCGCGCTCGGCACCGTCGCCGATGTCGCGGCGTTGCGCGGGCTCAACCGGGCGTTCGTTTCGCAAGGGCTGAAGGTGATGGCCGCGCGCCGCAACATCGGCCTCAACGCGCTGATCGAGGCATCACGCCTGACGCGCGCGCCGACGGCGACCGATCTCGGTTTCGCGCTCGGCCCCCGGATCAATGCAGGGGGGCGGGTCGGCAAATCGGATCTCGGGGTGCGACTGCTGACCACCCAGGACCCCGACGAGGCCCGCACCATCGCTGCAGAACTCGACCGGCTCAACGAAGAACGCCGCGCGATTGAAGGTGACGTCCAGGTGACGGCGGAAACGATCGCGGTGACGAAGGGAAATCGCCAGGTGATCGTCGTCGCCGGCCAAGGCTGGCATCCCGGCGTGATCGGCATCGTTGCCGGAAGGTTGAAGGAGAAATTCGGCAAACCCGCGATCGTCATCGCGCTTGATGAGACCGGCGTCGGCAAGGGATCGGGCCGGTCGGTTTCGGGCGTCGATCTTGGCGCTGCGGTGTTGGCCGCAAAAGATCAGGGGCTGTTGATTGCGGGCGGCGGGCACGCGATGGCGGCTGGGTTGACGATCGCCGCTGGCGGCGTGGACGCCTTTGCCGATTTCCTCGAGGCGCAATTGGCAGCAGGCGTCACGCAATCGACCGGCACGCGCGCTTTGCTCGTCGATGCGCTGCTGGCACCCGGTGGCGTGACACCGGCACTCGTCGAGTCACTCGAAATGGGCGGGCCGTACGGCATGGGCTGGCCGGCGCCGCGCGTCGCCGCTGGGCCGGTCCGCGTCATCAAGGCCGATGTCGTCGGCAACGGCCATGTCCGCGCGGTCGTTTCCGGTGACGATGGCGGCCGCATCAAGACGATGGCGTTTCGCCAGGCGGACAGCGCGCTCGGCCAGGCGCTGCTGGGGGCACCACCGCACCGCCGGCTGTGGATTGCGGGACGCGCGCGGATCGACGACTGGGCGTCGCGCCCCGCAGCCGAAATCCACCTCGACGATGCCGCCTGGGCTGATTGAAGAAGGAGTAGCTTGCGATGTTCAGCCACATCACGCTCGGCACCAACGATATCACCCGCGCCAGCGCCTTTTATCGACCGGTGATGGCGACGCTTGGCCTGAGCGAACCCTTCAAGATACCGAACAGCATTGTCTTCGGCGATCTGGCGGGCCCGAAAATCTTCATTGGCGTGCCCTTTGATCGGGGCGCGGCCAGCCATGGGAATGGCGAGCATGTCGCGTTGCTCGCGCCCGATCGCGCGGCGGTGGATGCGTTTCACGCGGCGGCGCTGGCGAACGGCGGCAGTTGTGAAGGCGCACCCGGTCTTCGGCCACACTATCATGCCCATTATTACGCAGCCTATGTCCGCGATCCCGATGGCAACAAGCTCCAGGCGGTCTGCCACCGCCGTATGGCGGACGGCGACGCGGCCGATTGACCGGCTTGACCCGCCGCCGCCATTTCCCTAGTCGCCGTCGACGCAATCCCGACTTCGGGCTTGGCCCCTTCGTCTAGCGGTTAGGACGTCGCCCTCTCACGGCGAAAGCGCGGGTTCGATTCCCGCAGGGGTCACCAGCGTCAAGACGTTGTGTTTACACGGATTTTCGGACGCTTCCGTTATCGTACAGCAAAAAAATTCTGCAACTTCGGTAACAGTTCGGGAATAACGGCCCCGGACCTGCGTGGAATCTGGGCGATTTTTCGTCAGGTTTTTTATCCGCCACGCTTCCTCTCGGATATCAAGTCGCGGTTATGTGCACCCCGGGTGGGGGTCATTTTATAGAACCCTCCGTTACCGCCGTGCTGTTGGTACGACTCACCCGAACCAGCCTTTCTTTTTCGGTGGCGCGGGCGAAAGGGCATTGGAACTGCGTCCACTCTCATCTCCGCCATTGATGCCAATCATAACCGTGGTGAGGTTGCTTCCCTTCTGGAGCAGGACGTGGTGGGTGAGCATCCCAAGGGATGACAGGCATGTGGAATAACCCGCGACGGCCCAACCGCTTTCGAGCATCCCGGTCAGATCGACTTCTGTATTGTCCGCCATATTCCGCTCCCGACTTGTTAAAGATCGCGCACCTTGGCCGTAGACTCGCAAAAATGCAGCCTGTCGGCTAGCGCCCAGTAGCGGACGTTGGTTCGACGCCGTATGAAGGTGCCTCGCTATGTCAATACGAGAGATCATCGCCGTCCCCATCGCGCTAGTTAGCCTGC
>JBBQAG010000113.1:0-7394 GCA_038315875.1 Sphingomonadales bacterium | reverse complement strand
CCATAATCGACAAAGGCGCCGATCCGAAAATCGAGACGATCGGGCACGATACAGACGCGATCGGTATCACGCGCATACAGGCCGGTGATGTCAGTACGATTGGGATCGGCGATGATTCCGGCGGCAATCGCCGCGCTCTCGAGATCGGGCGGGGTGCCAGACTTATTGGCATTGGCGCCGGTGTGCGTGCCCTCTGAGCAGGTGGCGAGCAGCGGCAACAGCAGAAAGAGCAACGCCCGCTTCATTCTGCCGGCGTCAGCGCCTTGCCTTCGATGCGCCGATAGAAACAGCTGGTCGCACCGGTGTGGCAGGCCGGGCCGGCTGCATCGACGATCAGCCAAACCGCGTCCTGATCACAATCGACCCGCATTTCAGCAACGGACAAGGTATTGCCCGAGCTTTCGCCCTTTTTCCACAGCGCGCCCCGGCTCCGCGACCAGAAATGGGCCTCGGCGGTCGCCATCGTCAGCGCCAGGGCTTCTGCATTCATGTGCGCGACCATCAACAGATCGCCCGATACGCGATCAGTGACGACCGCGGTGATCAAGCCGGCGGAATCGAATTTGGGATCGAGCGCCAGGCCGGCTTCGCGTGAGTCGTTCATCGGCTCGGCTTTAGCGCAAGCGCCAGCAACTGTCGCGAAACGCCTTTCATATGCTTGTGCCAGTGGGCGCGCTGACATTGATCGCCGAATATCATGACAAAAGCGCGACAAAGCCGAACACCCATCCTATATGGCCAGCAACGGGCAATCGACGGGCGGATATGCTGACCACCAATCCATTTGATGACGACAAGCTGCGCGAAGAGTGCGGCATCTTCGGCGTCTCCGGCACCGACGGTGAGGCGGCGGCGCTTGTCGCGCTTGGCCTGCACGCGCTCCAGCACCGCGGCCAGGAAGCCGCCGGGGTGACCAGCTTCGACGGCCGCGTTTTCCACACCCACCGGGCGATGGGGCATGTCGCCGGCAATTTTGATCGCGACGACATCATCCGCGCGCTGGCGGGCAATGTCGCGTGCGGCCATGTCCGATATTCGACAACGGGCGAGACGGCGCTGCGCAACGTTCAACCGCTCTATGCCGATCTCGCAAGCGGCGGCTTCGCGATTGCGCATAACGGCAATATCTCAAACGCGATGCGCTTGAAGCGCGAACTGGTGCGGCGCGGCTCGATCTTCCAATCTACTTCGGATACCGAGGTGATCATTCACCTCGTCGCGACATCCCACTACCGAACGCTGCTCGATAAGTTCATCGACGCGTTGAAGCAGCTGGAAGGAGCCTATTCGCTCATCGTGATGACGCCCGAAGGCATGATAGCTTGTCGCGATCCGCTCGGGATTCGGCCGTTGGTGATGGGCAGGCTCGGGCCAAAGGAAGGCGGCGCGATCATCTTTGCGTCCGAAACCGTGGCCCTCGATGTCGTCGGCGCGACCTTTGTGCGCGCGATCGAGCCGGGTGAGCTGGTGATCGTCCAGGGCAGCGAGATCCGATCGATCAAGCCCTTTCCAGACGCAGCACCGCGGCCCTGCATCTTCGAATATGTCTATTTCTCGAGGCCCGATTCGATCACCGACGACAGATCGGTTTATTCGGTGCGCAAGGCCATCGGCGCGCAGCTGGCGATTGAGAGCCCGGTCGATGCCGATCTCGTGATTCCCGTGCCAGATTCAGGCACGCCGGCAGCGATAGGCTATGCCCAGCAATCGGGCATTCCCTTCGAATTGGGAATCATTCGCTCGCATTATGTGGGCCGCACCTTTATCCAGCCCGGCGACAAGGTCCGTCATCTCGGTGTAAAGCTGAAACACAACGCCAATCGGGCGTTGATCCGTGGCAAGAAGATCGTCCTGATCGACGATTCGATCGTTCGGGGTACGACATCGCTCAAGATTGTCCAGATGATGCGCGAAGCAGGCGCCGCCGAAGTCCATATGCGGATCGCCAGCCCACCAACGCGGCACAGCTGTTTTTACGGGGTCGATACGCCGGAGCGTGCCAAGCTGCTCGCGGCTCAACATGATGTGTCGGGGATGACCGATTTCATCCATGCCGACAGCCTCGCCTTCGTAACCATCGACGGGCTTTACAAGGCGCTTGGCGAGGCGCGTCGCTCCGATATCCGCCCAAGCCACTGCGACGCCTGCTTCACTGGCGACTACCCGACCCCCCTCACCGATCAGGATGAGACCGAGACGGTCGATCAATTCGCCTTGCTCGCCGAGCGTGTCGTCTAAATCACCTCTCCACGCCCACAGGAAATCCCATGACAGACCAGCCGCTTGCCGATCAGATCGCCCTTGTCACTGGCGCAGGGCGCGGGATCGGTGCGGCGACGGCAAAAGCGCTGGCGGCAGCGGGCGCACATGTGATCCTGACGGCGCGCACCAGCGGCGGGCTCGAGGAAGTCGAGGAAGCGATCTTCAAGGCAGGCGGCAAGGCGACGATTGCCCCTGTCGACCTCACCCAGAATGACAGCGTGGGGCGGCTGGCGACGGCGCTGACAGCGCGCTGGGAGCGGCTCGATATCCTCGTGCTGAGCGCTGCAACATTGGGGACGCTCGGCGCGGTCTCGGCGATCGATCCAAAGGAGCTAGCGCGGATATTGACGCTCAACGTCAGCGCACAGGTCGCGCTTTTGACCGCGTTCGATCCAATGCTCCGCAAATCGGCGCGTGCCCGCATCGTCGGGCTCACCTCAACCGTCGTCAGAGCGCCACGCGCCTATTGGGGTGAATATGGCGCGTCGAAGGCAGCGTTCGAAGTGATCGTCGCGGCCTATGGCCAGGAAGTATTCAACATCAGCAACATCCGCGCGGCAATCGTCGATCCCGGTCCAACGCGCACGGCGATGCGGGCGCGCGCCTATCCCGGCGAGGATCCCGCTTCGGTGAAGCCCCCCGAGGTCGTTGGTGATCGGATCGCCAAGCTGATCGAGGAAGATTTCGAAAACGGCCATTTCGAGCGCATCGACGGCTAACGCTTCACCAGCGTTACCTGAGCGACATTGATCCCACCGCCGCGAAACCCACCTTCGCAGTACATCAGATAGTAACGCCACAAATCAATGAAATGACCATCGAACTTTGCCGGAAGGCGGCGCTCTGCAACGGCAAGATCGAAGGCCCTTCGCCACCTGACCAGCGTCTCGACGTAGTCACCGCCGAATCGCTCGCAATCCTTCCATTCCAGTCCTTGCGCCTCGGCCAATGCCCGGAATCGACTCTCCGAAAGTAGCATGCCGCCGGGAAATACATGGCGCTGGATGAAATCGACATTGCGCGTATAGCTCGCGAAAATCGCGTCATCAATGGTGATATACTGGATTGCCGCCCGCCCGCCGGGCTTTAGCAATCGCGCGACTGCGCCGAGATAGTCGGGCCAAAATGTCTGCCCCACCGCCTCGACCATCTCGATGCTCACCACGCCGTCGTAGCATCCCGTGACATCACGATAATCGGTGAGCGCCACCGTGACGCCAGCAAGCGACTGCGCCGCCATCCGCTCTTCAACAGCACTACGTTGCTCCGCCGAAAGCGTGATTGCGTGAACCCGCCGCCCGGCGCTCGCTGCAACTTCAACGAACGAGCCCCAGCCGCAGCCAATTTCAAGGATGTGATCGCCGGGGGATGTCTGCGTCCGATCAAGCATAGCGCACAATTTGCGGCGTTGCCCGTCTTCCAGAGACTCATCGGGTCGTTCAAAAATCGCACTTGAATAGCTCTGGCCGGGATCGAGCCATTCGGCGTAGAAATCATTGCCGAGATCGTAATGCGCCTCGATATTGCGGCGCGCACCGATCCGCGTATTGCGACGGCCCACATTGATCAGTCGCCGGATCACCCGTCCAACGCCGCGCGATCGCCCTGCCTCGCCCAGCGTCAGCCGATTACGCGCGAACAGCTCGAACAGGGCGACGGGATCAGCGCTCGACCAGTCCCCTTGCGCCCAAGCCACATACCAGCCCGCCGATCCGCCGTTGGCGAGCCGTGCCAATGCGCGCCAACTGACGATATCGACCTTCGCTGCCGGGCCTGGCGCCCTGCCGCCAAGCAGCCGCGCGGACCCGTCGGGCAGGTTCAACGCCAAAGAACCCGCCGCCAACCCGGCATCGATCCGATCGAGTACCTTGTGAAAAACGCCTGAAAACAGGCCAAGCAAGCCGCTAGTCGGCCTGCGCTTGGCCGTTGTGTCGATCGGTTGTTGCGCGTTCATCGCCCGCTCGCTTGCCTTGGCGTAAAGGCTAGCGCAATTGTTTTACAGCTTCGAGGGCCCGCTCGCGACCCTGGCGGTGGCCAATGATTTTTGCGGGGTAGCTGCGCGGGCGGCAGCCGGCCTCATCAGGATCGTGGATGACGTCATCGCCTAGATCGCGCAATTCAGGCACCCAGTCCCGGATATAGCCAGCTGCATCAAACTTCGACGACTGGCTGAGCGGTGCCATGATCCGCACGAACATGTTCGAGTCGATGCCCGTACCCGCAGTCCATTGCCAATTAACGCTGTTCGATGCGTAATCGGCATCGACCAGCGTGTCCCAAAACCAGCGTTCGCCCTCCCGCCAGTCAATCAACAGGTGCTTCACCAGGAACGAGGCAGCGATCATCCGAACGCGGTTGTGCATCCAGCCCGTCGCCCAAAGCTGGCGCATCCCGGCATCGACGATTGGGTAGCCGGTGCGGCCCTGCTGCCATGACGTCAGATCTGCGACCGCCTGCTTACCCGTTCGCCAGCGTAGCGCATCGAATTGATCGCGCGCATTTTTGGAACCGTAATCGGGGAATTGCAGGATAACGTTCTGGGCATAGTCGCGCCAGCCGAGCTCTCCGTGAAAGGTCTCGACCGATCCGCCGGCGGGCTGCGTCGCGTGCCAGGCACAAGCCGGCGAAAGTTCGCCGAAATGCAGGTGTGGTGACAGCCGGGAAGTGCCCTCCTGGGCGGGCAAATTGCGTTGATCGGCATAATCTGCCGCGTGCGGCACGAAGCGCGCCAACGCCTTTCGAGCACCGTCCTCGCCGGGCTCCCAGCCTGAAAAACCCTTTGCCCAATTGGGTTTGCCCGGCAGCAGCACCCAATCCTGAAGCGTATCGCTCGCGGGCCATTTGTCGGGCGCGGGAATGTCGCGCAGCATTTCCGCGGGATCAGCCGGCGGCATCTGCATCTTCAGAGAGCGCCAGAAGGGGGTGAAAATCTTGTAGGGGTCGCCCGATCCAGTCGTGATCGATCCCGGCGGGGCGAGATAATTGCCATCGTGGCAGCATAGATCGAGCCGCTTCGCGACAGCACGCTCGGCGTTGCGCCACCACGGCTCGTAATGGCGAATACAGTGCACCCGCCCGGCGCCCGTTTCCTCGGCGAGGGCGGCCAACACGTCATCGGATTTGCCTCGCCTCAGGATCAGCCGCGACCCCTTCTCGCCGAGCGCCTTGTCGAGGCTTGTCAGACTGTGATGGAGCCACCAGCGCGATGCAGCGCCCATCTTGCGATGCTTCGGCGACTCATCATCGAGAATATAGACAGGGATCACGGGCCCTTCGCCCGCCGCCGAGATCAGCGCGGCTTGATCGGACAGCCGGAGATCGCGGCGAAACCACAATAGCGCCGGTGCTGGCAAGCGATCAGCTCTCGCGCGGCTGCTTGTCGATCTGCCAGGTCTGTCCCTTGCTGACCAGCTTCTGCAGATCGGCGATCTTGCCCTTCGATGCCGAACGGTTCTGTTCAATCACTGCCGTCTCGAAGGTCGGGCGGGGATCGTCGTAGATGACCCCTAGAGCCATCGGGAAAGCGCCGAACGGCATCTCGACGAGCATATGGGCGATGGTGCGGTTGGTGACGTCGTGAACGACCACGCCGGCCTGCTCCCAGGCACCGCCCTCGACATCCACGACAGTGGCGGCAAGCGTCGCGCGATCGATGGCGATCCCTTTGGTGCCGCCTGCGAACAGCATCGGCTTGCCGTGTTCGAGCCAGAGCTGGTGCCCGGCTGCATTGGACTTGGCGGTAAAGTCTTCAAACACTTCATCGTTATAGACGATACAGTTCTGGAAAATCTCGACAAAAGCCGCGCCCTTGTGGTGGTACGCGGCCTTCAGCACCCCACCGAGGTTCTTGTTCACGTCGATGCCACGCGCGACGAACCGCGCACCCGATCCAAGCGCAAAGGCACAGGGCTTGGCCGGATGATCGACCGATCCGTAAGGGGTCGATGGCGTCCGCGTGCCTTCACGGCTGGTGGGCGAATATTGGCCCTTGGTGAGCCCGTAAATCTCGTTGTTGAACAGCAGGACCTGGCAATCGAGATTGCGGCGAAGCAGGTGCATCGTATGATTGCCGCCGATCGACAGCGCATCGCCGTCGCCAGTGATGATCCAGACATCAAGCTCGGGATTGGCGAGCTTCACACCCGTCGCCACCGCCGGCGCCCGCCCGTGGATCGTGTGAAAGCCATAGGTCTGCATGTAATAGGGAAAGCGCGACGAACAGCCGATGCCGCTGACGAACACGGTGTTTTCGGGCCGCGCGCCAAGTTCGGGCATCGTCCGCTGCACCATCTTCAGAATCGCATAATCACCGCAACCAGGGCACCAGCGCACCTCCTGATCGGTCTCCCAATCCTTGAGCGTCGTAATCCGCGTCATCTCGTTCATCGGGGCGTCTCATCTGGCTTGAAAAGGATCGTGGCCGCAGCCCGCGTCTCCGCGAAGCCGCTGCCAAGAACCTCATTGTGGTGCTGCACGATCTTTTCGGCCTCAAGATGAGGCTTCGAAAAAGTCGTGTGCGCATCGCTTGCGAGGATGACGTTATAGCCAAGCGAGAACGCCCGCCGGCACGTCGTATCCACACAATATTCCGACATCATACCCGCCAAAACCAGCATCGTTATGCCGCCGTCGACGAGCTTTGTCTGCAAATCGGTATCCTGAAACGCATCGCAATTGCGCTTCTCGATCACGACATCGCCGTCGATATAGCCAGTGCCCGAGTGAACTTTCCAATTGTCATGGGGCTTTTCCAGCGGATGACCTTCGCCACCATCATGCTGGACGAAAATAACCGGGACCGACAAAGCACGCGCGCGCGAAACCAGATCGGCGATCCGGGACAGGACCCCGTTGCCGTCATGAGGCTGTTCGGGAGAAGCGAACATCCCGCGCTGAACATCGATGATGACAAGCGCCGTGCGGCTCATCGCAAAGCCCCGTCGATGGCCGCTTCTATCTCGGCAATCCGGAAGGGCTGGCCCGAAACCTTGTTGAGCGGCCTGGCATCGACCAGAAACTGATCGCGCAGCAACGTCTTGAGCTGGCCGGTGTTCATTTCGGGTACGAGGATATGCTGGTATCCCTTTAGCAAATCACCCAGGTTTTTCGGTAGCGGCCAGATGTGACGAATA
>JBBQAG010000056.1:0-16236 GCA_038315875.1 Sphingomonadales bacterium | reverse complement strand
CTGCGCCTCAGCCAGCGTTGCGTCGGGGGCAATTGTAATCGGATTGACGACCATGCCCGATTCGAAGCGCTTCACTTGCCGAACGGCGGCGACCTGCTGCTCGATCGACAGATTGCGGTGAAGAACGCCGATGCCGCCCATCTGCGCCATCACGATCGCCATGTCCGCCTCGGTAACGGTGTCCATCGCCGAGGAGAGCACGGGGATGTTGAGCGCGATGCCCTTGGTCAGCCGGGTGCGCGGATCTGCCATGCTCGGCACGATATCGCTCTCCGCCGGGCACAACAGCACATCGTCGAAGGTAAGGCCGAGGCGGATGTCCATTGGCTGCCAGTTCCTGCGCGGGGGAAGATACGTGGCAGCCCATGTAACCAAGTGCTGCGCGCCGCGCTAGGCCCGCATTTGGCTGTGCGAGCGGCATCGCTGTGCTAAGGTGAAAGCGCGCCGCATCGAGCGCCGATTTTGATGAGGATAGTGACATGGGCGTGCTTATTGGAATGGTGGCGGCGCTGATGGTGCTGGCGATCCTGTTCCTCTTCGCCAGTCTGAAGATCGTGAAGCAAGGCTTTGAATATACGATCGAACATTTCGGACGGTTTACGACGGTGGCAAAGCCGGGGCTGAATTTCTACCCCGCTTTCTTCTATGGTGTCGGCCGGCGGATCAACATGATGGAGCAGGTCCTCGATATTCCCGGACAGGAGATCATCACCAAGGATAACGCGATGGTCGCGGTCGACGGGGTGGTTTTCTTTCAGGTGCTCGATGCCGCCAAGGCCGCGTATGAAGTCTCCGATCTGTTTGTCGCGATCATGCAGCTGACGACGACGAACCTGCGCACCGTCATGGGCGCGATGGACCTTGATGAGCTGCTTTCCAAGCGCGACGAGATCAACGCCAGGCTGCTCGGCGTGATCGATCACGCGACCAACCCCTGGGGCGTGAAGGTGACGCGCGTCGAGGTGAAGGATATTCGCCCGCCGGTCGACATCGTCAATGCGATGGCGCGACAGATGAAGGCCGAGCGTGAAAAGCGCGCCAATATCCTTGAGGCGGAGGGCACCCGCGCGTCCGAAATCCTGCGTGCCGAGGGGCAGAAGCAGGCGCGAATCCTCGAGGCGGAAGGTCGCAAGGAATCGGCCTTCCGCGATTCCGAAGCACGCGAGCGCGCCGCCGAGGCCGAGGCGAAGGCGACCCAACTCGTCTCGACCGCGATCGAGCAGGGCAGCACCCAGGCGATCAATTACTTCATTGCCCAGAAATATGTCGAGGCGATCGGCAAGTTTGCGACATCGCCAAATGCAAAGACTATCCTGTTCCCCGTCGAGGCGACGCAGCTGATGGGCACATTAGGCGGCATCGGCGCCTTGGCGCGCGAGGCGCTCGGGGAAAATGCCGCCTCGCCGCCCGCCCCCGTCGTCAAACCGCGCGGACCGTTCGAACCGCTCGACCAGTGAGCCTCGATCTACTCCTCGCCAATGCCGGATTCGTCTGGCTGGCGATCGCGATCCTGCTTGGCGGGGCAGAGCTTGCCGTGCCGGGCGTATTCCTGGTGTTTTTGGCGATCGCGGCGGCGATGACGGGCCTGTCGGTGCTCGCCCTGCCCGCGCTGCCGCTGCTGCTCCAGCTGGTGGGTTTCGTGCTGTGGAGCGCGGTTTCAATCGTCATTGGCCGGCGCTGGTATCATGATTATCCCGTCGCCACCGCCGACCCGCTGCTCAACGATCGCGGTGCGAGGCTGATCGGGGAAATCGTGACGGTGGTCGACGCGATCGAGCAGGGCGAGGGGCGCGTGCGGGTCGGAGACGGTGGCTGGCCCGCCATCGGGGCTGATGCGGCGCCTGGCGCCCGCCTGCGCATCACGGCGGTGCGCCAGGGCAAGCTGGTTGTCGAGCCGCTGCCGCCAGCGTCATGATGATTGGCGATCCGCAACCTATGCCGAGCTGTCACGTTTGGTCGTTACGCTGCGACAGTGCAGTCGGTGGTGGAACCGATCCGGCAGCCACGCCAATCAGGGAGCATTAGCATGAGCATTTTCGGCATGATCAAGGACGCGATTTGGGGCAAGGCCGCCGCGAAGGCCGCGCCAGCGCCCGCGCCGGCAGCATCACCCGCCAGCGCGCCGGCAGCCGAAGCGCCGCCAGCACCAGCCGCCGCAGCGCCCCAGGTCGATGTGACTGCACTGCTCGACGATATTCAGTCGCATAATGACCAGAAGCTCAACTGGCGGACCTCGATCGTCGATCTGATGAAGCTGATCGGTCTCGATTCGAGCCTAGCCAACCGCCAGCAGCTGGCGGACGAACTCGGCTATACCGGCGATAAGAACGGGAGCGCCGAGATGAATATGTGGCTTCACAAGCAGGTGATGATCAAGCTCGCCGAAAATGGCGGGACCATCCCCGAAGAACTGACCCACTGAGCCGACGCAAGACGAAATAAGCTAAGGCCGGAATTGTCCCGGCCTTGGCCATTCTCAGTTCGCCTATTTCTTACCGCCGAAAAAGCCGCTGGCCATGCCCGCGATATCGTTGAGCGGATTGCCATCACCATCCCGGTCGAGCATCCCGCCGAGTGTTCCCATCACCCCGCCAGCGCCGCCGGCGCCCTTGAGCAGACTGGCAAACTGCCCAAGCGCGCCCTCTCCGCCGATATGGCCGACGATCTGTTGGAGCACGTCCGCTGGCAGCCCCGTCGACGTCGCTGCGGTGGCGACGGTGTCGCCGGGCTGCGGATGCGCGACGCCAAGCGCCTGAACCGCGCTTTCGACCTGTTCGGGCGTCAGCCCCACCTTGGCCGCGAGATTCTTGATGTCCACATTCTGGGCTACCTGCCCCAGCAATCCGTCAAGCATCGACATGGTTTCATCCTTCGCTGTCGGGTGCGATTCCGCCCCGCCCGATGCTAGGCGATTCGAAGGCGCGGCAACAGCGGATCGGTTGCGCCAACGTCGCTGTCCGGCAATAAGCGACGCAGAAATTAAGGGAGACAGCCGATGTCCTTCAATCGCCGCGATCTTTTGCAGGGGGCAAGCGCTGCCGCTGTCCTTCCAATGCTGCCGGCACGCGCGTTCGGCGCCCGTCTTGCCGGTTCGCCGGCAGCGCCGGTGCTTGCTGCGGTGACCGAACAAATCCTTACCTATTACCCCGAAGGCGCCGCCGGGCTCGGCCTCGACAAGGACGCGCGCGCCGGCCTGAAAGCAAAGCTCAGTGATCGCAGCCTCGCCGGCCAGCACGCGGATGCCGCGCGCGCAACCAAAACGCTCGCCACGCTCCGCAAGATCGATACCGTCGCGCTCAGTCCGGGCGAGGCGACCAATGTCGGCGTTGTCCGCACCGCTTATGAGCGCGCGGTCGAAGGCTATGCCTTTCCTTACGGCGATGTTGCGACGCTCACCTCGGGTTGGCGGAATTCGCCCTATGCCGTGGCGCAGAATGTCGGCGCCTATCTCGATGTGCCGCAATTGCTCCAGGTCGATCACAAGATCGAGACGAGCGCCGATGCGGAAGCGTATCTAGCGCGCATGAACGCCTTTGCCGGCCAGCTCGACGGTGAGACCGAGCGCGTGCAGGCAGCGGGCGCAAAGGGCGCCATACTCCCCGATTTCGCGCTCGGTCAGACGTTGAAGCAGCTCAACATCGCGCGCAGCGGCCCGGTCGAGCAATGGGATGTCGTCACGTCGATCGCCAAGCGCACCGCCGCAATGCCCGGCAATTTCGGCGCGCGCGCGGCCAAGCTTGCGGCCGACCGGATCGCGCCCGCGCTTGATCGCCAGATCGCCGCATTCCAGGCGCAACGCCCCAAGGCAACGAACGACGCTGGCGCGTGGAAGCTGCCGCAGGGCGATGCCTATTATGCCTGGGCGCTTCGTGCCGCGACAACCACGACAATGACGCCCGACGAAATCCACAAAGCCGGCCGCGAACAGCTGGCTGAACTCCACGCGCGGATGGACGTGATCCTGAAGAAGGAGGGCTACACGCAAGGCCCCGTCGGCGCGCGGATGACCGCGCTGAGCAAGGATCCCAAATATCTGTTCCCCGAAGGCGATCCAGGCCGTGCCGAAATCATGGCGTATCTGCGCGCCAAGCTGACCGACATCAAGTCGCGGATGCCGCAGGCGTTCGACACGCTGGTGCCCGGCTTTGTCGAGGTGACGCGGATGTCCCCCGCTGCCGAGCCCGGCGCGCCGGGTGCCTATGGCGGCGCCGGCACGATCGACGGCAAGGAGCCCGGGCGCTTCTGGATCAATCTTGGCACCACCTCGCGCTGGACCAAATATTCGCTCCCCGATCTTGCCTATCACGAGGCGATCCCCGGCCATGCCTGGCAGGGCGAATATGCCTTCAAACAACCGCTGATCCGCACGCTCATCTCGTTCAGCGCCTATAGCGAAGGCTGGGGGCTTTACGCAGAACAGCTCGCCGACGAACTCGGCGTGTATGAGGATTTCCCCGCCGGACGGCTCGGCTATCTCCAGTCGATCGCATTCCGCGCGTGCCGGATGGTCGTCGATACCGGCCTGCACTCGAAACGCTGGACGCGCGAGCAGGCGATCCAGTTCTTCGTGACGGAAAACGGATCGAACCCAGAGGAAGTCCGCAGCGAAGTCGATCGCTATTGCACCTGGCCTGGCCAAGCCTGCGGCTACAAGATCGGCCACTCGACGATCAACCGCTTGCGGGAAAAGGCCAAGATCGCACTCGGCGAACGCTTCGATTTCCGCAAGTTCAACGATGCGGTGGTGCTGGGCGGCAACGTTCCGATGAACGTGCTTGAGGCGAATATCGACGCTTATGTGGCGGGACGGAAGGCTTAGATCGTGTGGGCCCGATAAGGCTGGGTGCCAATCTCATGTCGCGGAATGTCCGCTCATGGGCGACGGCCGATGCTGCTCCCTCTCTCTTGAGCGAGAGGACAGCGTCGCTTACCGCTTTAGCGGTTAGCAAAGCTTGGTGAGGGTGGTCTGGTGCCGGTTGGATAGTCCCGAACCCCTCACCCAGCTCCGACTAGGCAGCGAGCTGCCAAGTCTGCACAACCAGTTTGGGGTAGACAATATCCCGTATTGTTTAGGTCATGCCGGGGGCACGACCGACCCCAAACTCCCAGCGGGAGCGGGGAAAACTAAGGACATCAGTCCAAGGCTTGAAGTCGTTCCAACGTCATCGCGCCAAATCGCTTTCCAACCATCCCAGCCGCGCCTCCACCGAAAACAGCCGCTCGCGCGAATAAAACCGCAGCGGCCAGTCGCGGCGCCCGCGTGGCGACAGCAACAGGGCGTTGACGCGCTCCGCCAGCCCCTGCCCTCCCGTTTCCGCCGCATGCTCCCGTACGGCGCTCAGGAAGCAGCAGGTGATCGTGTGGTGATAGCCCTGCGTCGCATCGTTCACACCGCCGACGCTCTCATTGTAGCGCGAGATGATGCCGCGCAGATCGGCGTCGAGATCGATATCGGGACGCTCGACGACAAGCCAGGTTGTCGCGGCGAGGTGCGCCTCGTGCGTCCATTCCGGGCGCGGCAGGGTGCGCGCAAGCAGACCCTCGCCGACATGCCGGACAGCGGCGTCGGTTTCGAACAGGCGGGGTGATGCGTCGGTCATGATCGGGCGTTCCTTGGCAAGGAGGCCCGATGATATCCGGGCCGGGTCAGGCGGGCTGGTGGACCTTGGGGCCCGATTGTCGAACGCCCTCGTCGACATGCTCAGCGAACTGCGCAAAATTCTCGACGAATTGATCGACCAGCCTTGCCGCCGTCGCATCATATTCGGCCTTGTCGGCCCAGCTTGCGCGCGGATCGAGCAGGCCGGAATCGACGCCTGGCACGCTCACCGGCACCTTGAACCCGAAATTGGGATCGGTGCGGAACTCGGCATCGTTGAGGCTGCCGTCGAGTGCTGCATTCAGCAGCGCGCGCGTCGCCTTGATCGGCATCCGCTTGATGCCGGGCATTGTCGCCTTGCCGCCGCTCCAGCCGGTGTTGACCAGCCAGCAATCGACCCCGCCCTTGGCGATCCGCTCCTTCAGCAAATTGCCATAGATGCTTGGATGACGCGGCATGAACGGCGCGCCGAAACAGGTCGAGAAGGTCGCATCGGGTTCGGTCACGCCCATTTCGGTGCCGGCGACGCGCGCGGTATAGCCCGACAGGAAATGGTACATCGCCTGATCGGGGGTGAGCTTCGAGATCGGCGGGGGCACGCCATAAGCATCCGCCGTCAGCATGACGATGTTGCGCGGCACTGGCCCCATGTTCGTGTCCGACGCATTGGGGATGAAATCGATCGGATAGGAGCCCCGGCTGTTCTCCGCCAGCGTCGCATCGTCGAGATCGAGCAGCCGCGTTTCCGGGTCCATCACGACATTCTCGAGAACGGTGCCAAAGCGCTTGGTGACCGCAAAAATCTCGGGCTCGGCCTCCGCCGAAAGCCGGATCATCTTGGCATAGCAGCCGCCTTCGAAATTGAAGACCGCGGTGTCCGACCAGCCATGCTCGTCATCGCCGATCAGCGTGCGGCTGGCATCAGCGCTAAGCGTCGTCTTGCCTGTGCCCGACAAGCCGAAAAACACCGCAGTGTCGCCATCAGCGCCGATATTTGCAGAGCAATGCATCGGCATGATGCCCTGAACCGGCAGCAGATAGTTGAGCAGGCCAAACACGCTCTTCTTCATCTCGCCGGCATAAGCGGTGCCGCCGATCAGGATCAGCTTTTCGGTGAAATTCACCGCGATCACCGTTTCGCTGCGGCAACCGTGGCGCGCCGGATCGGCAACGAAGCTCGGCAGATCGATGATCGTGTATTCAGGGTCGAAATCCGCCAGCTCTTCGGCTGCCGGACGGACCAGCAGCGTGCGGATGAACAGATTATGCCAGGCAAGCTCGTTGATCACGCGCACCCGTACCCGGTGCTCGGGCTGCGATCCGCCGAACAAATCCTGGACGAACAGCGTGTCCTTCTGTGCCAAGGCGGCAATGAAATCGGCCTTCAGCGCCGCAAAATGATCGGGCGTCATGCCCTTGTTGGTCTTGCCCCACCACACGGTCGCTTCGGTTTCGGCATCTCGCACGATGAATTTGTCCTGCGCCGAACGTCCGGTGTGCTGCCCGGTCGCGACCACGAGCGGGCCATCGGCCGCGAGATGCCCCTCGCCGCTCGCGATCGCGGCTTCAACCAGTGGCGCGGTGATCAAATTCCAATGCACGTTGGCAGTGGTGGCGAAACCCTGGGCCTCCAGGCCCTTGATCGGGGTACGCTCGGTCACGGTATCTCTCCTGCAAAAACGGCGCTGCGATGCTCTCGCATACGTATATGATCCAGCGCATATCGCTCATCCGCCGGACCGTCAAACAGTCGACATTCAGGCGGGTGTCTCGGTTTGATGTCACCGCCTTAGCCGGTTGCCCGCGATTGCGGTCCGCGGCGATGTCACCCTCTGGTTGGCGTGATACGACGCGGCTGGCAAAGGCCCGATTGCCGTAACGCATCCAGCGGCAGTTGAGCCGCCGCACGCTTTGGCCTAGTCGGCTATATGCGTAATAGAAGGTCGCTCCTCCGATGACGGCTACGATCGCGCTCGTTGATGACGATCGCAACATTCTGACGTCGGTCTCGATCGCGCTGCAGGCCGAAGGTTTCCTGACCCGTGTCTATTCGGATGGTGAAACCGCGTTGAAGGCGCTGATCGACAATCCACCCGATCTGGCGATCTTCGATATCAAGATGCCGCGGATGGACGGCCTGGAGCTGCTGCGCCGACTGCGTGAGAAGAGCGCGATGCCGGTGATCTTCCTCACGTCGAAGGATGATGAACTCGACGAGGCGCTTGGTCTTGCGATGGGGGCCGATGATTATATCGCCAAGCCGTTTTCGCAGCGGCTGTTGATCGCCCGCATTCGCGCCATCCTTCGTCGCGCGGAGCTAAGCCAGCCACCGGGGCCGGGCGTCGAGGAAGTGCCCGCCGAAATACTCCAGCGTGGCCGCTTGGCAATGGACCCAGCGCGTCACCGAGTCACCTGGGGTGGCACGCCCGTCACGCTCACCGTCACCGAATTCCTGATTCTGGAAACGCTGGCGCAACGACCCGGCATCGTCAAAACGCGCAATCAGTTGATGGACGCGGCGTATCAGGACGATATCTATGTCGACGATCGCACGATCGACAGCCACATCAAGCGGGTACGCCGCAAGTTCCGCCAGATCGATCAGGAATTCGATGCGATTGAAACGCTTTATGGGGCTGGGTACCGATTCTCCGAAGAGTGAGTCTGCCCGCACTGACGACCGCGACCTGACGTTGCGCTGGTCCGGCCGGGTATCGCTCACCCGGCGGATTCTGGCAGTGAATATCTTTGCGTTGGCGATGTTGGCGGGAGGATTCTTCTACCTCGACAGCTATCGCAGCCGCATCGTCGACAGCCGCGTCGCCCAGTCGATCCGCGAGGCGCGGCTGATCGCCAAGGCACTCAGCGCGGCCAGCCCCGCCACGCACCAGGCGCTCACGATTGATCTCGCGCGCAGCACCGGCACCCGTATTCGCTTGTTCGACGAACGCGGCGCACTCGCCGATGACAGCCGTGCTCTGGGCCTGCGCAATTTCGCACTGATCGATCCCGACAAGGAGCGCTGGGGCCAGGATGCCGGTCGGTTCCTCGACGCGATGATCGATACCGTCGTCGGCGCCGCACGCGCCCCGCTTTATCGCGAGCGCCGCGCCGGGCAAACCTGGCCTGATGTGCGCACCGCGCAGGCGACGCATGATGCCGTGGCAACGGTGTGGCGAGCGCCCGATCGCACCGCTGTCATCACCGCCGCCGCGCCGCTGCCTGGCAATGGAGTCGTGATGACGTCGGTGAACGCACGCGACATCACCCAGACCGTGAGGCTGGAGCGTTTCCGGCTGAGCATGGTGCTGCTCGTCGTCACGATTGCCTCGATCCTGGTATCGCTGTTCCTTGCTCGAACCATCGTCCGCCCGTTGCGCCGGTTGGCGCGCGCCGCGGTGCGCGTCCGGCTTGGCCGTGCACGTGAAGTCGTGGTGCCGCGCTTGCCGACCCGCGGTGATGAGATCGGCATGCTCGCGCGCGCGCTCTCGGATATGAGCCAGGCGTTGCGCGCACGGATCGATGCGACAGAAGCCTTTGCCGCCGATGTGACGCACGAGATGAAGAACCCCCTCGCCTCATTGCGGTCAGCAGTCGAGGGTCTTGGCATGGTCAAGGACCCACAATTGCAAGAACGGCTGACGATGATCATCCGCGACGATGTCCACCGGCTCGACCGGCTGATCAGCGATATTTCGGAGGCATCGCGGCTGGACGCTCAGCTAAGCCGGGCCAAGTTCGAGCCCGTCGATCTGACGCTCATGATCGAGGCGCTACTGGGCTCGCGCGCTGAACGCGGTATCGAACGGGGCATCCGGATGAATTTGGAACAGGGCATGCACGAGCCATTGCACGTGCTCGGCGAAGGGGCGCGGCTGGAACGCGTGTTCGACAATCTGATCGACAACGCGGTTTCGTTTTCCCCCGATGGCGGGCTGGTGACGATCGGGCTCAATCGCGCGGCCCGAAACGTCGTGATCCGGATCGAGGATGAGGGCCCAGGCGTTCCCGAGGAGGCCCGCGATTCGGTGTTTCGCCGATTTCAGTCGATCCGCCCAGCAAGCGAGGAATTCGGAAAGCATTCGGGCCTCGGACTAGCCATTGCGCGGACGATTGTTGACGCGCATCAAGGATCGATCGCTGTCGAATCGCGCGCCGACCATCTGAGCGGTGCTCGTTTCGTGGTAACCTTGCCGCTCGCCGATAATCGCTGAAGCCCGAGAGTGTGATGACCCCAGTTTCTTCCGAAACCGTCCACGCCTCCTGCGTCGCCATCGGCGATCGCGCCATCTTGATTGTGGGGCCATCGGGCTCGGGCAAGTCGGATCTTGCACTCCGCTTGATCGATCGCGGTGCGGCGCTCGTCAGCGACGACTACACGTTGTTGATCCGCAAGGACGGTGGCTTGGTTGCCACGCCCCCTGCAACAATCGCGGGTCGGATCGAGATACGCGGGCTCGGCATCGTCACGCTGCCGCATGTCGAGAATGTCCGGGTGGCGTTGCTGGTCGAATTGACCGATATCGTCGAGCGGATGCCCGCCCCAGGCGCGGTCCGCCGCTTCGCCGGGATCGACGTTCCGGCCATGAATCTTGCCGGCACGCACGCGTCTGCCCCGATCAAGCTCGAAATGGCGCTGCGGCAGATCGCGAAGCCGGCATGACCGGGGACGGCAAGGACCTCCTGATCGTAACCGGCATGTCTGGGGCCGGAAAGTCGACGGTTCTCAACGCGCTGGAGGATATGGGCTGGGAGGTTCTCGATAACCTGCCGATACGACTGATCGATCGCCTGCTTGCCAAGCCCGGGGGCGAAGGCGAAGGCGGTGATCGACCGATTGCCGTCGGCATCGGCGCGCAGACCCGCGATTTCGATCCCGAGCGCGTGATCAGGCGGATCAATTGGCTGGTCGATCATGGCCATGATGTCGGCACGCTCTTCCTCGATTGTTCAGGCACCGAGCTTGAGCGGCGTTATTCCGAAACGCGTCGACGCCACCCGTTCGCGCTCGATCGCCCCGCCGCCGATGGCATCACGCACGAACGCGGCGTGCTCGCGCCGCTGCGCATCTGGTCCAATCGGTTGATCGACACGACTAGCCTTTCGGCCAATGAACTCGCCCACCAGATCCGACAAACCTTCAGCCGCGCGCGATTCGGCGAGCCAACCCTGACGGTGATGTCGTTCGGCTTTGCCCGGGGCTTGCCGCGCGACGCCGATCTTGTTTTCGACATGCGCTTTCTGCGCAATCCGCATTGGGAAGAGAAACTCCGCCCAGGTACGGGGCTCGATGCCGATGTCGGCGCGTATATCGCCGAGGATCCGGCATATGAGGCGGCGCTGTCGTCGATCGAATCGCTGATCCTCTTGTTGCTGCCCCGCTACCGGGCGGAAGGAAAATCCTACATCACCATCGCGTTCGGCTGTACCGGCGGGAGACACAGATCGGTACACGTCACCGGGCGCGTCGCGGAACTGTTGCACCGCGAGGGATTTTCGCCCACGGTCCGGCACCGCGATCTCCGCGTCGCACCGCAGGACTCGCTGGAAGGCGCGCCCATCCGGACGAGCGGCGTGATCGATGGGCGGGAACGCAGCGACGATGAAGATCACACGGGGACCTTGGTAAAGTGACGCTCTGCGCATGATCGGGCTGGTGCTGGTAACGCATGGCCGACTGGCCGAGGAATTCGTGACGGCGATGGAGCACGTCGTCGGCAAACAGACTCGCATTGCCGCGATCTCGATCGGTCCAGAAGATGATATGGAGGGGCGCCGCACCGATATTGCGAGCGCGATCGCCGATGTCGATGAAGGCACTGGCGTGATCGTCCTGACCGATCTGTTTGGGGGAACGCCCTCCAATCTCGCCATTTCGCTGATGGAGCCGGGACGGGTCGAAGTGATCGCCGGCATCAATCTGCCAATGCTGATCCGGCTCGAGGGCGCGCGCAAATCGATGAAGGTTGCAGAAGCCGTCGCCGCTGCGCGCGAGGCAGGCCGGAAATATATTTCAGTGGCCTCCGAAGTGCTCGGCGAAACCACCGCGTGAGCCAGATCAGCCGGACCGTCATGATCACCAACCGCCGCGGTCTCCATGCCCGCGCGAGCGCCAAATTCGTGACGCTGGCTGCGACCCAGGCGGTCGAAGTCGCCGTGGTGAAGGACGGGCAGCCGGTAACCGGGACCTCGATCATGGGGCTGATGATGCTGGGCGCCGCAATGGGCGACGCAATCACGATCAGCGCCCAGGGCGACGGCGCGGATGTCGCGGTCGCGGCGCTCGCCGCGCTGGTGGAAGACAAGTTCGGCGAGGAATGAACGCGCTCCAGGTGCAGCCATGCCGCGCGAAATAACCGCCTATTCCAATCCCCTCATCAAGCGCGTCCGGCAGCTTCGAGAGAAAAGGCATCGGCGCGAGGAAGGCCTGTTCCTGGCCGAGGGGCTCCGCATTTTGACCGAAGCGCGCGAGAGCGGGCGGCTGCCGCAATATTTGTTCTTTGCACGCGAAAGCGCGGCGCATCCGCTCGTCCGCGCATTGATCACCGATGTCGAGGCGGCCGGTGGCGACGCAATCGAGACCGTGCCCGATATCCTGTCCAAGCTGTCGGGCAAGGACAATCCGCAGTCGGTCGTGGGCGTGTTTGCGGAATTTGCCCAATCGCTTGGCTCGCTCGACCGGGGCAGCGCCGCGATCTGGCTGGTGGCCGAGCGGCTGCGCGATCCGGGCAATCTCGGCACCATCCTGCGCACCGGCGATGCCGTGGGCGCCGGCGGGCTGATCCTGATTGGCGAATGTGTCGATCCTTTTTCAGTAGAGGCGGTGCGGGCGAGCATGGGGGCGCTGTTCACCGTGCCGATCGTGCAGGCCGAATGGGGGGAGTTTTTGGGGTGGCTTCGCAGCGGGCCGGGCCAATTGGTCGGGCTCAGCCTCGATACCAAAACCGATTATCGCCGCGCCGCCTATACCTCGCCCACTTTCCTGCTCACGGGCAACGAAGCGCAGGGAATGCCCGCCGACTATGCCGCGCAGTGCGATCTCCTCGTCAAGATACCGATGCTCGGCAAGGCAGACAGCTTGAACGCAGCCGTGGCGACCGCCGTGATGGCCTATCAGGTGCTCGACACGGGCCGGTGAACCCGCCAGCCACGAAGCGTTCATGCAACCAATTGCATGGCGAGCGCTTGGATAGCCATGATTGCCTTTGCTCGACATGAAATAACGCCCGATCGGATACGGGCTGGAGCGGCGGTGGCGGTCATCCACCTGTTGATCGGCTATGCCCTGCTTAGCGGTTTGTCGGTACCCGTCCCGCGCGTGATCGAGAGCGGGCTGCAGCTTTTCGCGGTGCTGCCCCCGCCCCGCCCCATTGTACCGCGTCCGCGTCCGCTGCCTTCGCGCAATCCGCGCCTCAATGGCGCTGCTGCTCCGCCCAATCTCAAGGCCAAGGCTACCGAGGTAGTTGCGCCACCGCCAATGATCTTGCTGCCGCAGCCACCCTCGGTGATTGTCGCAGACAAGGCTGGCGTGGGCAGCGAACGCAACACCGGTGCAGCGCCGCTGCCCGGTCCCGGCACTGGCAGCGGCGGCGTTGGCAATGGCACTGGCAGCGGTACCGGCGGCGATGGCGATGGCGGCGGCGGTGGCGGATCGCCGCTGCGCCAGACAGGCGGGCGGATCAGCGGGCGCGACTATCCCGAGGCGCCTTTTCGCGCGCATATCGGCGGCACCGTATGGGTGCGCTACGTCGTTGGCGTGCGCGGTCGGGTCGAGCAATGCGGCATCGAGCGATCGAGCGGCAATCCCGAACTAGATCAGACCACCTGCCGGCTGATCGTCGATCGCTTCCGCTTCAAGCCCAAGCGCGACGCTCGGGGGAAGCCCGTGCCGGGCGTTGTCATCGAAGATCACCGCTGGGTGGTTGATATTTCGCCGCCCGAGGAAGCGCCCGATCAGCGATAGCCCCGACGGTCACTCCGCCGCTTCGTCAACCACGCCGGCGATCAGCGGCACAGCGTCGCCGTAGCGCGCGAGCGCCTCCACTGGCGGCACATCCTCTATTTCGCGCGCGCCCGTTTCAATGTTCAAATCGCGGAATTTGCGCGCGGTGACGAGCGCTCGGGTTTCGAAGCTGCTGACGAAGCTGTTGTAGTTGTTGACCGCGCTGGTCAGCCCGCCCCCCACCTTGCGCAGATCGCCCGCCGCTTTGGCAAGCCGCTCATAAAGTTCCTTGCCAAGCTCACCGATCTGGCGCGCTTCCTTCGCCAGATTTTCCTGCCGCCACACTGCCGAGACAGTGCGCGCGATCGCGATGAGATTGGTCGGCGTTGCCAGCAGCACACGCTTCTCGAACGCGAAATCCCATAATGTCGGGTCGTGCTCGAGCGCTGCCGACAGGAAATGCTCGCCGGGCACGAACATGATCACATAATCGGGCGCATCGGCGAACTGGTTCCAATAAGCTTTGTTGCCCAGCCCATTGACGTGCGTGCGCATCGACGCGGCGTGCAACGCCAGCCCCTTCAATCGTTCCGCCTCATCGACCGAGCCGAACGCATCCTGATAGGCGTTGAGCGACACCTTGGCATCGATCACCAACGCCCGCCCGCCCGGCACCCGGACGATGGCATCGGGACGCAGCCGCCCGCCCTCGTCATCGCCGCCCGCAACGCTCACCTCGGTCTGGAAATCGGTGTGTTCGGAAAGCCCACAGGTCTCGAGCACATTCTTGAGCTGCTGCTCGCCCCAGCGCCCGCGCGATTTGGGGGCATTGCGCAGCGAATTGACGAGCTTGGCGGCCTCGCTCGAAACCTTTTCCTGGCCAACGCGCAACCCCTCGAGCTGGCCCTTCAGCTGATCAAACGCGCCCTGCCGCTCGGTTTCCACCTTGGTCACCGTCTCCTCATATTTGAGCAGGCGCTCGCTGACTGGCTGGAGCATCGATTTAAGGTTCTGCCCCGCTGTCTCCTCGGATTGGCGAAAGCGTTCATCGGCGCGCTTGAGGAAAATCTCCTGCGCTTCGTTGAGCAACTTGCCCGACACTTCGGAGAATTGCGCCGCCATCTGGTCTTTCGCGTCGCGGAGTTCAGCGAGCCTCGCCTCGAACGCGCCTGCCTGCGCCTTCAGCGTCGCCAGATCGGTCCGCGCAAGATCGCGCTCGTCGCGCACCTGATCAAGCGTCTCTGCCAGCCCGACCGCCGCTTTTGCCCGCTCCTCCGCGCCAGCCAGATCGACGATGGCGCGCTTGAAATCAGTCTCGCGCGCATCGCGCTCGGCCCGCGCCTGCGCAGCGCCCCGCCCGCCGAGGAACCAGCCAAGCCCGACGCCGCCCAACAAGGCGGCAACGACGATTAGGATGACGACGGGGTCCAACGCGGGCAGCTCCCTGAAAACAGAACGAACCACGAACCTAGCGCGATCGCCGCGCCAGGGCAATCACCCGCGAACCGTCTCACCCGCGACCTTATCGTCGGCTGCTTATTTGCCGCATCAACGTTACACCGCCGATCGAGCTTCGCGCCCGACGCGTTGGGAGTTGGGGGAAGCAATCAGACGAGCAATCGCCGAAAGCGGTCGATCAATTGGCGGAGAGGGTGTCTGTAATGACGACTCGCCACGAGCCGTCATAGCGCGTCGCGAGCCGATAGTAACCGATTGATCGCGCACGACTTTCCGACAGTTTCACCTGTCAAAAGGCGTCACGGTTAGTCAGGGTTGAAAGTGCTTGGCGAGTGAAAATGGTGACTGGCAAACACGCTGCTAACCACTGTTTTCGGAGCCTTGCCATGCCGCTCAATTGTCGCACCATTCGTACCCTAGTCCGGGCCGAACGTCCCGGCATGTGGTCGGCTCGAAACGGCCTGAATCTGGTTATCGCCGCCAGCGGCTCGCCAACGTGGTCGCTGCGCTATTCGACGCGCGACGGCAGACGCCGCTTGATGAAGCTGGCGGATTATGAGCCGATCGATGAAGCGTTGCTCGCGGCGTTAGAGGCTGAGGCGGCGGAACACCGCAAGGCGATCCGCGCCGGTCGCGATCCGTTGGCCGACCGTGCCACAGTCGTACCTTCGGCGGTCGCTCCGTCCAAGCCGAGCGGCGAGACGTTCCGCGACGCCGCGCTGGCATTCATCGCTGAGAATAAGGGCGGATGGAAGAACCCGAAGCACTGCCAACAATGGGAAAACACGCTCGAAACCTATGCTTATCCGCTGATCGGCGAAACACTGACGCACGCCGTCACGATGGACGATGTGAAGCGCATCCTACAGCAACCCTATAAGCGTGGCAGCTACGTCGGGACGCTATGGGGCGGCGCGCGCGAGACGGCTTCGCGTGTGCGCAGTCGGATCGAAATTGTTATTAGCGCTGCGAAGGCGACGGCGCTTGCCGACAATGCCGATCGCGAGCGACAGGCGCTTTGGTTGAACCATCACAATCCTGCTGACGGAAAGACGCTAAAATACGCCGGGCTGAACGGCAAGCAATCGAAGTCCAATTTCAAAGCGATGGACTGGAAAGATGTTGGCGCGTTCGCAGTCGAGTTGAAGGCGAAGCCGGACTATTCAGCGAAGGCGCTGTTGCTAACAATCCTATGCGCAACGCGTACAAGCGAGACGTTGAACGCGACGTGGAGCGA
>JBBQAG010000023.1:0-29290 GCA_038315875.1 Sphingomonadales bacterium | reverse complement strand
AGCGTGGCAACATGAACAGCCCTGCCATCCAGAAGACCACGAACACAACATGCGCCGCCTTGACCCAAAGATAGGCGCCACCCAGCAGGCCGGTCACCGGCCAGTACCCCGCACCCGTGCAACCAGCTGATCGACATGGGCGATGGGTGTATCCTGCAGGATGCCGTGGCCAAGATTGAACACATGCGGCCGGCTGGGAAATGCGGCCAGCACCCTGTCGATAGCCCGGTCGAGCGTCTCACCGCCGGTGATCAACGCCAACGGATCGAGATTGCCCTGAACCGGCATGTCGGCGGGCATATTGGCATCGGCCCACACTGGATCAATCGTCTCGTCCAGGCCAACCGCATCAACGCCCGTTTCACGGGCATAGGCAGCCAATTTGGCGCCGGCACCCTTGGGGAAGCCGATCACCGGCGTATCAGGATAGCGCGCATGCAGGGCAGCGGTGATCGCTGCGTTAGGGGCAATCACCCAGCGCTCGAATTGGGCCGGCGAAAGGCTCCCAGACCAGCTGTCGAACAATTGGACTGCCTCGACGCCCGCCTCGATCTGCTTGCCGACATAATCGATCGTCCATTCAGCGATCGCATCGATGATCTGGGCAAATGCCTGGGGATCGCGGTAGGCATAACGACGCGTCTCGGCCTGATCCTTGCTGCCATGCCCGGCAACCATATAGGTGGCGACCGTCCAGGGGCTGCCTGCAAAGCCAAGAAAGGTCGTCTCAGGCGCCAGCATCGCTGCAACCTTGCGCACCGTGGCATAGACAGGCTCAAGCCGCTCTGGCGCCGCGCTCAGGCTGCTCAGCGCGGTATCGACAAGTGCCGGGCTCAATGCGGGTCCCTCACCAACGCCAAAGCTCAGCGACTGCCCCATCGCAGAGGGCACCATCAGGATATCTGAAAACAGGATCGCGCCGTCAAAGCCGAACCGGCGCAGCGGCTGGATCGTCACTTCGGCAGCTGAATCGCTATCATTGACGAGATCGAGGAACCCGCCTTTTTCCGCCCTCAGCGCGCGATATTCGGGCAGATAGCGCCCGGCCTGGCGCATCAGCCACATCGGCGCGACCGTCTGTCGCTTTCCCTGCAATGTCGCGAGCAAAGGCTTGGTATCCGTCAGCGTCATTCGTCCTGCTACTATTCAATAAAGAATCTAAAAGGGTTGTTGATGTGATGGGTCGGTTGATTTTGGGGCTTATGCGTTCATCCCGAAAATGCCAACAGCTTGACGCCGATATCACCGCACATCCACGCAGAGTCGTTCGCGTCATGCCCGTTATCCACAACCTGTTGGCCGATCAGTCGACTGTCGATGGCAGTGTGGACAATCGGCGGGTTGTGCACAGCGATGATCGGCTTGGCGTTGTGCGGCCGTTGCGCTAGCCATTCATCATCATGTTTTCCACATTATCGTCCAGCTGATGCGGCTGCATCTTCACCTCCTCTCCGATTCCACCGGGGAAACGCTCGAAAATATCGCCAAGGCAGCACTTGCCCAATATGATGATGTGGAGACGATCCGCCATTTCTGGCCAATGGTGCGCAGCGAGACACATCTCGAGCGGATCCTTCAGGAGATAACCCAAAATCCCGGGCTCGTGCTGTTCACGCTGGTCAATCCGCAAACCCGCCGCACGCTCGAGGCGCAATGCAGGACGCTTGGTTTGCCCGCCGTCGCACCGCTCGATAGTGTCACAGATGCGCTTTCGGGGTTGCTTGGCCAGCAGGCCAAGGCACGGCCCGGGCGGCAGCATATGCTCGATGCCGCCTATTTCGCGCGGGTGGAAGCAATCCAGTTCACGATCGCGCACGACGACGGGGTCAACAGCGAGGACTGGGAGGAAGCCGACATCCTGCTTGCGGGCGTTTCGCGATCATCCAAAACGCCGACGTCGATCTATCTCGCCAATCGCGGGTATAAGACTGCGAACATCCCGATCGTCATCGAAGTGCCCCCCCCGCCAGCACTCTACACGCTCAAGCATCCGCTCGTCGTGGGCCTCACCACAAGCGCTGACCGGTTGATCCAGGTCCGGCGCAACCGGCTTTTGTCGCTCAACCAGGCGCCCGAGACCGCCTATGTCGATCGCGACGCCGTGACCAGCGAGGTCGCTTATGCGCGCCGGATGTTTGCCGATAATGGCTGGCCGGTTATCGATGTCACGCGCCGGTCGATCGAGGAAACCGCGGCTGCGGTGATCGCGCTCGTGAATGAGCGCAAGGGTACTGCATGAGGGTGGTGCTTGCCTCGCAAAGCGCCTCGCGTCGGGCAATGCTTAATGCGGCGGGTGTCGATCACGACGTGATCCCCGCGCATATCGACGAACAGGCGATCAAGACGTCGCTCTTGGCGGGTGGCGCACCGCCACGCGACATCGCTGATTCGCTGGCTGAAATGAAGGCGCTGCGGGCGGCGCCAGCGGCGCCTGACGCGCTGGTGATCGGCAGCGATTCGATCTTCGTTCTCGCCAATGGCACGATGCTCGACAAGCCTGCGGATCGCGACCAGGCGGCCCTGCATCTCCGGGCGATGTCGGCGGGGCGCCACCAGCTGATCAGCGCTGCGGTGATCGTTGAACAGGGTCGGCCGGTCTGGCGCCACATCGATATCGCCCGGCTCGATGTCAGAACCTTGTCCGAGGCGTTTATCGAATCATATCTGGATCGCGAATGGCCGGCGATCGCTGGCTGCGTTGGTGCCTTCCGGATTGAGGGGCCAGGCGTGCAATTGTTCGAACGCATCGATGGCGATCATTTCACGATTCTTGGCATGCCGCTGCTGCCGCTGCTTGGGTATCTGCGCGTGCGGGGCGTGCTTGGATCATGAGCCGTCGCTATGCCGAAGTGATCGGCGATCCAATCGCCCATTCGAAATCGCCGATCATCCACAATTTCTGGCTCGAACGGCTCGGCATCGATGCCGATTATCGTGCGCTTCGCGTGGAGCCCCCCGCGCTTGCGGATTATTTCGCGGCGCGGCGTGGCGATGCAGCCTGGTGCGGCTGCAACATCACCATTCCGCACAAGATTGCAGCGCTTGATCATGTCGCTGATCCGGGCGGCGTGCGCGCGACGATCGGCGCGATCAATCTCGCCGCGCGCAACGAAGCGGGAGAGATTTTCGGCACCAATACCGACGCAGGCGGCTTTTATGCGCCGATCGCAGGGCTTGATCTTGAAGGTGCCTCGGTCGTCGTGATCGGCGCCGGCGGTGCGGCGCGGGCGATCCTGTTCGCCCTGTCGAGGCTGCAGATCGGGCAGGTGACCGTCCTCAATCGCAGCCCATTGAAGGGAGCGGCGCTGCTGGCCACTTTCGGGCTCGCGGGCCAATCGCTGCCGCTCACAGCGCCGCTGCCGCCGGCCGATCTCGTCGTCAATGCGAGCCCGCTCGGCATGGTCGGGCAGCCGCTGCTCGACATAAATCTTTCGCTGCTCAGCGAACAGGCGGTGGTCTATGACATTGTCTATGCCCCGCTCGAAACGCCCTTGCTCGCTCAGGCGCGCGCGCGCGACCTCGATATCGTCGACGGGCTGGAAATGCTGATTGGCCAGGCCGCCCTTGCCTTTGAGATTTTGTTCGATGCAGCACCGCCGCGCGACGACGACGAGGCGTTGAGGGCAAAGCTGCTCGGATGATCACGCTCGGTCTCACTGGATCGATCGGCATGGGCAAATCGACCGTGGCTGCGATGTTTGCAGCAGAAGGCGTGCCGGTATTCGATGCCGATGCCGCCGTTCACCGGTTGCAAGGCCCGGATGGCGCACTCGTCCCCGCAATCGAGGCGGCATTTCCGGGGACCACTGGCCCGGCGGGGGTTGATCGCGTGGCCCTGGGTGGGGCGGTATTCGGGGATGATGGCGCGATGAAAGCGCTGGAGGCGATTGTCCACCCAGCGGTCGGCGCGGCGCGCGCAGCCTTCCTTGCTGATAATGGCGATTGCCCGCTGGTCGTGTTCGACGTGCCGTTGCTCTTCGAAACCGGCGGCGATGCGCATGTCGACAAAATCGCGGTCGTCTCCGCCGCTGCGCACGTGCAGCATGCGCGCGTCCTCGCCCGGACCGGGCAGAGCGAGCAACGACTGGCGGCGATTCTTGCCCGGCAGACGCCCGATGCGGAAAAACGCGCCCGCGCCGATTTCGTGATCGCAACCGATGTGCCGATCGAGGAAACCCGTGCCAATGTTCGCGCGGTGATCGCTTGCCTGTTGGCCAAAGCGCGTGAATAAAGATGGTGATGCGCGAAATCATCTTCGATACCGAGACGACAGGCCTCAGTTTTTCAAGCGGTGACCGGCTGGTCGAAATCGGCTGCGTCGAACTGGTCAACCGGGTCGAGACCGGGCGCACCTTCCACGCCTATTTCCATCCCGAACGGCCAATGGCCCCGGAAGCACAGGCGATTCACGGCCTTGGCGACGCTTTTCTCGCCGATAAGCCGCTTTTTCACACGGTTTGCGAGGATTTGCTCGAGTTTCTGGGCGATAGTCCGCTCGTTGCGCACAATGCGCACTTCGATTTTGGTTTTATCAACGGCGAGTTGAAGCGCTGCGGAAGGATGACGGTGGCGATGGAGCGAATGATCGATACGATCGTGATCGCCCGCACCCGCCACCCTGGAGCGAAGCATTCGCTTGACGCGCTGTGCACGCGCTATGGCATCGATCGCAGCCACCGCCTGCTTCATGGCGCGCTGCTTGATGCGCAGTTGCTTGCCCAGCTCTATGTCGAGTTGACCGGCGGTCGGCAGATTGGCCTCTCCTTGATCAGTGAGGCGATCGAGCCGCCGTCAATGCCGGCAATTGCGCCCGCGTCGACGATCGCGCGGCCGCCACGCGTGTTTGCCGCAAGCCCGGACGAGCTCGCGCGCCACGCCCAGTTCCTTGCCTCATGCGTTAATCCTTTATGGGGGGTGCCGGCGACAGGGTGATGCCCCCATCATTCACGGTTTCGGCGTGGCCGGTTGGCGGCGCCCTATTGCGGGAGAGAAGATATGGAGATCCGGGTCTCTGGCCATCAGGTCGATACAGGCGATGCCTTGCGGCAGCATGTGCGCGAACGGCTCCAGGCGATTGCCGATAAATATTTCTCCCGCGCAATTTCTGCCCAGGTCACGCTCGGCAAGGGGCCGCACGATGCCGGCTTCACCTGCGATATCGTCGCCCATGTGATGCAGGGCCTGGTCCTCAAGGGCAGCAATAACGCGATGGAAGCGCACAACGCCTTTGAAGGGGCTGCCAACAAGATCGAAAAACAGCTGCGTCGATACATGCGTCGGCTAAAGGATCGGCATGTGGCGAATGGCGCCAATGGCAGCGCTGTCGAAGAGGCCTATAACGCCGGCTATACCGTGTTCACCGAGGACGATGCAGAGGCTGAGCCGCAGGATTTTCCCGCAATCGTCGCTGAAACCCGGGTCGATGTTCCCGATGCGACGGTGTCGGATGCGGTCATGATGCTCGATCTTCGCAACACCGCGGCCTTGCTGTTCCGGAACAGCGGCACTGGGGCCTACAACATGGTGTATCGCCGCGGCGACGGGACGATCGGCTGGGTCGAGCCGCACCGCGCCGACTAAGACTTTCTTTGGCAACCGATCGGCGTTATGCGCCCGCCTCGCGTTGATCCTCAACAATGGCGCCGATCTGCCGGCGCGATCGAGGGCGCGCAAAGGACGCTCATGGACGATTTCAGTGATTTGTTGGTGCCCCAGGCCGTTCTCCAGGGCGTCGTCGCGATGAACAAGAAAGCGGCGATCCAGCATCTCGCGACGGCCGCGATGCAGGTCTATGGCACCGATGCCAAGCTGGTCGCGACCACGCTTGGCGAGCGCGAACGACTCGGTTCAACGGGGTTTGGCGCCGGAATCGGCATCCCGCACGGCAAGATTGCGGAGATCGATCGCGTCGTCGGCGTTTTTGCGCGGCTTGCCCAGCCCGTCGATTTCCAGGCGATCGACGGACTGCCGGTCGATTTGCTGTTCATGATGCTGTCACCGATCGAGGCGGGGGCGGATCACCTGAAATCGCTTGCGCGCGTGTCCCGCCAGCTGCGCAATCGCGATTTCGTCGCCAAATTGCGCGGTGCGGGGTCGCCCGATGCGCTCTATGCGCTGTGGACAGGGGATGAGGCGCGCGGTGCCGCCTGAGGGCGAACAAGCGCATTACCGGGCGCTTGAATCGCTTTATGCGGTCGCGCCGATTAACCGTTTGTTCGATTCAAGCCTCGAGATTCCCGAACGCGGCCTTTCGCGAATTCGCTTCACGCTCGATCACCGCTTTTATCACGCTGCTGGTGCCGCACATGGCACCAGCTATTTCAAGATGCTCGATGATGCCGCCTTCTATGCGGCCAACAGCCTCGTCACCGATCGCTTCTTGTTGACGACCGCGTTCAACCTGCTGCTCACCCGACCGATGACCGAAGGACAGATTACTGCGGAGGGGCGCTGGATAAGCGGCCAGCGCCGGGTGCTCGTGGCTGAAGCGCGGCTGATCGATAGCGAGGGCCAGGAGGTGGCTCGGGGAACCGGCACCTTCATGCGCTCGCGCATCCCGCTGGCGAGCTTGCCGGGTTACAGCAAGTCAGCATGAGCGATCAGTTGCCAAGCGGGGTGTTGGTCAGCGCCTTGCTGCGACGGGTGAATGATGCGGGCGGGATCGGCATGGTGCTGGCGCGGGGAGATGCTCAGTCGGGTGCCATCCTCATCATCGCCTGCGAAAAAGGCCGGCAATACAGTGCCATGGAACGAGGCATTGGTTCAGCTGGGCATTATTCGTTGGTTCGATCGGGGCCACAAAATACTGATAATACTCAAGAAATCACCGATTACTGGCAACGGCGTCGACATCGGGACCCTGATTTGTGGATCATCGAGCTTGATATCGCAAACGCAGAACGGTTCGCCGCTGAAACGATCATGACGGGTTGACGATACTGCACTGCACCATTTAAGGGCCCGCTTCGTTTCAAGAGCGTTGTGCCGATCGATGTGCGATATCGGGCGGTGACGCAGTCGGGGGCCAAACCCGCCACGATCCCGCTTTCATCCGGTCGTTGGCGCGTTACCACCGCATAATTCGAAGTTTTAATGCCTTTTTCGAACCGAACCGCGATCATGATCGCGGCTACTTTCGCCTCTGCGCTCATGGCCGCAAGCGCGCCCAGCCTCGCCATCACGCCAGACAAGCCATTGTTCTCGGCCGCCATCGCGCCAGAACCACCGGTACAGCCACTCAACGGCTCAACCCTTGATATCGTTCCCCCCGCACATGATCAGGGAATCGAAGCCCCCATCAAGCCTGCCCGCGATGCTGAAACAGATGCTGATGCAACTGCGGCCGCAGGCGATACCGTTGCCAAGGCCCAGCGCGATTTCGAAACCCTCGCGGCCGCTGTTGCCGCGCGCGCTCATACCCCCTCGGCAGATGACGAGATGCGCTGCATGGCCGGTGCTATTTATTTCGAGGCCAAGGGTGAACCGCTTGCCGGCCAGCTTGCCGTGGCGCAAGTGATCCTCAACCGAACGAAATCGGGGCGGTTCCCCAAATCGATCTGCTCGGTCGTCACCCAGCGCGGTCAATTCTCGTTCGTCCGCGGCGGCCGGGTACCCGAGATCAATCGCGCCAATGCCGCCTATCAGCGAGCGATTGCCGTCGCGCATGTGGCCGTCGACAAATTGTGGGACAGCGGTGCCGGCAATGCGCTGTATTTCCACGCGACAAGCGTTACGCCCCGTTGGCGGATGGCGCGAGTTGCTTCGATTGGGCATCACATCTTCTACCGCTGATTCTACCGTCGATGGTGCCAGCCCGCTTGGCAGCGTTCTCTAAACGTTCTAAATGGGGGAGATGCTTGATGTGTCTCCCCCTTTTGCTGCCGACATCGCGGCGCGCCTGCAGGCGAGCGACGTCGCTCGCGGCGTCACCCGGATGCTGATTCGCCACGATCTTGTCGCGGTGCCCGAAGTGGCGCTGGATGGCGGCAGACGCGCCGATCTGATGGCGCTTGATCCCCGCGGTGCGATCGTGATCGTCGAGATCAAGGTGTCGCGCGCCGATCTCCTCGGCGATGGCAAATGGCTCGATTATCTGGATCACTGCGATCGCTTCTACTGGGCGTTGCCCGCCGGGTTCGATCTCAGTCCGCTCGATGGCGCCGCCTTCCTGCCGGAGCGTACCGGGGTGATCGTCGCCGATCGCTATGATGCGACGATATGTCGGGAGGCACGCAGCACGCCGATCGCGCCGGCGTTGCGAAAGCGGATAACGCTTGGTTTTGCCCGCCGTGCAGCGCGTAGATTGATCCTAGCGAGCGATCCGGACGCAGAAGCGCTGATCTAGCAAACAGCGCCTAGAGTTTTGGCCCCGCAATCGCGCGACGATCTCGCTTGGGTACTTCGTCGATCAGCTTGGCGAGCGCAGGTGTGCGGGTATCCGCCTTGGCGTAATCGCGGGCCGACATCCCTGCCAGCGAATCGGCTTGATCGGCATCCGCGCCAGCCGCGATCAGTTCGCGCACCATCTGGAGATCGCGCAACTGCACTGCCCGGATCAGGGGGGTTTCCCCCGCTGCGTTGCCCAGATTCACATTGGCTTTGCCGGCAATCAGGATGGCGACCACCGGCTCGGCGTTTGCAAAGACCGCGACCATGAGCGGTGTGTTGCCTTTCCCGTCGCGCAGATTGGGGTTGGCGCCCTTTTGCAGCAGGAAACGCGTGTACGTCGCGTCCCCGCGCTTGGCGACGATGTGAAGCGCGGTTTCCCCGCTCGAATAATCCTTGGTGTTGACGACGGTGGAGCCGGGTTCGTTGAGCAGCTTGGTTACATCCTCGCCCTTGGCCTCACGCACAGCCTGGAGGAACTTGTAGCTGGTCGATTGGCCAAGCTGCGCCGTTGCGGCGCCGCTGATCGACAGGACTAATGCAGCTGCCAGCAACGATGTGGAGAAACGATAACGCATGGCCCCCGGTAACCCCGATCTGGTTGATGTCGTGCCCGTCAGATGCCTGTCACGGACTTGCAAGGCAATCGATATCAGATCATGGCTGGCCCTGCCATGAACGACATTTATCGTGCGATGATTGCCTTTTTGCTGCTCGGCTGCCTGATCGGGTGCTCGCCCGGCGAACACTCTGCGGCCACATCGCCGGCGGCTACTCCCCCGCTTGCGGGCGCCAGGATCGGCGGGCCGTTCGCACTTACCGACCAGAACGGCAAGAAGGTCCGCGACACCGACTTTGCTGGCAAATACCGGATCATCTATTTCGGCTATACTTATTGCCCCGATGTCTGCCCCGTCGATGTGCAGAATCTGGCCGGTGGTCTGCGCCAGATCGAAAAGACCGATCCCGCCTTGGGCGCGCGGATCGTGCCGATCTTCATCACCGTCGATCCAGAGCGCGATACGCCCGGCGTCCTCAAGCAGTTTGTCGGCGCCTTTCATCCGCGGATGGTGGGGCTCACTGGTACGGCCGGCGACATTGCCGATGTCGCCGCCAAATTCGCGATCTTCTATCAAAAACAACCGCCGGGTCCCGGTGGCGGCTACACCGTCAACCATAGCCGGCAGGCCTATCTGTTCGATCCGGCGGGCAAGCCGCTCGCGCTTCTGCCGCAGGAAGGCACGCCGCAGGCGATCGCCACCGAAATCGGGCGCTGGGCAAAGTGAGCGCGCGCTTCTGGGAAGACGTGCCGCTTGCCAAGCTCGACCGCGCCCAGTGGGAGGCGCTGTGCGATGGCTGCGGCAAATGCTGCGTCCACAAGCTTGAAGATGAGGAAACCGGCGAGCTGTTGCCAACCAACGTCTCGTGCCGGTTGCTCGACCGGACGACGGCACAATGCTCGGATTACAAGCATCGACATGCCTATGTTGCCGAATGCGTCAGGCTGACGCCGGCAAAACTCGCCGAGATCGACTGGTTGCCGGCGACCTGCGCTTATCGTCTCCGCGAAGCTGGAGAACCACTCCCGGCCTGGCATTATCTCGTCTGCGGCGATCGCGACGCCATTCACCGGGCCGGCAAATCGGTCGTTGGGCGAACGATATCCGAAGACCATGCCGGTGAGCTTGAACATCATCTGATCGATCACGAACTATGAGCAAGCCGCCCGAGGGGATCGACGTCGTTCGGCACCCCCGGGCACGACGCGCGCGGCTCAGCATCGATCCTGCGCGCGGCACCGTGCGGCTGACGATCCCGCTGCGGGCGCCGGTCGCGCCGGCGCTGCGCTGGGCAGAGGATCATGCCGATTGGATCGCGGCGCAGCGCGCGCGGCTGCCTGCCCCGTATCCGTTCGTGCCGGGTGCCACGCTGACGGTTGCTGATTGCCCGTTGACGATTGCCTGGGAAGCCGATGCCTCGCGCCGAATCGTCGTCGACGGGACGATCCTGCGCTGCGGCGGCCCAAGTGAGGGGCTGTCACGGCGGATCACGGCGTGGCTCAAGCGCGAGGCGCTGCAACGGCTGAGCTTAGAAACCGGCGAATTCGCGGCGCTTGCTGGGGTATCGGTCAGCCAAGTGGCGGTCGGCGATGCGCGCGCGCGGTGGGGCAGCTGCGCATCGAGCGGAATCATCCGCTATAGCTGGCGGCTGATTCTCGCGCCGGGCTGGGTTAGGCGTGCCACTGTCGCGCATGAAGTGGCGCACCGCGTGCAAATGAACCATGGCCTCGCCTTTCATGCGCTTGTCCACCAGCTTGTCGGCGCCGATGCCAATCGCTCCCGGGCCTGGTTGCGCGCGAATGGCGCGGCGCTTCACTGGTTCGGGCGCGACTCCTGAGGCCGCTCTGGCGGCCGTTCTCCCGGCGGCTGTGCTGACGATGGTTGAGGGGGAGGCTGAGAAGGCGGCGGCCGCTGTCCGTTGGATCTGCCAAGCACGCCATCAAGCCAAGCCTGATCGAGCCGCTCATCGGCCGGGCGCCGGTCCTCTGACGGCGGAGCACGGCTGTCGGAAAAGGGTCTTCCATCGGCATCGACGATTGGCTGATCCGCTGGCGGCGCATCGGCTCCCTGGTCGATCGGGTTGCCATCAGGATCGACGAACAGGCTGTTATCGGGCTGGCCGAAATAGCTCTCCTCGTCGAGCCCGGCGGCTTCGTCGGGGAGCGTCACCTGGGTGTCGAACTGCTCGATAGGGCGTTTGGCCACCGCCTGCTTCATGAACGCAGCCCATGCACGCGCCGGCGCGGTGCCGCCGTGCAGGCCGGGCACTGTCCGCGCATCGTCGCGCCCCATCCACACGCCCGTCGTCAGGCCGCTCGAAAAGCCCAAGAACCAGCCATCCTTGTTCGACGTCGTCGTACCCGTCTTGCCCGCGACCGGCCGCCCTATCTGCGCCTGCTTGCCAGTGCCTGTGTTGACCGCCGTCTGCAGCAGATCGGTCATCTGGGCCGCGACATAGGGGGCGACGAGCACGTGCGACCGATCGACCTCATGGGCATAGATGGTGACACCGTTCGCCGTCACCTTGGTGATGCCGAAGGGCGTGACGGCGACGCCCTTGTTGCCCACCGAGGCAAAAGCGCGTGTCATGTCGATCAATCGCACGTCTGAGGTGCCAAGCACCATCGCTGGATGGGTATCGACCGTTGTCGTGATACCAAATCGCCGCGCCATATCGGCGATCGTGCCAAAGCCGATTTCGTTGCCGAGCCTGGCTGCGACGGTGTTGATCGAATAGGCAAAGGCGGTGCGCAGAGTCGTCGAGCCGATATTGCGACGCGAATCGTTGCGCGGGCTCCAGCCATTGATCGTGATCGGTTCGTCGACGATGGCCTCGTCGGGTCGGTGCCCGGCTTCGAGCGCGGCGAGATAGACGAACAGCTTGAACGATGATCCCGGCTGGCGTTCGGCCTGGGTCGATCGGTTATAGATCGACGAAACATAATCGGTGCCGCCGACCATTGCCCGAACGGCGCCGTCGCGATCGATCGACACCAGCGCGCCCTGCGCGCCCTTCGGCGCATTGCCGCGCACCGCGGTATCGGCTGCACGCTGCATGCCGAGATCGAGCGTCGTCCACACCTCAAGCGGGCGGCTGGTCTCGTCGATCAGCAACTCAAGCTGCGGCAAAGCCCAGTCAGTAAAATAGCGCACGCTGTTCTGCTTGGGCTCGGGCGCAAGCTTGACCGATGTCGGATCGGCGCCAGCGGCCTCAGCGGCGGTGATCGCGCCGGTTTCCTTCATCAGCTTGATGACAACGCCGGCGCGCCCGATCGCAGCTTCGGCATCGGCGGTCGGTGAATAATGCGAGGGCGCCTTGACCAGCCCGGCGATGACGGCGGCCTCGGTCAGGGTCAGCGTATCGGCGCCATGCCCGAAAAAGCGGCGCGATGCGGCGTCGATTCCATATGCGCCGCCGCCGAAATACACTTTGTTGAGATAGAGCTCGAGGATCTGATCCTTGCTGAACTTGCGTTCCAGCGCGAGCGCCAACACAGCCTCACGGATCTTGCGACCGACGGTGTAGCGGTTCGACAGGAAAATCGTCCGCGCCACCTGCTGGGTGATGGTCGATGCGCCCTGCAGTCGGCGTCCCGAACCGCGATTGACGATGGCGAACTTGGTGATACGCAGCAGCGCGACTGGATCGACGCCCGGATGCGAGCGGAAGCGGCGATCCTCAACCGATACCGTTGCATCGCGCATCACTGCGGGAATGCGATCATAGGTCAGCCATTCGCCAAAGCTGGGCCCGATCGAAACGATGACGGTGCCATCGGCGGCATGCACCCGGATCATCTGCCCGTTGGGGGATGATTTCAGCTCGTCGAAGCTCGGCAGCTGGGCGCTTGCCACATAAACGGCGATGATCAGCGCGATCAGGCCGAGCAGGCTGAGCCCCGAAACGATCTGCAGCGCCAACACCAGTCGGCGGCGCCACAATGGGGGACTGGAAAAGGATCGCGTTGCCATGGAAGACTGGCGGAATACTGCTTAAGCTGCGGGCCTACAAGCGCTCAAGCGTCGTGCTTCGTCGCGCCAATCCTTCAGCGTGGCCGGAAATCCAGCGATAGCGAATTCATGCAATAGCGAAGGCCGGTGGGTGCCGGGCCATCGGGGAAAACATGGCCGAGATGCCCGTCACAGCGCGCGCAACGCGCTTCGGTTCGGCGCATCCCATAGCTTTCATCGCTATGCTCGCTCACGCGGTCAGCGGCGATCGGCTGGGTGAAGCTTGGCCATCCCGAACCCGAATCATATTTGTCGGCGCTATCGAACAATTCGGTGCCGCAGCCACCGCAGGGATAGATGCCGTCGGCCTTGTTGTTGGTGTAACGCCCTGAAAAGGCTGGTTCGGTGCCGGCCTCGCGGAGCACATGATATTGCTCGGGTGACAGCTTCTTGCGCCATTCCGATTCGGACAAGGTCAGATGTTCCATGCAGCAGAGCTTTCCCCGCCAATCTGGTTTGCGTCAACCGGGGAATAGCCGATCCGCGTGGACCGCGCGGCAAGGTCGATCAAGAATGGTGCCTTTTCTGCGATGCCGACAAGCATGGGAGCAAAGGCGCGTGATTCGGCTGCGCGGCGGATGATGCCGGCCAGGCCAAGCGGGCGCGACAGGTCACGCGCCAGGCGGCGCTGATAGGCGGCGCCACCCGCTGACCCGCGCGCGGTATAGGCCTGCGCTGCCCGGATGCCGCTGGCGATCGCTATCCCCATACCCTCGCCGGCAAGCGACGGGATCACACCGGCCTGATCGCCGAGCCGGAACAGCCCAGCCTCACCTTTGCGTGCCCGCCAGCCATAGGGCACGTTGGCGACCGCATCGATTGTCCCTGCCGCCCGCCAGGCAAGCCTTTCCCCAAGCGCCGGGCATTCGTCGGCCAGCGCTGCAAGCAACGCATCGGGGCTTCCCGCCGCATCGAGCCGTGATCGGTGAACCGCCATGCACAGATTGGCGCTGCCATCCTCCTGCAGCACCAGCCCGGCATAGCCCCGATCGAACAGGTGCAGCTCGATCGCGTCGCCAACCATCGAATCGAGGCGGGGCGATGGCCCCAGCCGGATTCGGAAGCCAAGCGACGGATCGCGCCCGCGCGCCGTTGCTGGCCGTGCCAGCCCGCGCAGATCATGCTTGCCCGTGGCAAGAAACAGCGCCTCGGCGCTCACCTCGCCGCCGTCCCCCAGCTTCACGGTACGATCGTCGACAGACCGGACGGCGATGCCGCGTTCGACCCGCGCGCCCGTGTGGATCGCATGCGCCATCATGATCGTATCGAGCTGGCGTCGGGATACGCCCTTGGCAGGGGCGGGCAGTCGCGCCTCGGCGGTCCTGCTGCGGTGGAAGAGGCGAACGCAAGTGACGTCGCGGGGGTTGAGATCGGCTGGGTCGATGCCGATCGAGCGCAGCGATTCGAGCGACCGCCAGCTCAGGAAACCGCCGCACAGCGCATCGCCGGTCTCGCGGCTCCGCTCGATCAGGATATGCGGCGCGCGCGCGCGCGCGAGCAGCGTCGCCGCTGCGGTGCCCGATGGGCCGCCGCCAACGATCAGCGCCGGCGTTCGACGCATAGCCTGAACGGAAAAAAGCGGTGCACCCGCGCGTCGGTGATGCCGGCATCGGCAAGGATCGGCGCCCATTCGGCCGGGCGATAGGATCGGGCGATCGACAGCTGCCCATCGTGCCGCACGATTGGATGCCACCGCATCAGGCGCGCCAGGACAGGGAATCCCCAATGCGCAAAGCCGTGCCGTTCCAGATCGTTGATGAACCAGCCGCGCCGCGATTCGGCTTCCATGAAGCGCAGGAACGCGATCAGCTGCGCCCCCGTCATATGGTGCGCGACAAGGCTGCTGATGACAAAATCGAAGCCGCACCCCGCTTGATCGGCATAGTCGCCGGTGATGTACTCGATTGCCGGATTGCGGCTGGAATGCGCGCGCGCGGCGCGCTCGCTGCGATAATTGAGATCGACGCCTACCAGCTCGGCTGCCAGCCCGCGCGCCTGCGCCCACTTGGCGATCCGGCGCAGCATATCGCCATCGCCGAAGCCGACGTCGAGCAACCGGAAGCCGGCCATCCCCGCGGTCGCGCGCGCGAGGAAGCTGAGCGTTGGCCGTGCGGCCATCGTCATTACGTTCACCCGTGCAAGATCGCCAACCACGTCTGCATAGGTTGCGACGTCGAGATCATCGGCGTCCATCAGCTCTTCCTGGGTGGAACGGGCAGCGAGCATGGTCAAGCCGCGCTCCTGAAGCCAAAGCCCTCGGCGGCGAGCCCGGGGCCAAAGGCGAGCGCGACGCCGTTATCGATCGCTGCGCCGTCCAGCAGGTTGGCCAGCGCGAACATCAGCGTCGCTGACGACATGTTGCCGAAATCGGCAAGCACCCGGCGCGACGCACCGAGCGCATCGGGATCGATCGCCAGCGCATGTTCGACCGAATCGAGGATTGATCGCCCACCGGCGTGCACTGCCCAGCCGTCAATCTCGCTTGGGGCGCGTCCCCCCGTCGCGGCAAAGGCAAAGGCCGGATCGGCCAACCCTGCGGCGATTCGCGCGGGCACTTCGCCCGACAGATGCATCGCAAAGCCGCGATCGGTAATGTCCCACCGGATAAGCGCTTCGGATGCCGGCAGCGTCGTCGCAAACGGGGTATCGATCTCGAAGCCGCCCGGCGTCGATGTCACCAGCGCGGCGGCGGCGCCGTCGCCGAATTGCAGCATCGCCAGCAATGCCTCGATTTCGGCCGTTGCCTGCAAGTGCAATGTCGACAGCTCGACGCACAGCACCAGCACCCGCGCGCCGGGTTCAGAACGGACGATGTGGCGCGCGGTCCGCATGGCGGCGACGGCGGCATAGCACCCCATGAAACCGATCAGCAGTCGCTCGACGGAGGGCGAAAGGCCAAGCCGGGTTGAGATGATCTGGTCGATGCCGGGCGCTACGAAGCCTGTGCAGCTTGCAACGACGAAATGGCTGATCTCGCCAAGCTCGGTTTGCTCGGTGAGTGCGGCGATCGCCTTCATGCCCAGTGCTGGCGCAGCCTTTGCGTAAAGCGCCATCCGTTCACCCGTTCCAGGAAGATCGGCGACGGCATAGAAGCCACCGGGATCGACTGGCGATCCGCCATCTTCTCCTGGTGCCAGGATCGACCAGCGATGGCCGATCGCTGACCGCGACGCCATCCGGTCGAACACGCGACGCTGCCGCTCGTCCTCGATCTGCAAGCGCGCCCAGCCGATGAACGCTTGGTGGATGTCGTGGCTGGGCACCGCGGTCCCAATGGCGTTCAGGTAGACAGCGTCAGGCACGAACAACTTTCGGCGCGCGGAATAGCGCAGGTGCGTCCCCTGTGGTTCACAACTATGGTCATAACGCGGCTAAAGCAAATTCGCCTAACCCTGGCGAAAATGTCGGCGTCGACGATGTTGAAAGGAGCACCCATGGCGGATAAATTCGAACGGCATCGTCAGCCCTGGACGCAGGACGAGATTCAAAAGCTCCATCTGCTTGCAAAGAAGGGCATGCCGCTGAAGGCGATCGCCAAGGCGCTCACCCGCAGCGAGGAATCGGTGAAGGACCGCGCCAAGGCTGATGGCCTCGCCATCGCGCGGCTGCGGTGACGGGTGGCAATCCGGCGATTGCCAATCCTTGAGGCTTGCCGGCCCTGTTTTCGAGACGATGCCACTGATCAGCCTCCGGTCGTCGATCCCGCGTGGTCATCCCCCGCCTATGGCGCTGTCGAGGAGGCTGCGCACGATTGCGTTGGGAAACCGCCGCTCCACCGTAACGGCGAAGAATGATTCGGCGATGCCCGGCAAGCTGTCGGCCTCCACCAGCGTGCCAGTTGCCAGTTCGTCGCGGACCGCAATCCGCGGCAGTACTGCCAGCGCAAAACCTTCCCGCACCAGCAGGCGCATCATCGCGATATCGTCGACCTCGGCGGCGATTTGCGGCCGGATGCCCAGGCGATCTGCCAACGCGTCGAAGCCGGTGCGGACACTGCTGTCGGTGGTTGGCAGGATCACGGCATGGGACGTCAGCAACTGGCTGACCGAGCGAGTGCGATCAAGCAGATGCGGTACGCCGATCAGGCTGACGGGTTGTTCGGAAAGCAGATGGACGATGAACATTGTCAGCGCGTCGCTTTGCGGCGCCTGATTGGTCAGCACTACGTCCAGGGCAAGCGATTGCAAGCCCAGGAGCAATTCCGCCGCGCTCCCCGAACGAAGGATCACTTCGATGTCGGTGCGGCCAAGCACTGGTTTCAGAAAGCTGATCTGGAAGTTTCGCGATAGCGTGGCCAATGCGCCGATACGGACCGCCTGCCGGGTCGCGCCGGCCTCGCTCAGCGTTCCCAGCAGTTCTTCGCCCGTCGCGAAAATCGCATCGGCATGATCAAGCGCGATGCGGCCTGCCTCGGTCAGATGGAGCTGGCGGCCCCGCCGTTCGAACAAGGCATGGCCGAGCCGTTGCTCGAGCTTCTTGATTTGAACCGACAGCACGGACTGTGAAATGTTGAGCCGTTCGGCCGTGCGCGTCAGGTTGCCGTCCTTCGCGACAGCCCAGAAATAGCGCAGATGATTGTAGTTCAGGCCGGCCATATCGTTCTTTTAAAGCGAACGATATCGAAGAAACAATGAATTTTCTCTTGGCTCCGCGTCTGGCTAGGTCCTGCCCGTCAGGTGACGAACCAGCGGGGAACAATTGTGCCGATCCAACTTCTTCCATTCCTGGCCCCAATGCTGCTGCTCGGCGCCGCAGCGTTGGGCTGTGCCGCGCCGATGCGTCCGTCGTCGATCGTCCTGAAGATGATCGAGGTGCTGGTCGCTTTGGCAATAGCCGTCGCGGTCGCATCGGTGGCCTTGCTGATCGTCTCGGGTCCGCAGACCGGGTCGATGTCGTTCCTTCAGCTCATCGGTATCGCGACACGGCTGGATGCGATCAGCGCGATCATGCTGCTGCTGGTGTCGTTCATTGGCTGGGTCGTGGTGCGCTATGCAGCGGTCTATCTGGACGGCGAAGCGCGCCACGGCTTCTTCATGGCGTGGCTGTGCACCACGCTTGCGATGGTGATGCTGCTGGTGATTGCCGGCAACCTCGTCCAGCTCGTGGGCGCTTGGGTGGCCACCAGCCTCAGCCTTCACCGGCTCCTGCTTTTCTATCCCGAACGCGTCGCCGCACAGCGTGCCGCGCGCAAGAAGTTCGTCACTGCGCGGGCTGCCGATGCGGCGCTGATCAGCGCCTGTGTGTTGCTGGCGATCAGCTATGGCACGGCCGACATCGCGACCATCCTTGATGCTGCAAGAGTCGGCACCGGCGGCGCTGGCGCGATTGTTGCGGCAGGCCTGCTGGCAATCGCGGCCCTGCTGAAGTCTGCGCAATTCCCGTTGCACGGCTGGCTGACCGAAGTGATGGAAGCACCGACGCCGGTTTCAGCCTTGCTCCACGCAGGCGTGATCAATGCTGGCGGTTTCGTTCTCATCCGCTTTGCCGATGTCATGCTGCTCGCGCCCGGGGTGCTCGCGCTGCTGGTGATGATTGGTGGGTTCACCGCCTTGTTTGGCGGGTTGGTGATGCTCACCCAGCCCGCGGTGAAGACGTCGCTCGCCTGGTCGACGGTGGCGCAGATGGGCTTCATGATGATGCAATGCGGGCTGGCGCTGTTCCCGCTGGCGCTCCTCCATATCGTCGCCCATTCGCTGTACAAAGCGCATTCCTTCCTGGCCTCGGGCGGCGCGGTCGAGCGGATCGCGGCATCACGCCGCCCCGGCGCAGTCGCCATTCCCGATGCCAAGGCGGTTGGGCGGGCCTTTGTCGCCGCGCTTGCGATTTATGGCGGGATCGGCTGGGCATTCGATTTTTACGACAAGTCTCCGCAAGCGATCGCCCTTGGTGCGATCCTGATCTTTGGCGTGGCCTATCTCCTCGCCCAGGGGCTTGCCGATGCGGCACCGCGCGCGCTGACGCGGCGGATGGCGATCTATTCGCTTGCTGCGTCGATCGGCTATTTCGCGCTCCACGGTGTTGCCGTTAGGCTGACGGCCGGAACGCTGCCGGTCACACCGGCGCCGGGGCCGCTCGAATGGGCGCTGATCGTGCTTGCGGTGCTGAGCTTCGGGCTCGTCGCCGTGGCGCAAACGATGTTCCCGCTCTGGGCCTATCACCCTGCCGCCGCCGGCTTGCGTGTCCACCTTGCCAACGGGCTTTACGCCAACGCCCTGTTCGATCGCCTGCTCGGTGGCTGGGCAGTGCGGCGGCCGTCATGATCAAAATAGGGAGTTTGTTTCGATGACCGCAATGCTTGGGGACGAAAGTCACGATCTGGCGGCACTCGTTGCCGCAGCTGGCATGGCAACGCGAGCCATTCCACCCGTCTGGCCGCTGGCATCCAGCGTCGCCGTCAATCCTTTTCTGGGCCAGGCCGATCAGGATCTAGCCCAAACTGCCGCGCTGTTGGCGCGGGTGTCGGGCGCGCCGGTCATGATGCCGCGCGCTTGGTATCGCGATCGCCTGTCCTCAGGCGCTGTAAACGATACCGATCTAGAGGGTGCGTTGGCAGCAGCGGCTTCATTGCCGAAATCGGCGTCGATCGCGCTCCTGAAAGCCGCTGTTTCAGAATCGCCAGCGCCGCTCGATGCGTTGCCGACAATCGCCGATCTGGCAGCAGAGGTTTCGGGGATCGATTGGCCGGGCATCATTGCGGAGCGCTTCGGCGGTTGGGCGAGCGGCTATTTCGACGAGGGCCAGGCGCTTTGGGCCGCGTCAAGGGGCGGCGGCGCCTATTCGGCGTGGCGCGCGGTCGCAACGCATGATCTCACCCCAGAGATTGCGGGTTTGTCAGGCTTTGCGGCGTTCGTTGCCGGGGCTGGCGAAACCGCAACGGCGGCGCTGGCAAGCTCGGCTGCGCAGCTGGGCGTTTCACCCGCTTCGGCGCAAACCTATTTCCACCAGCTCCTCGTTACATTGGGTGGTTGGGCGCAATATGCCCGCTATCGACTATGGGAGGCGGAACTCGTGGGCGGCAGCGATGATACGACAGCCGATTTTCTGTCGATCCGCTTGTTGTGGGAGGAGGCGCTGTTTGCGCAGTATCGGCCCAAAATCGAGCGGCTTTGGCAGGAAACGCGCGCAAAGCATGAGCGCCCGGTCGAGCCGACCGCTGATCTGATTGTCGATGCCATCCTTCAGGAGGCGTGTGAGCGCGCGGCCCAACGCGCTCTCGGCGAGACGCTGTCGATGGCGGGCGGCGGGGTTGATCGCGTCGCGCCTGCCCTGCAGGCGGCGTTCTGCATCGATGTGCGGTCGGAGGTCTTCCGCCGCGCGCTCGAATCGATCGATCCGCAAATTCAGTCGCTGGGCTTTGCCGGCTTTTTCGGGCTCACCGCTTCGCATCATCGCTTTGCCTCCGATGTCGCCGAGCATCGCTTGCCTGTTCTGCTCAACCCCGGGCTCTCATCACGGTCGGGGAGCCTTGCTGACGATCCGGCCGCTCAAACCGCGCGTTTCAAGGCGCGTGCGACACGCGCCTGGGGTCGCTTCAAGCTGGCCGCAGTGTCGTCATTCGCGTTCGTCGAGGCAGCCGGGCTGATCTATATTGGCAAACTCGTGCGCGACGCGCTGGGGCTGCATGGCAACACCGCCCCAAATGATCCGGCGCCCTATGCCGATCCTGCGCTCGATCTGGCGACGCGGGTTGGGATGGCGACGTCTATCCTGCGCGCCATGTCGTTGACGAAGGATTTCGCACCGTTTGTCCTGCTCGTTGGGCACGGTGCCAACGTCGTCAACAACCCGCATGCCAGCGGCCTGCACTGCGGGGCGTGCGGCGGCTATTCGGGCGAGGTCAATGCGCGGCTGCTGGCCGGATTGCTCAACCATCCAGCGGTTCGCGCCGGGGTGCTCGAGGCCGGCATTGCGATCCCTTCAGCCACCTTGTTCATGGCGGCGCTTCACGACACCACGACCGATGCCGTGGCCCTCTATGTCGGCGATCATCCATCGCCTGCACATCGCGCCGATATCGATCGTGCGCGGGCATGGCTCGCGGCGGCCGGCGCATTGGCGCGCGGCGAGCGGGCACTGCGCCTGCCACGGGCGCGCGGCGAAAGACAGGTTGCTCAACGGAGCCGGGATTGGGCGGAAACGCGCCCCGAATGGGCGCTTGCCGGGTGCAAGGCGTTCATCGCCGCGCCGCGGACGCGCACCGCTGGGAAAAACCTTCATGGTCGCGCCTTTCTGCATGATTATGATTGGCAGCAGGACGAAGGCTTTGGCGTGCTGGAACTGATCATGACCGCGCCCGTCGTCGTCGCAAGCTGGATCAGCCTGCAATATTATGGCTCGACGGTGGCGCCCGATCTGTTCGGTGGCGGCAACAAGCTGCTTCACAATGTCGTTGGCGGCATCGGCGTTGCCGAGGGTAATGGCGGGTTATTGCGGGCCGGCTTGCCCTGGCAGTCGGTTCATGACGGGCGTGCGATGGCGCATGAGCCGTTGCGCCTGACGGTCTGCATCGAAGCGCCCCATCAAGCGATGACCGACATTCTCGATCGACATCCCGGCGTGCGTGCGCTGTTCGACAATCGCTGGCTCCATCTGTTCGCGCTCGACGAGGCAGGCCAGATGGCCTGGCGCTACACAGGCGGCCTCGCCTGGGAACGTGTGATCGATCAGCGCCAGCCCGTCCCTGCAGCCGAACTGGCGGCATGATCGATGGGAGCAGGAACGGGAACGATGGAATGCGGGCAACGGGTAGGCGCGCTGAGACCGGAGCCGGAAATCATGCTGGGACTATCCAGCGCGCGGATAGCCTGGTTCCTTGACAATCCCCATGCCAGCGACTGGTTGAAGCAGGCACTTCGAACAGCGCATGGACTTGATCCGGTGGTCATCCAAAACGATCTGGAACTGCTTCGGCATCTGCTCATCCCGCACGCCCAGGCACAGATAGAGATCGCAATGACAACAGCGTGCGCCAATCCTTCGTGATAAAGGTGGGTCAGGATCAAGCTGCCGGGCGCGAATGATCACGCCACGGGTTGGCCGGAAATCGGTGTTGCAGAACCCACGGGACCTGACCCCGTACCTTATGTGGAACCCAGGCACTCCTCGAACGCCGGCGGTTCGGCGCACTCGCCAAAAGCTGACCGACGGAATTGGGGCTCATGCGCCCGGCAGCACCACCTCGGCCCGCAGCCCGCCGGTTGGTCGGTTCGACAGCCGAAACCGACCGCCCAATTGGGCAACGCTGCGCTGGACGATCGAGAGGCCGAGTCCCAGGCCAAGCGTGTCGCGCCGCCGGGCATCGTCGAGCCTGACAAAGGGCTCGACGACCTTGGCCAGCATTGCCTCGGCAATCCCCGGCCCGTCGTCTTCGACCAGAATGACGGCCTCGGTCTCGCGCACCGCCAGGCTCACCGAAACATGCTCGGCATATTTGGCGGCGTTATCGACAAGATTGCCGATCGCACGCTTGAGCGCGACCGGCCGGACAACCATTTCGAGATGCGCCAGGCCGCTAAATTCAATGGCGTGGCCATTGTCGCTGGCAGCATCGACGATCGTCGATATCAATACGGCCACATCGACGGGCTCTGGTTCGTCGGGATCGTCGTCGCCGCCAAGAAAAGCGAGTAGCGATGCGATCATCGCGGTCATTTCCTTCACGTCGAGGGCAATCGCATCGCGTACGTCGGCGTCGACAACCGAATCGGCGCGCAGCTTCAGCCGCGCCAGCGGCGTGCGCAGATCATGTCCCACTGCCGCCAGTGCTTCGGTCCGTTCGCTGATCAATCGGCGGATGCGTGCCTGCATCGTGTTGAATGCCTGGGTAACCCCGCGCACTTCGGCTGGGCCGGCTTCTGGCAGCGTCACGCTTTCGGCGCCGTCAAAGCGTTCGGCGGCACGCGCCAGTTGCTTCAGTGGCAACAGCGTACGGCGGATCATCAATCCACCCAGCAGCATCAGCATCACCACCGGAACGAACGTGATGAGAATTCGATCGCGCACCAGGTCGCGGTCGGTCAGCGGTTGCCGCGTCTTGAAGCGCAGCCTGCTCCCGTCCCGAAGGGCAAGATCGCCGGTCAGCGCCGCGCGTCGCCCGGCATTGATCAGGCCGAGCCGCAAGTCGCTGTCGGCCAGCGCCGGTTCCCAGCCGATGATCTGTTGCTGCGTTTCGAAAAGTGGCGCTGGTGTCGCTGGCAGGATCACGCCACGCGCCTGCCATGCAATCGCATATCGATCGGTCGTCAGTTCGGCCGCCATCGCCGCGCGCCGGGCGGGTGAGGCCTCCGCAATCAGGCGACGACCGATGACCAGATGCTCTGCAAGCCGGTGCGCTTCGTCCTCCTGGACCGAAAATTGGCTCGCGCGTTCATAAAGCAGCGTGCTAATTCCGAATTGCGTACCGAGCGCGAGGAGCAGGATCGCAACGATTTGCCCGATCAGACCGAGCGAATGGCGGTCAAGCCACTTCAAGGCCGTTCGATGGGCGCCGTGAACATATATCCCAGCCCGCGCACCGTCACGATTGGCGCCGGCGTATCGTCGAGGGATAGCTTGCGCCGCAGCCGGCTGATCAGCACGTCGACAGACCGGTCGGAGCTTTCCCCCAACCGGCTGCGTGACAACTCGATCAGTCGCTCGCGCGCGACAATGCGGCCGGCGTGGTCGATCAGGTTGACGAGCAGATCGAACTCCGCCCCTGTGAGATCGATACCCGCCCCGGTTGGCGAGTGGAGTTCCCGCCGGGCGAGGTGCGCGGTCCAGCCGTTGAAGCAGAGCACGCTCTTGTTGGCTTCGCCGTGGCGACGATCAAGCCCGCCGCGCCGCAGTACCGCGCGCACCCGGGCAATCAGTTCAGCAGTGTTGAACGGCTTGCTCAGATAATCGTCAGCGCCAAGTTCAAGCCCGACGATGCGATCGGTATCGGTATCCTTGGCGCTTGCAAAGATGATCGGCACGTCGCTTTTCTGGCGCAGCGCGCGGCACAGATCGAGCCCGTTCGTCCCCGGCAGCATGATGTCCAGGATGACGAGATCGACGGCGCCAGCCTCGACCGCCAGCCACATTTCGGGCGCACTGCCAGCGGGACGAACGCTGTAGCCATTTTGTTGCAAAGCGCGCGTCGTCAGCGTGCGCAGTGACGGATCATCCTCCACCACCACGATCGTCGGCGCGCCTTGCAGCGCCGTGTCTGGGCCCGTTGCCATGGTCGCGGGTTAGGCTTCCCGCAGCGGCCCGGTCAATTGCGCATCGCAGCAACGCGGCTTCAGCAACAATTCGTCACAATCCGGCTACCTCCCGGCAAAGTCGGTTGGCTATGGATCGTGCTCCCATTCGGCCCGGAGACGCTCCATGACGACGACCAAAGTTGCCGGACAACATCGCCGCGTCCGATAGCGTCATCGTCCCGGCAGCCAGCCTTGGCTGCCACTGAAGACCCCGGTGTGCGCCCTCCGCGGGCCGAAGTTTGCGTCAACTGCGAGCTCCCGGACGGTATTGAAAAGCCGAATTTGCTTATGAAGCGAAGGATTTGACGATGGCGGCGGACGCTGCATCCCGAGTGAGCCTGCGCGATTTCATGCGCTGGGCCTGGCCGATTCTGGGCCCCGACCGCGGCACCTTTGGCGTGGCCGTGATCTACGGCGTCGGCATCAGCCTGTTGTCGCTGGCAACCCCGATTTCGGTCCAGATGCTGATCAACAGCGTTGCCAACACCGCCCTGCCCGCGCCGCTTTTCACCCTGTCGGGCGTGCTGTTTGCGCTGCTGATGCTGTCAGTGGTGATGAGCGCGCTGCGCACCCATTTGCTCGAGCTGTTTCGCCAGCGATTTTTTGCCCGTGAAGTCGCCGAGATAACGCTGCGCGCGATCCATGCTCGCAATCCTTTTTTTCAAGATGCGCGAAAGGCCGATCTGTTCAATCGCTATTTCGAGGTCATGAACGTCCAGAAGTCCGTGCCGTCGCTGCTGATCGGTTTGTTCACGATCGTGCTTCAATCGGCAGTCGGCTTCGTCGTCACGTCGCTCTATCATCCGATCTTTCTGGCGTTCAACCTGGTCTTCATCGTCATCATCTGGCTGATCTGGGTGCTCTGGGCCAATGGAGCGATGACGTCGGCCGTCGCGCTCAGCCACGCCAAATATGATATGGCGCATTGGCTCGAAAGCCTTGGCGCATCGAACGGATTCTATAAATCGGATCGCCATATCGGCTTTGCGATCGATAAATCCGAGGCGCTGACCGCACGCTATTTGGCTGCCTATCGACGCCACTTCCGCTATAGCTTCTCACAGGCAGTCGCATTTCTGGTGCTCTATGCACTGGCGAGTGCAGGCCTGCTCGCGCTGGGCGGCTGGCTGGTCATTCAGGGACAGCTGTCGATCGGCCAGCTGGTGGCAGCCGAGCTGATCTTGTCGTCGATATTCTACGGCACCGCGCAGCTCGGGCCCTATCTCGACACCTTTTATGATCTCGTCACTGCGGTCGAAGAGATTTCGCTCCTCCATGCCATCCCGCAGGAAGAGCCGCCGCGGGTCGCGATCGCACCGGGCACCGGCAACGATATCGTCTTTTCCGACATTAGATTCGGCGCGCTTCGGCTCGATTGCCGCATGCCGGCGGGCGCCCGGCTGATCGCGCATGCCGATGCCGATAGCCAGCGCGCGCTGACGCTGTTGCTCAAGGGGCATGAGCGCCCCGAAACCGGATTCATCACGCTGGGCGGCGCCGATCTGACCACGCTCGATCCCAATCGGCTGCGCACCGACGTGATGGTGCTAGACCGGGCAGCGACCGTCGAGGCAACGATCTTCGATTATCTTGACCTGGCCAGCCCGGAAGATACCGCCGCCGATGTAATGAACGCGATCCGGCGGGTCGGGCTCGATCGGCGGATCGGGCGATTGCCGGAGGGAATCCATACCGTGATGGCGCCGACGGGCGCGCCGCTCGGCACGGCTGATCTGATGCGGCTGAAACTGGCGGCTGCCTTGCTTCGCCAACCCCGGATCCTGATTCTCGGCGCGCTTTACGATATGATTCCCGTTGCCGATCTCGAACATATCCTGGCAGCGTTCGATCGATCCAAAACGAGCATCGTCTATTTCACCAATCGTGCCGATCCGCCCAGGCTCGACGGCTTTTGGTTGCTCGGGGAGGGCAGCCAGCAAATCGTCAGTGATCGGACGATGTTCGATCGGCTGCTGATCGAGCAGGCGGGCGCGCGCGATGCGTGACCATCGCGACGAAATGGCGCTGTTCCGCTCGCTGGCCGGGCTGCGCACGCCGTCGGTCACGCGCGTCCTCGCGCTGATGATCGTCTTTGGCATCGTCGGCACGCTGGTGTTCATGGTCTATGTGCCCTGGGTGCAGACCGCGCAGGGCACCGGCCAGGTGATCGCGCTCGATCCGCGCGATCGCGTCCAGAATGTAACGGCGCTGGTGCAAGGGCGGATCGACGACTGGTTCGTCACCGACGGCAGCCTGGTCAAACGCGGTGATCCGATTGCGCGCGTGGTCGACAATGACCCAATGCTGGTCGCCCGGCTGACCGCAGAGCGTGCCCAGGTTGCCGCCGAAATCGCAGCTGCAGAAGCGGCAATGCGCACTGGGCAGCTCGATGTCACCCGCACCGGCAGCCTGTTTCGCGAAGGGCTCGCCGCGCGGCGCGAATATGAGGCCGCGCAGATCAAGGTTGCCGAGTATCGCGCCAAGGTCGCCCAGAGCCGGGCCTCGCTGGCGCGGGCCGATATCAACCTCAACCGCCAGTCGGCGCAGATTGTGCGCGCCCCCCGCGATGGCCGGATCCTGGCAATCAACGGCGGCGACACCGCGACGCTGGTGAAGCAGGGCGACATCATCGCCACCTTCGCACCAGAAGAATCGGCGCGCGTCGTGGCGCTTTATGTCGACGGTAGGGACGTACCGTTGATCCGCGCTGGTCGCCGCGTCCGGCTGGAATTCGAAGGGTGGCCCGCGATCCAGTTCAGCGGCTGGCCCTCGGTTGCGCGCGGGCTGTTTGACGGGCGGGTGCGTGCGATCGATGTTTCGGCATCGGCCAACGGGCTGTTCCGCATCCTGATCGAGCCCGCCGGCGACCGCGCGCCCTGGCCGCGTCAGCCCTATGTTCGGCTGGGCGCCAAGGTGCGCGGCTGGGTGCTGATGGATACCGTGTCGGTCGGCTTCGAGCTATGGCGCCAGCTCAATGATTTCCCGCTTCAATTCGCCCGACCGAGCGATCCCAAGGATCAGTCGGGCATGCAGGGGAACAGCAGCGATGCCAAATAACCGTTGGCTTGGTATCGCCGCGTTGACCGGCGCGTTTATTGCCGCGTTGATTGCCGGGGCGATCGGCGCCCCCGTCTCCGCCCAGACCACCCAGAGCGCCCAGACCAAAAAGCCCACTCAGACCGAGCCGCCGCTATCGCTTGACGAGGTGCTGCAATCGTCGCGACGCTACGCCCCCGCCATTCTCGATGCGGTGGCGCGCGTCCGCATCGCCCAGGGCAAACAGCTCAGCGCGGAAGGCGCATTCGATACCGTGGTCGCGGCGGAGGCCAGCACGCGACTTTCTGGCTTCTACGACGGCAAGCTGATCGGCGGCACGATCACCCGGCCGATCGAAAATTGGGGCGGCAGCCTGTATGGTGGCTACCGCGTATCCGATGGGCGTTTTCCGATCTACGAGGACAAGTCGTTTACCAACGTCCTCGGCGAACTGAAAGTTGGTGCCGTCTTCTCGCTGATGCGTGATCGCCTTATCGATGAGCGGCGCTTTGGCCGCGCCAGTGCCGAAATCGATGTCGATCTTGCCGAAGCCGATCGGATATTCACCTCGCTCGGCGTTCAGCGACGCGCCGTTGCCGCCTATAATGGCTGGGTCGCTGCCGGGTTGCGGCTCACCGTCTACCGCGAGTTGCTTGGCCTTGCGAAATCGCGTCGCAATGGCATCGAACGCCAGGTATCGGCAGGCGCCCGTCCGCGTATTCTGATCACCGAGAACGAGCAGAATATCCTGCGCCGCGAAACGCTCGTTGCGCGTACCGAACAGGAACTGGCGAATAGCGCCAATCTGCTCTCGCTGTTTCTTCGCGACGATAGCGGTGCGCCGCAACGCCCCTCATCAGCGCGTCTGCCCGCCACGCTGCCGACGCTGATTCGGCAGCCTGCCGATCCGCGATCGCTCGCCCAGCAGCGCCCCGATCTCCGCGCATTCGGCCTGCGCCTTGATCAAGCGAACCGGCGCCTGGCGCTCGATCGTAACGCGCTTCAGCCAAGGCTCGATTTCAAGGCCGAGATATCTCAGGATGTTGGCCCGATCGGCGCCGGCGGCCGTTCGCGGGTCGGCACCGAGACGATCGTCGGGCTCAATTTCAGCCTCCCGCTGCAGCGCCGCGTCGCCAAGGGCAAGATCGAGCAGAGTCAGGGGGAAATCGATAGCATCCGCCGCAAGCGCCAACAGCTCGAAGAACAGATCGGGGTCGAGCTAGATGGTCTCGCGATTGATGTCAGCGCGACCAAAAAGCTGCAGATGCTCGCCGAAGAAGAACAGGCGCGAGCAAATGAAATGGCGCAGGCCGAGCGGCGCCGCTTCGAGTTGGGGTCGAGCGATTTCTTCCTCGTCAACACGCGAGAGGAAGCCGCCGCCGACGCAGCCGTCCGCAAGTTCGACGCAAGCTATCGTCAGCTGATCGCCACTGCCGAACTGGCCGCCGCCGCTGGTGATCTGCGGGCATTGGGGCTGGAATGAAGTGCTTGTTCTGCCCTTGCCGATATCATCGAGTGAAGCTGCACCGGTGAAATGATGCCATCCAGAGATTTAAAAAGGACGCCTGGATCATTGAGCAATTGCCTCGATCAACGGTGAGACCGGGCAATTGGCGCTTGGAGCCGATGACTTCCGCCGCGTTGCGCCGATTGTTTGTCTTGGCGTTCAATCCTCCGCGTCGCGCAATGCCTCCAGCTCGGCCAGCCGCACGGGATAGGCCTGTCGCCTAATCTGTGCTGATCTGACCATCATAGCCACCCCGTCTGCAAACGGATTGAGAACATATCCGCAACATTCTCCAACAAGTCAAGCCGAAACCGGGCCGCGCCGGCGGCGAACTGCTGGGGCGGCGAGCGACAGGAGCTGACTTTGAGAGAAATGGTGCCAGAAGAGGGACCGTGATGTCCCTACAAAGCGTTATATGACAACGTTTTATTGCGATTTTTCCGCAACCGATACCGTCGAAAATACCGTCTCGGCGTCGGCGTTGGTCCTCAATGAGGACTCAAATCGCTGCGGACGCGTGAACCGGGCCATATTGAAGGCACCAGAATTATTTTGATCATTCCCTC
>JBBQAG010000044.1:0-19412 GCA_038315875.1 Sphingomonadales bacterium | reverse complement strand
GTTCATAAATCGTCGCGCAAACAAGGAGACGAAAATGCCCAAACTCAAGACGAAGAGCGGCGTCAAAAAACGCTTCAAGCTCACCGCGTCCGGCATGCTGAAGCATGGCGTGGCCGGCAAGCGCCACCGGCTGATCAGCCACAATGGCAAGTATATTCGCCAAAATCGCGGCACCAAGGTCCTGTCCAAGGCTGACACCGCAACCGTTAAGGCCTGGGCGCCTTACGGTCTCGGTTGAGCTAGGAGATTTGTAGAAATGGCACGCGTCAAACGGGGTGTAACCACCCGCGCCAAGCACAAGCGGATTCTCGAATCGGCGAAGGGCTATTATGGCCGTCGCAAGAATACGATCCGCATCGCCCGCCAGGCCGTCGAAAAGGCCGGGCAATATGCGTACCGTGATCGCAAGGTAAAGAAGCGCAGCTTCCGCGCCCTGTGGATCCAGCGCATCAACGCCGCGGTTCGTGCCGAAGGCTTGACCTATGGCACTTTCATGCACGGTCTGAAGCTGGCCGGTGTCGAACTCGACCGCAAGGTCTTGGCCGATATCGCCATGCACGAAGGCGCGGCGTTTAGCGGCATCATCGCTCAAGCAAAGGCAGCCTTGCCCCAGGCCGCCTGACGCGACCTTGAGCGACACGCCGACAAGGGGCGCGGGTGGATTGCCACCCGCGCCCTTTTCGTTATCGGGCAAGGCGAATGCAACAAGACTGCCAGCCAATGGTCTATATCCTGGCCAACCGGAGGAACGGCGCGTTGTACGTGGGCGTCACCTCCAACCTGTTGCAGCGCATTTATCAGCATCGCGAAGGGGTGAACGACGGCTTCACAAAGCGTTACCAAATCAACCGACTGATCTGGTTTGAATCGCATGACAGGATGGACTCGGCCATCGAGCGAGAAAAGCGCCTCAAGAAATGGAACCGGGCGTGGAAAATCAGACTGATCGAGGACGCCAATCCAGATTGGCGTGACTTGGCGGTGGATTTGGGGTTTGAGCCGATACGGTTGAAGTTTGAGACTAGCCAAACCCGTCACCCCCGCGAAGGCGGGGGTCCATCTGACGAGGATGCCTTTAGGGTTGACGCGGGCGATGGGTTCCCGCCTTCGCGGGAATGACGGCGATGAGTGACTATAACCGAATGACCAACCTTGAGCATTTGCAAACCGACCTGCTGAGCGCGGTCGCCACCGCGAGTGGGCTCGAATCGCTCGAGGCGCTTCGAGTCCATGCGCTGGGCAAACAGGGCGCTGTGACGGCATTGCTCAAATCGCTCGGCGCGATGAGCCCCGAGGAGCGACTGATTCAGGGCCCGCCTATCCAGGCGCTGCGCGAGACGGTGACGGGCGCGATCGCGGCGCAAAAGGCGATGCTCGAACGCGCCGATCTCGATGCGCGCCTCGCCCGCGAGACCATCGACATGACGCTGCCGACAGATACCGCGCCGGCCGGCTCGATCCATCCAGTGAGCCAGGTGCTGGACGAACTCGCCGAGATTTTCGCTGACATGGGCTTCGCGGTCGCCACGGGGCCCGAGATCGAGGACGACTGGCATAATTTCACCGCGCTCAACATTCCCGAGACGCACCCGGCGCGGGCGATGCACGATACCTTCTATCTGGCGGGCGATTATGCCCAGCCGATGGTGCTGCGCACGCACACGTCGCCGGTCCAGATCCGCACGATGATGACGCAACAGCCGCCGATCCGGATCATCGCGCCGGGCCGCGTCTATCGATCCGATTGGGATGCGACGCACACGCCGATGTTCCACCAGATCGAGGGGCTGGTGATCGACAAGGGCATCACGCTTGGCCATCTGAAATGGACGCTCGAGACGTTCCTCAAGGCGTTTTTCGAGCGCGACGATATCGTTTTGCGGCTGCGCCCGAGCTTCTTCCCTTTCACCGAGCCCTCGGCCGAGGTCGATGTCGGCTTCACGATCCAGAACGGCAAGCGCGTGCTCGGGGGCGGCGGCGACACCGAAAACGGCGGCTGGATGGAATTACTTGGCTCGGGGATGGTGCATCCCCGGGTGATCGCGGCGTGCAACCTCGATCCGGCGGAATGGCAGGGCTTTGCCTTTGGCGTCGGCGTCGATCGGCTGGCGATGCTCAAATACGGGATGGATGATCTGCGCCCCTTCTTCGAAGGCGATGTGCGCTGGATGAAGCATTACGGCTTTTCGTGCCTCGATGTGCCCACCTTGTCCGGGGGAGTCGGCGCATGAAATTCACGCTTGGCTGGCTCAAGGAGCATCTCGACACTGCCGCCACTCTCGACGAGATCGTGCTGGCGCTCACCCGCATCGGCCTTGAAGTCGAAGGCGTCGACAATCCGGCAGCGCGGCTCGCCGGTTTCAAGGTCGCCCGAGTGCTGAGTGCGGCGCGTCACCCGCAGGCGGACAAGCTGCAGGTGCTGAGCGTGGATACTGGTGCGGATTTCAATGGGGGGGCGCCGCTACAGGTCGTATGCGGGGCGCCCAATGCGCGCGCTGGCCTGGTCGGCGTGCTCGGCCTGCCCGGCGCGACGGTGCCGTCAAACGGCATGGAGCTGAAAGTTTCCGCGATTCGCGGCGTCGAATCGAACGGCATGATGTGTTCATCGCGCGAGCTGGAGCTGGGGGATGATCATGACGGCATCATCGAACTGCCCGAGGGCGCCGCGATCGGCATGCCCTATGCCGACTATGCCGGGCTGAACGATCCAGTAATCGACGTGTCGGTGACGCCCAACAAGCAGGATTGCATGGGCGTGCGCGGAATCGCCCGCGATCTGGCAGCAGCGGGGATCGGTAAGCTGAGGCCGCTGCATGAAGTCTACCGTATCGCCCCACAGAGCCCCGGCGCGTTGTCCGGATCGGGCGCGGGGCCACAGATCGCCACGAACGATCCGGACGGCTGCCCGGCCTTTTACGGGCAATCCGTGACCGGGGTGACCAATGGTCCGTCGCCGGCATGGATGCAGGCCAAGCTCAAGGCGATCGGGCAAAAGCCGATATCGGTGCTGGTCGACATCACCAATTTCATCATGTTCGATCTCGGCCGCCCTTTGCACGTCTATGACCGGGCAAAGCTTGCCGGCGGGCTCGTCGCGCGCAAGGCCCGGGCGGGCGAAAGCCTCGTCGCGCTCAACGGCAAGACCTATACGCTCGATGCGACGATGACCGTCATCGCCGATGACGAGAAGGTGCATGACATTGGCGGCATCATGGGCGGCGAGGAAACCGGCGTCTCCGAAACCACGACCGACGTACTGATCGAATGCGCCTATTTCGACCCGGAAAACATGGCCCGCACTGGCCAGAAGCTGATGCTGACAAGCGATGCGCGCACCCGCTTCGAGCGGGGGATCGATCCCGCGTTTCTTGATGAAGGGCTGGCAATCGCGACGTGGCTGGTGCTGGAACATTGCGGTGGCACCGCCAGCGACGTCACCCGCGCCGGCACGCCGCCCAACGCGCCAAAGATCGTCAGCTATGATCCGACCCTTGCCGAAACGCTTGGTGGCCTTGCCATCCCGCCGGCGCGGCAGCGCGACATCCTGGTATCGCTGGGCTTCGCTGTCGCCGACGACTGGTCGGTCACCGCGCCAAGCTGGCGCCGCGATGTCGACGGCCCTGCTGACCTGGTCGAGGAAGTGATCCGCATCGAGGGCATCGACAAGGTCCCGTCGGTGCCGCTCCCACGCGCGCCCGGCGTTGCCAAGCCCACCGCCACGACCGAACAGAAGCTCGAGCGCCGCATCCGCCGCGCCGCTGCCGCGCGCGGGCTCCACGAGGCGATCACCTGGAGCTTTGTGAGCGAAGCCCAGGCATCGGTGTTTCGCGGCCACGACAATTTCGAGTGGCGCATCGCCAACCCGATCAGCGAAGAGCTGAAGATCATGCGCCCGTCGCTGCTGCCCGGGCTGCTCGCCGCTGCCGAGCGCAACCTGAAGCGCGGTGCGCCGACGGTACGGCTGTTCGAGATCGGGCGACGCTATCTGGCCGAGGGCGAACGGGCGACGCTTGGCGTCGTCCTCGCCGGCGACAAGCGGCCGCGCGGCTGGCCAAACGGCAAGGCGCAGGGCTTCGACGCCTATGATGCCAAGGCCGAGGCGCTGGCGCTGCTTGCCGAGGCCGGCGCGCCGGTCGACAATCTGCAGGTGATGGGGGAGGCGGGCGATAGCTGGCATCCGGGCCAATCGGGCACGCTGCGGCTGGGGCCGAAGACGGTGCTGGCGGCGTTCGGCATGCTTCATCCGCTGACGGCCAAGGCGTTCGATCTCGATGGGCCGGTCGCGGCGGTCGAGCTTTATCTCGATGCGATCCCGGCCAAGCGTGGCGGCACTGGCTTCATGAAGCCAGCTTACGCGCCGCCGCCTTTGCAGCCGGTAACGCGCGATTTCGCGTTCCTGGTGCCCGTCGCGCTGCCGGCGGACCAGCTGATCCGCGCGGTAAAGGGCGCCGACAAAAAGGCGATCACGGCAGCGCGGCTGTTCGATGTCTTCACTGGCCAGGGCGTGCCCGATGGCCAGAAATCTCTCGCGGTCGAAGTGACGCTGCAGGCCGAGGACAAGAGCTTCACCGACGAAGCGCTGAAGGGCATCGCCGATGCCATCGTTGCAGCGGCGGCCAAGCACGGCGCGCAGCTTCGCAGCTGAGATTGACGGCAAGCCGCGGGATGCCAGGCGGCAGCCGGGTCAGGCACTGCGCCGACAGCCAATTGGAGACCTAGTCGCAATGGAAGAAGCCGAACAAACCGCCCTGGAAACCGCCGCAGCCACGGCGATTGCCTACCGGACCAGCGTGGCGCAGGCAGAACGGACGCCCGTTGCCGATTATGCCGCCATGATCGCGGCCTTTGCCGGTCCGACACCGGAGCATGGCGGGGATTCCGCCGAGATCATCGACGCGCTGATCGCCAAGGCGACGCCGGGCATCCGCGCCTCGACTGGCCCGCGATTCTTCGGCTGGGTGATCGGCCAATCACACCCGACGGGCGTCGCCGCTGATTGGCTTGCCGCTGTATGGGGACAAAATGCCGCAAACCTTACCGCAGCGCCTGCCGCATCGGCGGTGGAGGCCGTCGCGGCGGGGTGGCTGCTCGATCTGCTTGGGTTGCCGGCAGAAGCTTCGGTAGGGTTCGTCACCGGCGCGACCGTCGCCAATTTCGTCTGCCTTGCAGCGGCGCGCAGCGAGGTGTTGCGGCGCGTCGGCTGGGATGTCGAGGCGGACGGATTGTTCGGCGCACCGCCGATCACGGTGTTGATCGGTGACGATGCCCACGCCACCGTCTATTCGGCGCTCAAATATCTTGGGCTTGGGGCCAAGCGGGTACGACTCGTCTCCTGCAACGAACAGGGCGCGATCAATCCCGCCGCCTTCCAGCAGGCGCTCGATGAGACGACCGGCCCGGTCATCGCAATTGCGCAGGCCGGGCAGATCAACACCGGCGCCTGCGATCCCTTTGCCGAGATTGCGCCAATGGCGGCCAAAGCCGGGGCGTGGCTGCATGTCGACGGCGCATTCGGGCTATGGGCTCAGGCAGCGCCTGCACGTGCCCACCTTACGCAGGGCGTGGCGCTTGCCGATAGCTGGGCGACCGATGGCCATAAATGGCTGCAGACGCCCTATGATAGTGGCTTTGCAATCGTCCGCGATGCCGGGGCGCATGCCCGCGCAATGGCCATTTCAGCAAGCTATTTGCCGCCGCCCGCCGGCGCCGAGCGCGACCCATCGGCTTATGTGCCGGAGCTTTCCCGCCGCGCGCGCGGCTTCGCGACCTGGGCGATGATCCGCCAGCTTGGCCGCGACGGGATCGCCGAGATGGTCGAGCGGCATTGCCGGATCGCTGCCCACATGGCCGCGCGATTGGCCGAGGAGCCGGGCATCACGCAGGTGGCGCCCGTTACCCTCAATCAATTCATGGTCCGCTTTGGCGAACCCCGTACTGGCGAAGACCTTGGCGCGGAGGGGGACCGGCTGACGCTCGAAACGATCGCCCAGGTGCAGGCCGATTCGGTTGCCTATTTCGGCAGTGCGCTGTGGCGCGGGAACTGGGTGATGCGTGCCTCGGTTACATCCTTTGCGACGACGATGGCGGAAGCCGACATCGCCGTTGCGGCGATCATCGATGCATGGCGGCGCGTCCGCGAAAGGAACCGGGCGTGCCAGACGGCGAAATGATCGAGATCGCATCGGCGCTTCTCACCGCATCGATCAATCCCTTCGGCGCCGAGCTTTCCTCGCTCCGCGATGCCGAGGGGCGCGAATTGATGACCGATGCCGATCCCGGGTTCTGGAAAGGGCGCGCGCCAATCCTGGTCCCGATCGTCGGTGCGCTGAACGACGATGTGTTCTGGCTCGACGGCACGTCATACCAGATGGAAAAGCACGGCTTTGCGCGTCGTTCGATGTTCGATGCCGTCGATGTAACCGCAACCAGCGCGCGGTTCCGAATGACCGACAATGTCGAGACGCGCACGCAATACCCCTTTCATTTTCTGCTCGAGATCGGCTTTGCGATCGAGGGCGCCACGCTGACGATGACGGCGCGGATCGGCAATGGCGGCGATTCGCCGATGCCGGCAAGCTTTGGCTGGCACCCCGCCTTTGCCTGGCCGCTTCCTTACGGCGCAGCGCGTGGCGATCATCGCATCGACTTTGCCACTGATGAGACCGGCGCGATCAAGCTGCTCGATGCCGGCGGGTTGATCACCGCCGATCGCCCCAGCCCAGTCTCGAGGGCTGGGTTCATCCTCAGCGACGATATGTTCGCAGACGAGGCCTTGATCTGGGACCCGGTGTACAGCCAGTCGCTCCGCTATGGCCCGCCAGCAGGGCCAGCGCTGCAAATCGACTTTCCCGAAACACCGCGGCTCGGCATCTGGACCAAGCCCGGCGCGCGCTTTGTCTGTATCGAGCCCTGGCATGGGATCGCCGATCCAGCCGGCTTTGGTGGCGATTTCCGCAAGAAACCCGGCGTTTTCGAGATCGCGCCCGGCGGCGAATGGCATTGTTCGATGGCGGTGACACTCGTCGCCTGAACCGCTAGGGCCCGCAGGATGACGACGATTTCCGACCGCCGCACCTTCGCGATCATTTCACACCCCGATGCCGGCAAGACGACCCTCACCGAAAAGCTGCTCTATTTCGGCGGTGCGATCCATCTCGCCGGGGAGGTGAAAGCGCGCGGCGCGAATCGACGTGCGCGGTCCGACTGGATGAAGATCGAGCAGCAGCGCGGCATCTCGGTCACCTCGTCGGTGATGACCTTCGAGAAGGACGGCCTGACTTTCAACCTGCTCGATACCCCGGGCCATGAGGATTTCAGTGAGGATACCTATCGCACGCTGACCGCCGTCGATTCGGCGGTGATGGTGATCGACGCCGCCAAGGGCATCGAGCCGCAGACGCGCAAATTGTTCGAAGTGTGCCGGTTGCGGAGCGTGCCGATCATCACCTTCGTCAACAAGGTCGACCGCGAAGGGCGGCCGGTGTTCGAGCTGCTCGACGAGATCGCTGAGATGCTCGCGCTCGACGTGACGCCGATGAGCTGGCCAGTCGGGATGGGTGGCGAGTTTGAGGGGATTTACGATCTTCACGCCAACCGCCTGATGCAGCCCGAGGGGAGCAGCCGCGACTATCTGGGCAAGGCGTCGCTGTTTACCGGGCTCGACGACCCCGCGCTGGCAGCAAAGCTGTCCCCGGCCGGACTCGCCAAGTTGCGCGACGATGCCGAACTGGCGCTTGGCGGCTATGGCGCGTTCGACCCCGACGCCTATCGCGCGGGCGACCAGACACCGGTATATTTCGGATCGGCGCTCAAGGATTTTGGAGTTGGCGAGCTGATCGATGCGCTCGCCCGCCACGCACCGGGGCCGCGCCCGCAACCCGCCGAACCTGGCCCCGTCTCTCCCGACCGCGCCGATGTGACGGGCTTTGTGTTCAAGGTGCAGGCCAATATGGATCCGCAGCACCGCGACCGGATCGCCTTCATGCGGCTGTGTTCCGGCGTGTTCAAGCGCGGGATGAAGCTGACCCCCACCGGCCATGGCAAGCCGATCGCGATCCATTCGCCGATCCTGTTCTTCGCCCAGAATCGCGAACTCGCCGACGAGGCGTTTCCCGGCGATATCATCGGCATCCCCAATCACGGCACGCTTCGGGTTGGCGATACGTTGAGCGAGCGGGCCGATGTGCGCTTCACCGGACTGCCCAATTTCGCGCCCGAAATCCTGCGGCGCGTGGTGCTCAAGGACCCGACCAAGACCAAGCAGCTCCGCAAGGCGCTCGACGACATGGCCGAAGAGGGCGTGACCCAGGTCTTCTATCCCGAAATCGGATCGAACTGGATCATCGGCGTCGTCGGCCAGCTGCAGCTGGAGGTGCTGCTCAGCCGGCTGGAGGCGGAATATAAGGTCGACGCGGGCCTCGAGCCGGCACCGTTCGAAACCGCGCGGTGGGTATCGGCAGCCGAGCCAGCCGACCTAAAGGGCTTCATGGACCTGAACCGCGGGGCGATGGCCAAGGACCGCGACGGGAACCCAGTGTTCCTCGCCAAATCCGCGTGGGAAATGAACTATATCACCGAACGCTATGCATCAGTGGCGTTCAGCGCGACGCGCGAGCGCTGAACGAGCGTCGGCCCGGTCAGCGCTCGCAGCCTCAAAAGCGGAAGCCAGCGCCGATCGTCCAGGTGCGCGGATCGCCATAATAGACCGTCTGGATATTGGCGACGCTCGAAAATTCCTGTCCGTCGGTGCGATAGCGCGCGTCGGAGAAATTCTTGACCGCGCCGCGCAAATAGACGCGGCTGTCGGGCAAATCGAGCTGCACATAGGCGTTGCCGACCACATAGCCGGGCTCGGTCAGGCCGGGGCGATTGTCGACCGACAGAAACTGCTTGTCGATGAAGCGTCCTTCGAGGCCGAGGGTGAGCTTCGACGTCCCCACCGGCACGACATAATCGCCCGCGAGCCGCGCCGAGATGGGCGGCGCAAACGCCGGGCGACAGGTAATCGCATTACCCGTTGGATTGCACGAAAAACTCGTCGGCGGCACACGGCGGCCATCGTCGAAGCGCTGATATTGGGCATCGAGATAGCCAAGCGACCCCGAAAGGGTGAGCGCGCGCGACGGCTTGACGACCGCTTCGACTTCAAAGCCCCAGATGGTTAGCTTGCCGGCATTGATAACCGGGAACACGCCGGTATTGGCCGCTCCCACCACGCCGCCACCGACGCGAGCCTGGAAATCGCTGTAATCAGAATAAAAGGCTGCCGCCGACAGCTTGACGCGACCATCCAGGAAGCTGGCTTTGCTGCCAAGCTCATAGGTCCACACCGTTTCGGGGCGGAAACGATTGACGATCGTCGGTGCGCCATTCACCACCAGCGTCAGGTCGTTGACGCTGTTGGCGCGGCCATTGAACCCGCCCGATTTGAAGCCGCGATTGGCGCTGGCATAAATCAACGTATCGCGACCCGGCTTGAAGCTTAACGTGAAGCTCGGCGTCCAGGCATCGAAGGTCGCTTTGTTGTCGGTGTTGAGCGGCGCGGGCAGATTGTCCGGGAATCGAAACTGGAGGTTGTTGAGCGCCGCAAGCGACGAGATCGTCGTCGTGAAGCGATTATACCGCCGCTCTTCACGGGTGTAGCGAAGCCCGCCGGTGAAGGCGAGGCGATCAGTGAAATCATAGGTGAACTGGCCGAACGCGGCATAGCTCTTGGTGTTCTGGCTGTCATCGATCAGTCGGGTGAAGGTGACCGGGCCACCCACGAAGGTGAAGATGTCGTTGCCATAGGCTTCCTGGTGCGAGCGGACGTCCTCGTCGAGATAATAGAGCCCGAACACGCCCTTGAGCTTGCTGCCATTATATTTGAGCTGCAGTTCCTGGCTGAACTGCTTCTGATCGACACCGACAAAGACATCGCCGAGCTGAAACTGGCTCGCGTCGATATCGATATAGAAATTGGGATCGAGCTTGCGATAGCCCGTGATCGACACGAACTGGAGCGTGTTGGTGAGATCGATATTGGCGGTGAACCCGACGCCCCAATGATCGAGCGCCTGGCCGCGACCGGGCGCAAGGCCGGTCGATGCCTGGAAGTTGTAACGGCCATAGGGCTCGGCCGGGACCAGCACCGTTGCGCCGACCGGGAACAGGCTTGTCTGCAACAGCGGCGCCGTCGCGTAGCCGAGCGTCAGCGCGTTGCGTTGCTTGGTGTAATCGCCCGACAGCGTGAACTCGAAGCCATCATCAGGCTTGAAACGCAGGATGCCGCGACCCGCCCAGAGATTGCGATCGTTGAACTTGCGGCCGGTGCGCGGATCAGTGACGAGCCCGTCGCGGCGATCATAAGTACCCGCCAGCGACAGCGCGAGCTTTTCCGCGATCAGTGGCGCGGTCGCATAGCCATTGAGCAGCACCTGATTATAGGCACCATAAGTGACATCGGCGCTTGCATGGAAATCATTGAGATCGGGCTTTTTGGTGACGATGTTGACTGCGCCGCCGATCGTGTTCTTTCCATATAGCGTCCCTTGCGGGCCACGCAGCACTTCCACGCGCTGGACATCGAACAGGTTGAGCAGCGCGCCCTGGATGCGGCTGAGATAGACGCCGTCGACATAGACGCCGACGGCAGGATCGAAGGTCTGCAGCGCATCGGGCTGGCCAATACCGCGGATGAAGAAATTGACGCTGGTGCTCGATCCGCGGCCCTGAACCAGATTAACGTTCGGGATCGCTCCCTGGATGCCCGACAGGTCATTGGCCTGGAGCTTGGCGAGATCGACCTGCGACAGCGCGGAGACCGCAATCGGCACATCAAGCAAGCGCTCCTCGCGGCGGCGAGCGATGACGACGACATCGTCCTCGCGCGCTTCGTCAATCTGCGTGCCCGGTGCTTGAGCAGCTGGCGCTGGGTCAGCTGGAGCGGCTGGCGCTGGGACAGCGGTCTTGGCGAACGCAGGCGCCGTGACGATAACGGCCCCGGCAAGCAATGCGGCGCGCAGGCAAGCAGTACGATAGCTCATGCGGAATTCCCCTCCTATGGACGGGCGCAGCCTTCTGCCGGGTTGCGCTCGATGACGGCATATCTATACTGAAAGGTGAACCATGTTTCAACTTTTGAATTGCACCTTCAGCCAATGCCCTTAAGTGCCGCCTCTGTCGAACCGAAGCAGCCCCGCACTGATCGCGGGCGCAAGACGCGGCGGGCGATACTGGATGCGGCCCGCAGCGAATTCGGCGAGCGCGGCTTTCATGAAGCCTCGATTAGCGGGATCACCCGCCGTGCAGGCGTGGCGCTCGGCAGTTTCTACACCTATTTCGACAGCAAGGACGCGTTGTTCCGCGCGCTGGTCCGCGACATGTCAGATCAGGTCCGCGATCATGTCGCGCCCGCGCTGCAGGCCGCGCCCGATCAGGTGGCGGCCGAACAAGCGGGTCTGAAAGCATTCATCGATTTCGTGCGCACCCACAAGGAAATCTACCGAATCATCGACGAAGCCGAATTCGTCGATCCCGAAAGCTTCCGCGCGCATTATCGCACCACGGCAGAGCGGATCGAGCAGCGGCTGGTCGCTGCGGCCGCCCGCGGCGAAATCCGGGGCGATTCGGCTGAGGTCCATGCCTGGGCGATCATGGGCATGAACGTGTTCCTTGGCTTGCGCTTCGGGGTGTGGGGCGAAGAATTGAGCGCCGGCGCGGTCGCCGATGCCGCCGCCACCCTACTGCGCTCCGGGCTTACACCTGATGCATCGCTCGAATCTGGCAGGTAGCTGGGCCATTGGCGAGAAAACGGCGCGTAGCGTGTCGCGTGCCCGTCAGCGCCGATCTGTCAGACTTCATCCTCGGCCAGTGCCGCTACCAGCGTGTCGCGCACCGAGCGGATGACGGCGTGATCGCTCGTGCCGGGCCGCCCCTTGCTCTCGCTCGCGAGCAACGCCTGGACCCCCCGAATCGTATAGCCTTCGCGGTTGAGCAGCGCATCGATGCGCCGCACCAAGGCAACGTCTTCGGGGCGATAATAGCGCCTTTTGCCGGCGCGCTGGAGCGGACGGAGTTGGACAAAGCGGGTTTCCCAATAGCGTAGGATATGTCGGGGAAGCCCGATTTCCAGGGAAAGTTCGCCAATCGTTCGGAATGCGCCGGGCGCTTTTTCGGCGGGCACCGGCACTGCCCGGTCAGCCCGCGCCGACGATGCGCTCTCGCATCATCTGGCTGGCGCGAAAGGTGAGCACCCGGCGCGGCGCGATCGGCACTTCGATCCCGGTCTTAGGATTGCGCCCGACGCGCTCGCCCTTGCTTCGCAACACAAAGGTGCCGAAGCCCGAAATCTTCACATTTTCGCCTTGCGACAATGCCTCGCACATATGGTGCAATATCTGCTCGACAAGCCTGGCCGAATCCATCCGCGAAAGCCCCACCTCGCGGTGCAATGCATCAGCCAGATCCGCTCTGGTCAACGTTCCTGCAATTGCCATGTCCCCCATCCCCCTGCCAAGCCCTCGCGATGACTATCACATTGGACAAGCAGATCAAAAGGCCTTTGTAACGCGGGCGTTACAATCAGAAACGAACGAGCGCAGCACCCCAGGTGAAGCCCCCGCCCATCGCTTCGAGTACGACGAGGTGGCCAGGCTTGATCCGCCCATCGCGGACCGCGACATCGAGCGCAAGCGGGACGGAGGCAGCAGACGTATTGGCGTGGCGATCGACCGTCATGATCAACTTTTCGCTGGCCAGCCCGAGCTTGCGCGCAGTGGCGTCAAGGATGCGGGCATTCGCCTGGTGCGGCACCACCCAATCGACGTCGGCGGCGGTGTAGGCTGTTGTCGCCAACACTTCTTCCATCACCGCTGCCAGATTGACGACGGCGTGGCGGAAAACCTCGCGACCCTTCATCCGTACCTTGCCGACGGTGCCCGTCGTCGAGGGTCCGCCATCGACATAGAGCAATTGATTATGGCGGCCGTCGGCGTGGAGCCGCGCTGCCAACACGCCCCGCCCGCCACCATCGGCCGGCGCGGGCTGGGCTTCGAGCACGATCGCGCCGGCGCCGTCGCCGAACAGGACGCAGGTCGCGCGATCCTCCCAATCGAGGATGCGGCTGAAGGTTTCGGCGCCGATGACCAGCGCGCGCTGCGCAGAGCCTGCGCGAATCATGCTGTCTGCGATCTGAAGAGCGTAGAGAAAGCCCGAACACACCGCGCCGACATCGAACGCGACGCAATCGTCGATTCCCAGATTGGCCTGCACCAGCGTTGCCGACGCCGGAAATGTCTGGTCGGGCGTCGCGGTCGCCAGCACGATCAGATCGATGTCGCTCGCCGTCCTTCCGGCAGCGGCCAGCGCGGCGGTGGCTGCATCGGTCGCGAGCGTTACCGTCGTCTCGCCCTCGCCCGCGATGTAGCGGAACCGGATGCCGGTGCGCTCGACGATCCACTCATCCGAGGTATCGACGGTTTGCGAGAGTTCGGCATTCGACACGCAGCGCACCGGCAGCGCCGATCCGGTGCCAGTGATCACCGCGCGGATCGTCATACTGGCGTCCTCATGCGGTCTTCGCCTCGAAATTGCTCAGATCATCGCTGATCCGGCGCGAAAGATCGTCGCGCACCATCTTTGCCGCAACCTCGATGGCGTGCGCCACCCCGACTTCATTGGCACCGCCATGGCTCTTCACCACCAGACCGTTCAAGCCAAGAAACACCGCGCCATTGTGATTATTGGGATCGAGATGGTCGCGCAGCAGCTTGGTTGCCGGGCGCGAGATGAGGAAGCCCACCTTCGACCGGAACGAGCTGCGAAACGCGCGTTTAAGTAAGTCACCGACGAATCGCGCGGTGCCTTCTGCCGTTTTCAAGGCGATATTGCCGGTAAAGCCATCGCACACGATCACATCGACATCGCCGTTCGACAGCCGATTGCCCTCGACAAAACCGGCAAAGACGAGCGGCAGATGCGTTGCTGCCTTCAGCCGGGCGGCGGCATCGCGGATCTCATCGGTGCCCTTCATGTCCTCTGTGCCAATGTTCAGCAACGCGACGCGGGGGGCTGCAAGATCGAAGGTGGTACGGGCATAGGCAGCCCCCATCACCGCAAACTGGATGAGATTGCTTGCATCGCATTCGGTGTTGGCGCCCAGATCGAGCATCACGACATCGTTCTTGCCCAGCGTCGGCATCATCGCGGCAAGCGCCGGCCGATCGATGCCCGGCAAGGTCCGCAACGCGATCTTGGCCATCGCCATCAGCGCGCCGGTATTGCCCGATGATACCGCCGCAGCGGCCCGCCCCTGCTTCACCATGTCGATGGCGACACCCATCGAGGTCGTCTTGGCCCGCCTGAGCGCAGCACTCGGCTTCTCGCTCGCCGTCACGACATCGGGCGCGTGAACGATTTCGGCGTTCTGGGTGAGATTGGGGTGCTTTTCGAGGCCAGCGCGAATCGCCGCTTCGTCGCCGACGAGCAGGAATTCCATGCCCTCGAACTGACGACATACGCGGGCCACCCCGGCTAGCATTACTGCCAGCCCTTCGTCACCGCCCATCGCATCGACGGCAATCCGGGAGGTCGTCGGCAATTGCTGGCTCCCCCCGGTCGGTACGCGGATTAGCCTTCGACCGAAACGATCTCGCGGCCATTATAATGGCCACAGGAAGGGCACAGATTGTGCGGGCGCTTCAGCTCGCCGCAATTGGGGCATTCCTGGAACGCTTCAACCGCGATCGAATCGTGGCTGCGGCGCATGCCGCGCTTGGACGGCGAAGTCTTTCTTTTGGGGACGGCCATTTCGGCACCTTAAGCTAAATAGAATATCTGACGGGGCGATGCGCCGGACGAACCCTTTAGCTATCCGACGGCGCATCAGCCGCGGAAGAGCCACCAGCGGCCAGACGCATCACGAAGCGTGGCGCTATAGCGAATTTCGAGGGCGTTGCAAGCATCGGGCGCGCCTGCCAATAGGGGCGCACGGTAAAGCCCGTTGCCGTGGGGATACGATCATGCCGATAGCACTTCCGATCACGCTCGTCGCTGCAGGCGGTGCTGCGATCATCAATTTCTGGCTGTCGATGCGGACCGGCAATGTTCGGCGCACCGCCAAGGTCAGCATCGGCGATGGCGGCAACATGGCGCTCATCGCGCGGATGCGCGCTCAGGCGAATTTCATCGAATATACCCCGATCGTGCTGATCCTGATCGGCGCGATCGAATTGAGCCAGGGCAGCTCGACCTTGCTATGGGCGGTGATGGCGCTGTACCTGATCGGGCGCGTCGGTCACGCGCTGGGAATGGACGGCTTCACCCCCGGGCGGATGGCCGGCACGCTCATCTCGCTGTTCGCGATGCTTGGCCTGGGTATCTATGCGATCGTCATCCCCTTCACTGGCAGCCCTGCGCCGGCACCGATTCCGACGGCCCTGCCGCAAGGCTGATCCTAGATTGCAGCAGGGCTGATCCTCAGTCGGCCAACGCTGCATCGCCGACGAACGGATTATGGCGACGTTCGTGGCCGAAATTGCTCATTGGGCCGTGGCCGGGGACGAACGCAGTGTCATCACCAAGCGGCCACAGCTTGGTAGTGATCGCATCGAGCAGATGCTGGTGGTTGCCGAGCGGGAAATCGGTGCGCCCGATCGAGCCCTGGAACAACACGTCGCCGACCAGCGCCAGCTTCGATTCGGGATGATGGAACACGACATGGCCCGGCGTGTGGCCGGGGCAGTGGTAGACGTCGAAGATCAGCTCGCCGACGCTCACCTGGTCGCCCTCGTTCAGCCAGCGATCGGGCTCGAACGGCGCACCGCGCACGCCATAGGCGCGACCATCTTCGCCGAGTCGGGCGATCCAGAACCGATCGGCCTCGTGCGGCCCTTCGATCGGCACGCCGAGTTCGGTGGCGAGCGTGCCCGCTTCGCCGCAATGATCGATATGGCCGTGAGTGAGGATGATCTTTTCCACCGTCACCCCGTGCTGCGCCGCCGCCGCCTTGAGCCGGGGCAGATCGCCGCCGGGATCGACAAAGGCGCCCCGCATCGTCTGGGTGCACCACAGCAAGGTACAATTCTGCTGGAGCGGCGTGACGGGCACGATTGCAGCGCGGAGCGGTGGTGAGGTGGATGAGGTGGATGAGGTCATGGGCGCTGAAATATGGCACCGCGATGCCGCGAACAAGCGGCGGCGGCACAAGGTGCACCCCAATCGGCTTGCGACAAGGCTTGCCCCGCTTCGCGGCGCGATGCATTTGGCGAAGCAACCGATGCCCGATCTCACGCCGCCTTTTGTCCTGCTCGACGACGCCCGAGACGGCGGCGCGCCAGCGCGGCTTTATGAACGAGCCGCGCAGATCATCGAGGCGCGCACCGTCGACGAGGTGATGCCGGCGCTGGCGGCGATCAGGACGGCGACCGCATCCGGCCGTCACGCCGCGGGCTATCTCGCTTATGAAGCCGCTGCCGCCTTTGAACCGGCGCTTGGGTCAGCGCCGATATCGCCCGGACCGCTTTTGTGGTTCGGCCTGTTCGATCTTTTCACCGAGATTGCCGCCGACGACGTCGCGCAATGGCTCCCCGATCCCGATGGCGCCTGGATCGGCCCTGCGCGCCCGGCGATCGACCGCGCAGCCTATGGCAACCGGCTCGAGACAATCCTGGAGCTGATCGCCGCTGGCGACCTCTATCAGGCCAACCTGACCTTCCAGGCCCGCATCGCCATTGAGGGGAATCCGCTCGCCGCCTATGCCCGGCTGCGCGCGTCGGCGCGCGCTGGTTATGGCGCGATCGTGTCGACGGGTAGCGATGTGCTGCTGTCGCTGTCACCAGAGCTGTTCTTCTCGCTTGAGCAAGGCGCGCTTCAGTGCCGCCCGATGAAGGGCACGGCGCGACGCGGCGAAACGCCCGAAGCCGATGCAGCGATCATCGCGGCACTGATGGCCGACCCCAAGCAGCGCGCCGAAAATCTGATGATCGTCGATTTGATGCGCAACGATCTCGCCCGGATCGCAGCGCCGGGCAGCGTCGCCGTGCCGTCATTGTTCGCCGTCGAAAGCTATCCAACGATCCACCAGATGGTCTCCACCGTCACCGCGCTATTGAGCCCCGGCAAGGATGCGATCGATGCGATTGCGGCGCTGTTTCCGTGCGGATCGATCACTGGCGCACCAAAAATCCGGGCGATGCAGGCCATCAGCGATATCGAAGCGACCCCGCGCGGCCCTTATACAGGGGCGATCGGGCGGATCGACGCCAACGGCGATGCAATGTTCAACGTCGCGATCCGCACCTTGCTACTTCGATCCGACGAGGATGCGGTGATCGGCATCGGCGGCGGCATCGTCGCCGATTCGCAAGCCGATTCGGAATGGGACGAGGCCAATGCCAAGGGCGCATTCCTGACGCGCGGGGCGCGACATTTTGACCTGATCGAGACGATGGCGTTCGATCCTGCACGCGGAATCGCGCTGCTCGATCGGCACCTGGCGCGGATGAAGGCGAGCGCAAATCGCTTCGGCTTCGCATTCGATCGCCACGCTGCGCGCAACGAACTGCAGGCCGCCACCTTCCGGCTCAGCGTCGCGAGCAGGGTAAGGCTGCTGCTAGCCCCCGGTGGCGCGATCGCGATCGAAGCAGCGCCGATGCCGGCTGCCCTGGCGTTGCCCGTGCCCTGCGCGATCGTGCCGCTGCCGGTCGGCGCCGATGATTTCCGCCTGCGCCACAAGACCACCGATCGCCATTTCTACGATCGTGTGCGCCGAGCGTCGGGCGCCACCGAGGTGATCTTCACTGATCCCGCCGGCGATTTGACCGAGGGCAGCTTCACCTCTGTGTTCGTCGAGCGCGCCGGCACGCTGTTGACCCCGCCACTTTCACGCGGGTTGCTGCCGGGCGTTCTGCGTGCCGATCTGATCGCGAGTGGCCAAGCAATGGAGGCGAGGCTGCGGCCTGTCGATCTCGTCGGCGGCTTCATGATCGGCAATGCCCTACGCGGACTGATGCCGGCGGTGGTTGCGCCGCAACATTCGGCAAGTCTATAGCCCGTTCATCCTAACAGGGCGAAACCAATGCAGCCTTCCGCAGCGCTCAATCGTATCAAGCCTTCACCGACGCTCGCGGTCACCAGCCGCGTGTTCGAACTGAAGCGTGCAGGCGTCGACGTGATTGGCCTTGGCGCGGGCGAGCCCGATTTCGACACCCCCGATTTCATCAAGGAAGCCGGGATCCAGGCGATCCGCGAGGGCAAGACCAAATATACCGATGTCGATGGCACGCCCGAGCTGAAAGAGGCGATCATCGCCAAGTTCGCGCGTGATAACGGCCTCGCCTATGAGCGCAACCAGATCACCGTCAATGTCGGCGGCAAGCAGACGCTGTTCAATGCGATCGTTGCCACCGTCGATACCGGTGACGAGGTGATCGTCCCCGCGCCCTATTGGGTCAGCTATCCCGATGTCGTGCTGTTTGCCGGCGGCACGCCAGTGTTCGTGGAAGCGGGCCCCGATCAGGGCTACAAGATCACGCCCGCCCAGCTCAAAGCCGCGATCACGCCGCGGACCAAATGGCTGATCCTCAATTCACCCTCCAACCCAACCGGCGCTGCTTATTCGCGTGCCGAACTGGCGGCATTGGGCGAGGTGCTGTTGCGCCATCCGCATGTGTGGGTGTTTGCCGACGATATGTATGAGCATATCATCTATCAAGGCTTTGAGTTTGCGACGATAGCGCAGGTTTGCCCCGATCTTTACGAGCGCACGCTGACGGTGAACGGGTGTTCCAAGGCCTATGCGATGACTGGTTGGCGGATCGGATTTGCCGGCGGGGCGCCGTGGCTGATCAAGGCGATCAGCAAGCTGCAATCGCAATCGACCTCAAACCCCTGTTCGATCGCACAGGCTGCCGCTGTCGCGGCGCTGAACGGCGACCAGAGTTTCCTGAAGGAACGCGCTGCCGCTTTCCAGTCGCGGCGCGATCTTGTCGTCGGCATGCTCAATCAGACCCACGGGATGGTCTGCCCGCGACCCGAAGGCGCTTTCTATGTCTATCCCTCGTTTCCCGATCTTATCGGCAAGCGCACGCCGCAAGGCGTGACGATCGACAGCGATTCGACGCTCGTCACCTATCTTCTCGACGAGGCACGCGTGGCGGCAGTCCCGGGCGTGGCGTTCGGCCTCTCGCCAGCGATGCGGATCAGCTACGCAACCTCAGAAGCGTTGCTGACCGAAGCGTGCGAGCGCATCCAGCGGGCCTGCGCCGCCGTATCTTGATGGCGGCGAAGGAGATTTCCGTCAGCTAATCGTAACCTCTGCTGCCCCAAAGACGAAGTTGGGGTTGTGGATGGCGCTGCTGACCCAATCTCCACGCCAACGCTCGCGGGCATCAACCCGTTAGCAAGCAGGGACGGAACAGATGATCAAGATTCTG
>JBBQAG010000152.1:0-3501 GCA_038315875.1 Sphingomonadales bacterium | reverse complement strand
CGCCGCACCGCCTGCAAGGGGCTTCATCCACAATTTGCCGAGCGTTTCGAAGACGACGCTGCGCCCATCGGGGGAGACGCTCGCCCAACGCGGCATCCTGGTCATGAAGCGATCGGGCGAAACCTCGATCTGGGGATGGGTCGCATCGATGACGACGCGGGTATCATTGACGCGAAACGGAATTTCGGCAGCATTGCCGCCGTCAGTGCCCACGCGTCGGATTTTGCCGCCCGCCCAGAACACGACCGTTTTGCTGTCCGGCGTCCAGGCCATGTTGGGATACACCCCCGTCACTGCCCAGGTTTCCTGCACGTCCTGGTCGAGCGCGTCATAGATTTTGCGCTCCTCGCCCGATGTCAGGTCCTTGACGTAGAGCTTGGACTTTGCGCGCTCGCGGCGGACAAAGGCGATCGATTTGCCATCGGGCGAAGGCGTCGGCCTTACCGAACCACCCACGCCTGACACAGCCGTCGTCACCTCGCCGGTATCAAGCTCATAGCGTTCGATATCGAACAGATCGGTGTTCGAGTTCTGCGCATATTCGAAGATCGGACCCGGCGTGATATTGCGCGTGTAATAGATGCTCTTGCCATCGGGCGCATAGATCGGCTCGCCCAGTTCCTTTTGCAGCTGCTCGCTCGCGCGCTTGACGAGCTGGACGCCGGCGCCGCCCGAGACGTGATAAAGCCACACTTCGCCAGTGCCGAGCGAGCGCTGCGTCGTGAAATGCTTCTTGGCGACGATGAAGCGGCCGTCCGGGCTCCAGCTCGGCTGATTAAGCAGGCGAAAATCCTCCTTGGAAACCTGCTTCTTGTCGCTGCCGTCGCTATTCATGATCCAGATATTGTCGCCGCCCGCGCGGTCAGAAACGAAGGCGATGCGCTTGCCATCGGGCGAAAAGCGCGGCTGCTGCTCATAGGCGAGGCCTTCTGCAATGCGGGTCGGCGTGCCGCCAGCGATTGGCATCGTGTAGATATCGCCGAGCAGATCGAATGCGATCATCCGGCCGTCATGCGACACGTCGATATTCATCCAGCTGCCCTGATCGACGTTGATCGGGATTTGGCGCGTCGTCATCCCCGGCGGCGCGTTCACGTCCCATTTGGGCGGCTTTGCAGCATCTGGCGTGGCGACGGGCGCCTGTGCGAAAGCCGAAGTCGTGGCCAGCAATGCTGCGATCAGCACAGGAACTCGATACGTCATGGACATCCCCGAAGATTATGGTGTTGGCCGCTTCTAGGCGCGGAAAGCCGCCGCCGACAATGGTCGACGCGACGCACTTGATCGATTTGGCCGCGCCGCGCACAACCCGTCCACAAGACGGCCATCGCCGTTCGGGAGAGCCGATCCATGAAACCGCTGAGCGGCATCCGCGTGCTCGATTTCGGGCGCTATATCGCCGGGCCCTATTGCGCGGCGCTGCTCGCCGAATATGGCGCCGACGTTATCCGGATCGAGCGGGTGGGCGGCAATGAGGACCGCTTCACCGTGCCCGTTGCCGAGGATGGATCGGGTGGCAGCTTCCTGCAGATGAACCGCAACAAGCGCTCGCTCGGCCTTGCCTTGGGCAGTGCAGAGGGCCGAGAGATCGTCCGCCGCTTAGTTGCAGGCGCCGATATCGTCGTTGCCAACATGCCTGCCGATGCGCTTGCCAAGGCCGGCCTCGATCTGGCGACCCTGGCGGCGATCAAGCCCGACATCATCCTCGTCACCGCATCGGCCTTTGGCGAGGACGGTCCGCTGGCCGGTCGCGTTGGTTTCGACGCTGTCGGGCAGGCGATGTCAGGGGTCGTCCATCTTACGGGCACTTCGGACCAGCCGCATCGCGCGCAGGTCAATTATGTCGATTTCGGCACCGCGCTCCATTGTGCCTTCGGGGCGATGGTGGCTTTGCGCGAGCGCGATGCGACCGGCAAGGGTCAGCAGGTGTCGGGATCGCTGCTCGGCACCGCGATCGCCTTTTCCAACGCGCTGACGATCGATCATGCCATCAACGGCATTGAGCGCCAACCAATCGGCAATCGCAGCTATGGCTCCGGCCCGACCGACGTGTTCCGGACGCGCGACGGCTGGATCATCACCCAGATCGTCAGCAACCCGATCTTTGCGCGCTGGGCAAGATTGGTCGGCGCGCCGGAATTGATCGACGATCCGCGCTACCTCGACGACATGGCACGCGGGGACAATGGCGAGGCGTTGAGTGAGCGGATGGCGGCCTGGTCGGCAGAACGTACGACCGAGGAGGCGATCGAGGAGCTGGGTGCCGCCCGGGTGCCGGCGGGGCCGGTGTTGAGTCCAGCGCAGGTGATGGCGCACCCTCAGGTGATCGCCTCGGGGTTGGTGCAGGCGGTTGCCTATCCCGGCGCAGCTTCGCCCGCGCCGATCGTCTCGGTGCCAATCAGGTTGAGCGAGAGCGCGCCCGGGCCGATGAAGCGGGCGCCGCTCGCGGGGGAGCATACAGCCGCGATCCTGGCTGAGATCGGCTATTCGGCGGAAGAGATAGCCGGCTTTGCCAGCCTTGCGATCATTTGAGTCAGCGAATGGACCCGAAGCACATCCCCGTCATTATCGGCGTCGGAGAGATCAACGACCGGACCGAAGATCCCTTCGAGGCGCTCGATCCGATCGCGCTGATGGAACAGGCATTGCGGGCGGCGGACGAAGATGCCGGGGGCGGCTGGCTTGTGCGCCTCGATTCGCTGGCGGTGGTCGATCAGATTTCATTTCGTGATCTCAACCCCGTCGTCGATGTGCTTGCTAACCGAATCGGCGCCGCGCCCGCGCACCGTTTCCAAACGGCGATGCCGATGGGGGACAGCCCCATCCGCCTGCTCAACGAAGCCGCCAACCGCATCGGCGCCGGCGAGGCGCGTGTCGCGGCAGTTGTCGGTGCCGAGGCGCTGCGCACGGCGGCGCGACGGGCAGCGGCGATGGCGGGTGACGATGCCGCCGATCACAATGCGATGCGCGCGCGCCACCGCGGCCGCGCGCCCGATTATCGCCAGCTTCATGGACTGACCGCCCCGGTCGATGTCTATCCGCTCTATGAAAATGCGACGCGCGCCGCCTGGGGACAGACGCTGGCGCAAGGACAGGCGGAGAGCGCGACGATCTGGTCGCTCTTCTCGCAGGTCGCCGCCGATCAGCCGGGCGCCTGGCTCCGCACGCCGCGCACCCCGGATGAAATTGCGACGCCTTCTGCCGACAATCGTCCGATCGCCTTCCCCTACACCAAGCTGATGGTCGCCAATATTTCGGTCAACCAGGGAGCGGGGTTCATCGTCGCGAGCCTTGCCGCTGCGCGCGCCGCGGGGATTGCCGAACACCGGCTGATCCATATCGGCCACGGCGCAGCGGCGCATGAACCCGACGATATCCTGGCGCGCGACCGCTATGATCGATCAGCGGGCATGCGCGTGTCGCTTGAGCAGGCACTCAGGCTGAACGACCTTGCTATCGAGCAGATTGATTTTGCTGAGCTATATTCCTGCTTTCCCTGTG
>JBBQAG010000083.1:0-10957 GCA_038315875.1 Sphingomonadales bacterium | reverse complement strand
TCCGATGCCATTATCGATACTGATGGACGCAGCACCCGTGACTTGCCACGTGAGCGTTGCGGCCTGCCCTGCGGTAATCGTCGTTGGCGCCGCCTCGAAGCGGACGATGTTAGGTGCGGCGCTGGCGGCTGCCACAACCGGAACGCTGCCGCCGCCGGATGAGGCACTGCTGGACGAGGCACCGCCGGACGATGCCCCGCCACATCCCGCCAGTGCGAGGATCAGAACAAGCATGGTGATCCGCTGCAGCATCGGTTTCTTCCCGCCAATCGCCCTGAAAAAGGCCAGACACGAGATCGATCAGTGCCGCAGGTTTTCAGAAAAAGTCCGGAAAGCGATGCGCCTTTCATCGCGTTACACCCACTGATACGGTCGTCACCTTCGGGGAGTTGGCCCATGGAGATCATGCGACGCGTTCTGGTGGTCGATGACGAAGCGAACATTCGTCGGTTGTTGGTGGCTGGTCTTCGCGCGTTCAAATTCGACGTCGATGTTGCCGATAGCGGCGCTGAGGCATTGATGCGCTATGCAGCGCGCCGGCCCGATGCGATCGTGCTGGATGTCAACATGCCCGGGCGGGATGGCTTTGCTGTGCTCGACGATCTCCGGCGGCGGACCGATGTTCCAATCGTGATGCTCACCGCGCGCGATGCACTCGACGACAAAATCGATGCGTTGGCCCTTGGCGCGGATGACTATTTGTCGAAACCTTTTGAGATGGCGGAATTGGCGGCCCGTTTGACTGCGCATCTGCGGCGTCGCCCGGCAGCGGGCGATTGTCTGTCCTTTGCCGACGTCATGCTCGACGTGCATGCCCGCACCGCATGCCGCGGCCGGCACGCGCTGCTGCTGTCGCCAAAGGAATTCGACCTCCTCGAGCTGTTGCTCCGCGAACAGGGCCGCGTTTTCCGCAAAAGCCAGTTGCTCGACCGGCTATGGGGGACAGGCAGCGATATCGGCATTGAGACAGTCGATCGCTTTGTTTCGCTGCTCCGTAAAAAACTCGAATATGATAATGCGACGCGGCTCGTTCAGACGGTCCACGGTGTTGGTTATGTCCTGCGCACCGAAGGCGGCTCATGATCCGGGAGCGTAAGGTCATCGCGCTATGTATTTGGACATGCCTCGCGCTAGCGTTGCTCATCCTGGTCGCCGCGATGTTGATCTATCCGCATGTTTCGTGGCGGTTGCTGCGACGCTATTTGCTCGTGATCATTCCGGTGCTCGGTTGCGCCGCGTTTTTTGGCCGGTTGCTGGGTCGGAGCGTCGTCTCGATTTTGGCCCAGGAATCCGATCAACAGCAAGCAAGATTGCGAATGTTTTTGTCGGAAACCGGGCACGAACTGCGGACGCCGCTTACGATTATCGGCAGTTCGATCGACATCATCCGCCGTGCGCTGCCTGTATCGAACGTGACCGATCAGGCCTTGATCGACGGCGTGATGCAGGAACTGCGGCGGCTAAATTTGATCGTGAACAACGTGCTACTGCTTGCGCGACTTGATGTCATTAAGGACGCGAAAATTGAGGCTGTGGATGTTTCACAAACGCTAGAGGAACTTGCGGCGGAGGCACGCCTGCGCGAGCCCGCTCTTGAAATCGGGGTATGTGCACCGCCTGGTATCATGCTCAGTATCGACCGCACCGCGCTGCGTGAGTCGATCCGCAATCTGATCGACAACGCGATGAAATATGCACCGCACTCACCAATCTCTTTGTGCTGTGAGGTATCGGATTTGGCAGTTGAGATTGTTGTCAAAGATCTTGGGCCGGGCATGGATACAGAGGATCTTTGCTTGGCCGTTGAGCGCTATTATCGCGGCCAGGCAGCGCTTCATATCGAGGGAACTGGCCTGGGCTTGGCCATCGTCAAAAGCACAATGGAAAGATCCGGCGGGACCGTCCAGATCGCAAGCTCTTTGGGTGAAGGTGTCAGCGTCACGCTGACCTTGCCCCGCACTGAGCAAACCCCACAGCAGCCGAATGCAGCATTTACCAGGCGCAAGTCCGACTGAAGTTGAGCCTCCTCATCGACCAAGCAATTGCCGAGGCAATTCAACCCGCCAGCCTGCAAACGGCCAGTTTCAGGCAGAAAACTAGGCCGCACCTGGCCCAATATGCGGCTGTTGATGTAGCTGAGGTCGCCCCGAACAACCACAATAGAGCCTACGCTACGAGACTTGTTGTGACATCTATGGCTAAGTCATTGATATACCAACCAATAACGAAGCAATGGTCGGGAAGAGAGGATTCGAACCTCCGGCCCCTGCCTCCCGAAGGCAGTGCTCTACCAGGCTGAGCTACTCCCCGACGGAGTCCGAACGGCGGCGACATCGCCGGCTCGGTTGGGCTTGGAAGCGGCGCCTTATATCGCTGGCAGCAAGGCTGTGCAAGCGCGCGCCACACCACGATTATCCGCCGGCCCGCCATTTGATCCATAGATGCCGTGCCAGCATCAGCGGCGGCATTCGCAGCCAGTGCGACCGCAGATAAAAGCCCAGCCGCGTGACCGGGCGCACCGCCCTGCCCCAGCCGTCCCGCGCGGTGATGCGGTAAAGATAGAGCCGGTCGATGCCCGATAATTGCGGGTCCGCGTCGCCATAGAACGCAGCGCTCAGCCGCAAGGCGCGGGCTACTTCGCGTGCCAGCCCGTGGTGTGCCGCCCGCGTCGCCAATCCTTCGGTGCCAAATTCATCGACCAGCCGGTGCACATCCCACAGATTGCGCATCGCGCCTGCCAGATCGCCATCGGCAAACAGATGCGCCGCTGCATGGACGACGATGTCGTTCGGCGACAATATCCGCAGCCCGTTCTCAAGCGCGACGCTATCGGCAATCAAGCCCGCCGCATCGGGCGTAATCTGCGCGGTCAGCGGCAGAATGGTGTGGTGGACGTCGATCATCCGGTCGCGCTCGCGGTGGATCAGCGGCGGCAGCTCGTGCATCCATTGCCGATAATAAGCGTCGTCATAGGCGTTCGGCTTGACCCATTCCCAACCCGCCGCGAGCAACGCCGCCTCAACCGCGTCGATCGACGAGCGCGGCACCAGGATATCGAGATCGCCAATCGATCGCCCCACCCCCGCCGCCATCCCGGCAGCGACAAAGGCCGTGCCCTTCAGCAGCACGACCGGGCAATCGATGCCAGCCAGCGCCCGCCGCGCCATCTCCGATTCCCACAGTGCCGCCACGCGGCCCTGTTCGGCAGCGGCAATCGCATCGGCGAGGATGCTACCGACGGCGCCGGGCACCGTGATCCCCTGCAGGCGACAGGCGAGCGACCCGATCAACTGTTCGGCGCGGGCAATTGCGAGCAATGCCTGCCAGCCGCCGGCATCGAGCGCGGTAACGCTTGACGGATCGCGCATGGCCGCCGCCAGCAACCAGCCGTCATCTGTCAAAGCCCGCGCCACGCCGCCTCCACCGCAGCGATCGCTGACTCGCTGTCGGGATAGTCGATCGCCAGTGCGGGCACGCCCTTTACCAGCGCTGTCAGCGCATCGAATCCGCGCTCGCCAAGCGTTACATAGTTGGTCGATGCCAGGGTAAGCCGCACGAACACCTCACCCGATCCAACCGGTCGCAGCGCGGGTGCCTCGCCAAAACGCGGAAACAGGAGCAGCGCCGGGATCGCGGGATCGTCCATTGCCGCAATCGCACCGGCATCTGGCACGAGATGGCGAATGTCGCCCTTGGGGGTCGCCGTGAGCAGCGGACCGAAGCGCGCATTCGGCAGCGCGCGTTCGATCACGCCAATCGCGGCGTTCTTCAGACTGATCAGGCGTGGAAAGGCATGGACGAGCCCCGTCGCTGGATCGATCAGCGCGAACTCGTCCCCCATCAACCGCCAGCCGCGCGTTGACAGCAGCGCGGCGAGTGTCGATTTCCCCGCTCCCGATTCCCCCGACATCAGCAGCGCCCGTCCGTCCCGCTCGACGACCGAGGCATGCAACAGCAGATAGCGTCGCTGGCCGAGCGCCATCTGCAGGTTCATCGCCATTTCCGCCGCCAGCAAGCCCTGCGCAAGCGGCAGCGGTGCCGCCTCCGGCAACACATAATCCCCACCGATCATCACCGATGGCCTGATCAACCGCCGCCAGGGCCGCGCCGCGAACAGCCGCACATTGAAATCGGCGACATCATCCAGCGGCGCTGGGTATTCAGCGTAAAGCGCGCGCAACGCCTCGATCGGCGCCGCCCAGTCGGAGCCGATCCGAAAGCCGACAGGCCCGATCCTGAGCGAATGGCGATGCTTCATTCGCGAACCACCAGCCCGGCTGCGACCAGTTCGTCCAGCCGGGCCTCCAATGCCGGAACATCGCCGTCGCCCAATTCGAACTTCGCGCTCAACGTGGCGAGCAGCCCCTGCGTGGTCATGGCTGCACCCGCCAGCGCATCGATGATTTCGGGCGCTGGCGTCGCCAGGACATGGGTAATGCCAGAAGCACGGTGATAGACGAGGGTCAGCTCATCGAGTGGCACGATCCGCAGCTGCGCGACCGGCACGGCCCGATACAATGGCGCGCGCACGGCGCCTAGCGCGGCATCTGCAGCGAGGCGAAACAGGTGAAGCCGCTGGTGCCCGATTGAAGACGGCGGATATATTGCAGATATGCCCGGCTGCGCTCCGAATCGACCCCGGGCAGATTGCCGCCGGTCATCGCACGGCGCACATCCTCGCCCTTGAACGGGCGTCCGGCGGGCGGGAACGCACCGACCGTACCAGACGGCACGAGCGTGCCGTCGCTGGCGATATAGTAGCCGCGGCGCGCAGCATCGGGGACGGGAATTTCACAGGTTAGAACCGAAGCCGTCGTCTGCGCAAGCGCGGGCCGGATCGAGAAGACAGCGCTGGCCCCCGCCGCGCCGAGCATCAGCGCGCGGCGGCCGATTGCGCCGCCCTCTTCCTCGGCACCCTCAGCGCCGTCTTCGGGAGGATTTTCCTGAGTCATTGCCACTCCATCATCGCGCTCAAGCCCTTTCACAATCGTAAATTGCGCGCAAGCCAAGTGAGGAAATCGCCATTGCCAGCGCCTCGCGCTCTCGCGGAGCCAGGCGGTTTGCGCTAGTTTGGCCAAATGCCGCATCCGTTTGGACCTCGCACGCTGGCCGCTGTGGCGATCATCATCGTCGCTGCTGGTGCCAATTGGTTGCTGGTGCACGATGTGCAGAGCATGTTGATCATCCTTGTGGGCGGCATCGCTGCGGTGCTCGTCGCCGCCGGCACGGGTGAGGCGCCGGCCGATATCGACATCCCCGCACCGGAGCCCCTCGGCGCATTGCAATCGGCCGGCATCGACGAGGTAATCGCGGCGGTTGTCGAACCAATCCTGATCGTTGCCGAAGGCAGGGTTGCCAATGCCAATCGCGCGGCCAAGGCACTGCTTGGCGGTCACATCGTCGGCGAGGACGTTCGGCTCGCGATCCGTCACCCGGCAGCGGCCGAACGGCTAACCAATGCGCGCTCAGATATCGGCGAGCCGATCAATCTTGTCGGCCTGGGGGCGCTCGATCAACGCTGGGAGATGCGCGTGACGACGATGAGCGATCAGCGCCGCGTGGTTCACCTGATCGATCAGACGGGCAGCTATGCAGCCGAGCGCATGCGGGTCGATTTCGTCGCCAATGCCAGCCACGAATTGCGCACGCCGCTCGCCTCGATCCTCGGCTTTGTGGAAACGCTGAGCGACGAGAAAGCCGGTGGCGATTCAAGCGTGCGCGCCCGATTCCTGAAGGTGATGTTCGATGAGGCGCGGCGAATGCAGCGGCTGGTAGAAGATCTCATCTCGCTATCGCGTATCGAGGCCGAGAAATACCGGCTGCCATCGCGCGAAATCGATCTCGCCTTGCTGATGGACGAGGTGCACGGCGAGTTGATCGACAGCCAGGGCGAGCGCGGTGACGATCTTATCAGCGACATCGCGCATGATCTGCCCCTCATCGCGGGAGACCGGGCCCAGCTGTCGCAGGTGCTCCACAATCTGATTGGCAATGCGATGAAATATGGGCGCCCCGGCACGCCGATCGTCACCCGGCTCTGGCGCGACCAGACCGGCATGGTGCGAATCAGCGTGACCGACGAGGGCGAGGGAATCGCGCCCGAGCACCTGCCGCGGCTGACCGAGCGCTTCTACCGAGTCGATGCCGGGCGCAGCCGTGCGCTTGGTGGAACCGGGCTGGGCCTGGCCATCGTCAAGCACATCATCGAGCGGCACAGGGGACGGCTCGACATCACCAGTATCGTTGGCAAAGGGACCACCGCTTCGATTTTGCTGCCTGCCGCCACGCCTATGCGATCGCCCAAGGACGCATTGTCATTAAACAGTAACGAGACGGTCACACAGCCACGTGCTTCAGGGTGATAGCGGCTTCGCCCAGGGAAACGGTTCCTTGAGGAGGGAAGATCATGCGACTCACAATCGCGGTGCTCGCGGCTGGCATGTTCACGCTGGCAGGTTGCAACGATCAGGCCAATGGCGGCGGTGCCGGCTCGCGCGACCAGATCAAGGTCGTCGGCTCGTCGACGGTATATCCATTCACGACGCTGGTCGCTGAGGCGTTCGTCAACAAGAACCCGGGAATGAAAGCGCCCGTCATCGAATCGACTGGCACTGGTGCCGGCATGAAGCTGTTCTGTGGCGGCATCGGCGCGCAACACCCCGATATCGAAGATGCCTCACGCCGGATGAAGGCGTCCGAATACAAGACCTGCAGCGAAAACGGTGTTGATCGGATCATGGAAATCCAGGTCGGGATCGATGGCATCGCCTTTGCCGAATCGAACAGCGGCGCCAAGCTGCAGTTGACCGCAATCGATGTCTACCTTGCGCTCGCTGCCAATCCAAAGGGCGCGGCCAACACCACCAAGACGTGGAAAGACGTGAACCCCGCGCTGCCTGCGATTCCGATCCAGGTCTATGGCCCGCCAGCGACCAGCGGCACGCGCGATGCGCTCGCCGAATTGATTCTCGCGCGCGGCTGCGCCGCCATCTACCCCGACAGCTTGGCACTCAAGGACAAGAAGCCCGACGAATATGCCAAGGCCTGCACGCAGATCCGCGACGATGGCCCTTATGTCGATGCCGGCGAGAACGACAATCTGATCGTCCAGAAGCTGCAATCAAACCCAACGGCAATCGGCGTCTTCGGCTATAGCTATCTTGAGGAAAATGCCGCCAATCTGAACGGTATCCCGCTCAACGGCGTGGAGCCGACCTATGAAACGATCGCCACCGGCGCCTATCCCGGCGCGCGTCCACTGTATCTCTACGTCAAAAAGGCGCATCTGAGCGCAATCCCGGGCTTGCAGAAATTCCTCGATGCCTATGCAGCGGCATGGGCACCCGGCGGACCGCTTGTAAAGCGCGGCCTGATTGCGGCACCACAAGCGATCCGTGACGCGTCCGCCAAGATTATCGAGAACGGCACGACGATGACGGGCACCGGGCTCAACTAAGCGCCTTTTTTCCACCGTCAGCCCGGGTCGGCGCCGTCAACCGTTGACGTCGACCCGGGTCAGCAAGAACCGAAGCAACGAACCTTTGTCGACCATCGCCCTTTTGTTGATTATTGCGGGTCTGGGCCTGATCGGCTGGCTGACGGCGCGCGTGCGCGCGATCAGTTTTCGGCGCGGCAGCAGCCGGCGGTTCAGTTCACTCCCTTCGCACCATGGCACCTATGTTGCGCTGTGGGTGACGGTTCCGGCGCTGCTCTTCTTGACGACATGGGCATTCATCACGCCGGCGCTCGTCACTGAACAGGTGATGCGCAGCCCCGCCGCCGCAGCGCTCCCGCCCGCCGGCTTCGAACGTGCCGCAGTCCTTACCGAGGCGCGCGCGATTGCCGAAGGGCGCAGCAAGGTCGCGTTCAACCCGCAGGCGACGGTGCTCGCCCCCGCCTATGAAGCAGCGCAGAGCCGCCATGACTGGATTGGCGCCACGGTAGCGCTGATCCTGGCGCTGGCAGCAGGCGCATTCGCCTATCTGCGCGTGAAGCCCGATTTCCGCGCGAGGACACGGATCGAACGGGTGGTGATGCTGCTGTTGCTCGCGGCCTCGCTGATCGCGATCCTGACGACGATCGGCATTGTCGGCTCGCTGCTGTTTGAATCGTGGCGCTTCTTTCAGATGGTGCCCGCGATCGATTTTCTCACCGGCACGCATTGGAGCCCGCAGATCATCGATTCGCGCGATCCTGGCGCCGCGCTGGGCGCGGTGCCCTTGTTCTGGGGCACTTTCTTCATTGGTGCCGTCATCGCGATGATCGTCGCCATTCCATTCGGGTTGATGAGCGCGATCTATCTCACCCAATATGCCCGACCCAGCGTGCGCCGCTGGATGAAGCCGATCCTGGAGGTGCTCGCCGGGGTGCCGACGGTCGTTTACGGCTATTTCGCCGCGCTGACGGTGGCGCCGGCGGTGCGCGACGCTGCGGTCGCCGTCGGCATCCAATGGGCGAGTTCGGAAAGCGCGCTTGCCGCCGGGTTGGTGATGGGGGTGATGATCATCCCGTTCGTCTCGTCGATGGCCGATGATTCGATCGCGGCAGTCCCGGCCTCGATGCGCGACGGTTCACTGGCGATGGGGGCAACGACCTCCGAAACGATCAGCCGGGTGCTGCTGCCAGCGGCGCTGCCCGGCGTCGTCGGCGGGGTATTGCTCGCTGTCAGCCGCGCGATCGGTGAGACGATGATCGTTGTGATGGCCTTGTCGGGCGTGGCGACGCTGACGCTCAATCCACTCGCCAGCGCGACGACGGTCACCAAGCAGATCGTTGACCTGCTGACCGGTGAAGCCGAGTTCGACAGCCCCAAGACGCTGGCTGCGTTCGCGCTGGGGCTTACCTTGTTCGTCATCACTTTGTTGCTCAATGTCGTCGCGCTGACGGTCGTCAAACGATACCGCGAAGCATATGAGTAGCAGCCTCGTCCCGCAGTCGCCCGTTGGCCCGACCGAGCCGCCCGAGCGCGCGCCGACCGATTGGCGCGCGCGATCGATGCAGCGCCGCATTCGCAAGCGTTATGCAGCAGAGCGGCGTTTTCGCTTGTTCGGGATGGCCGCCGTCGTCGTTTCGGCGGGCTTCCTCGCCCTGCTGCTAATCACGATGCTCGCCAACGGGCTGAATGGATTCACCCAGACGCAGATCGCCTTGCCGATCGACTTTCCAAAGGCCGGGCTGACGCTTGATCCGGCGCGGTTGCGTGGGCCTGGCGCCGATCTGGCACTCGCCGGGGCCGGCCTTGCCGATGCAACGACCATGGCCGCAACCGCCTCCTATGGCGCCAACGGACCAGCGCTGTTTTCCGATGGCGCGTGGCTGCGCGTCCGTGATCGGATCAAGGCCAATCCGGCATTGTTGCGTGGCCGGGCGATCGTCGAAGTACCCGCCTCGACCGAAATCGATATCGCGGCAAAGGGCGGCGGTACGCCCGATGCGCGCGCGCAGGTCGCGCGGCTGCGCCAAGAAGGGCGCCTGATGACGCGTTTCAATACAGGTTTCCTGACAGAGGCCGATTCGACCGATCCGACGACCGCAGGCATCTGGGGCGCGATCAAGGGATCGATCTTCACGATGATCGTCACGCTGCTGCTCGCCTTCCCGATCGGGGTGTTATCAGCGCTTTATCTTGAGGAATATGCGCCGCGGAACCGGCTGACCGATCTGATCGAGGTTTCGATCAACAATCTGGCCGCGGTGCCCTCGATCATCTTTGGGCTGCTGGGGCTGGCGGTATTCCTCAACACCTTCCACCTACCGCGATCTGCGTCGCTCGTCGGCGGGCTGACGCTGGCGCTGATGACGATGCCGGTGATCGTCATCGCCGGGCGTAACGCGATCAAATCGGTCCCTCCATCAATCCGCGATGCCGCGCTTGGCGTCGGCGCCAGCCCGGTGCAGGTGGTTTTCCATCACGTCCTGCCGCTCGCCATGCTCGGCATCATGACGGGCACGATCATCGGCATGGCACGAGCGCTTGGCGAAACCGCGCCGCTGCTGATGATCGGGATGCGCGCCTTCATCGCCACGCCGCCCAGCCGGCTTTCGGACCCCGCGACCGTCTTGCCGGTTCAGATCTTTCTGTGGTCAGATGAGGTGAGCCGTGGCTTTGTCGAAAAGACCAGCGCGGCGATCATCGTGCTGCTTGTGTTCCTCCTCGCGATGAATGGCTTTGCCATCTATCTCCGCAACAAATTCGAGACCCGCTGGTAATGACCGATTTCGACGCGCCCCGATCCAATCACGCCCCGAAGATGACGGCGCATCACGTCAACGTCTTCTACGGCGCGAAGCAGGCGATCGACGATGTCTCGATCGATGTCGACATGGACAATGTCACCTCGTTCATTGGTCCGTCCGGCTGCGGCAAATCGACTTTTCTGCGCACGCTGAACCGGATGAACGATACCATTCCGATCGCCCGGGTGACCGGCGATATCCGGCTCGACGGCGAAGATATCTATGCCGCCGACATGGACGTGGTGCAGCTGCGCGCGCGCGTCGGCATGGTGTTTCAAAAGCCCAATCCATTCCCGAAGTCGATCTACGAGAATGTCGCCTATGGCCCGCGCATCCACGGCCTTGCTGCCTCCAAGGCGCAGCTAGAGGCTGTCGTCGAGCAATCGCTGCGGCGTGCGGGCCTTTGGGACGAGGTCAAGGATCGGCTGAGCGACAGCGGCACGGCGCTTTCAGGCGGGCAGCAACAGCGGCTGTGCATCGCCCGCGCGATCGCGGTTGATCCCGAAGTGATCCTGATGGATGAACCGTGCAGTGCCCTCGATCCAATCGCCACCGCCAAGATCGAGGAGCTGATCCACGAGCTGAAGGGCCGCTATGCGATCGTGATCGTGACCCACAACATGCAGCAGGCAGCGCGCTTTTCGCAACGCACCGCCTTTTTTCATCTTGGCCAGCTGATCGAATATGGCGCGACGTCGGACATTTTCACCAACCCGCGCCA
>JBBQAG010000022.1:0-30396 GCA_038315875.1 Sphingomonadales bacterium | reverse complement strand
CGGCGTGTGGAAGTTCAAACAGGGCGATGCATTCTACGCCGTTGCGCTCGCCAACACGACGACGACACGGCTGAGCCCGGAGGAGGTGCACCAGTTCGGGCTCGATCAGGCGAGGATGATCTCCGACCGGATGAACGGCCTGATGGCGAAAGCGGGCATGACCAAGGGCAGCATCGGCGAGCGGCTGGCGGCGATCTACAAGTTGCCGGGCCAGATCTTCCCCAATACCGATGAAGGCAAGATGGCGGCGATCGCTTATTGCAACGAGCGGCTGGCCGCGATCCGCCAGCAATTGCCGCGCGTGTTCAAGCGCCTGCCCGACTATAAGTTCGAAGTACGGCGCGTGCCCAAGGAAATCGAGGCGGGGGCGGCTTCCGCGTTCAGCCAGGCGCCGGCGATCGATGGCTCGCGCCCCGGCCTCGTCTATTTCAACCTCCAGGATTCGGCCGAATGGCCCAAATTCATGCTCGATACCGTCATCTATCATGAGGGGTTGCCGGGGCATCAGTTCGAGGGCGGGCTGGCGCTATCGAACGATCATCTGCCGCTGATCCGCAAAACGGGCGGCTTTTCGGGCTATGGCGAGGGCTGGGCGCTTTATGCCGAACAGGTTGCCGACGAACTCGGCATGTATGAAGGCGATCCGCTCGGCCAGATCGGCTATCTGAAGGAGGCGCTGTTCCGCGCGCATCGCTGCATCATCGATACCGGGCTGCACCATTTTAAATGGAGCCGCGAAAAAGCGATGGCGCTGTTCATCGACGGGCAGGGCGAAGCACCGGGCTTCGCCGAGCGCGAGATCGATCGCTATTGCGGATCGCCGGGGCAGGCCTGCAGCTACAAACTCGGCCACTCGACCTTCAACAAACTGCGCGACAAGGCGCAGGCGGTGCTTGGCCCGAAATACGACATCAAGGATCTCCACGAGGCCGTGCTCGGATCGGGCCGGGTGCCGCTGGAGATATTGGAGCAGGTGGGCAATGAATGGATCGTGGCGCGGGGGAAAGCCTGAGGTCTCCGCCCTTACGTCACCCCGGCCTCGTGCCGGGGTCCACCGGGCGGCCCGCGGCAACGCATGCGACTCGACGGCTACCCTGCGTCTACATCATGGCGAGCGCCTATAACGGATCGCTATACGTCGGCGTCACGTCAAACCTCATCGCCCGCTGCACACAACATCGCGACGGCACCTTTGGCGGCCACACGAGCAAATACGCCATCCACCGCCTCGTCTACTTCGAAGTCTTCGACGACATGGCAACCGCGATCGCGCGCGAAAAGCAGCAGAAACGCTATCGCCGCGACTGGAAACGCAACCTGATCGAACGGGACAATCCGGCCTGGAATGACCTTGCGGTGGGCTTGGGACTCGAACCTCTGATCGTTTCGCCAAGCGGCCCGGTGGACCCCGGAACAAGTCCGGGGTGACGACTAGCTAAGTGGCAATATTGTCCCGTTGCGAATCAGCGTGGGAGGCAATCGCCCACTTGCAGACCCCTACAGACGGGCCTTAAATGTCACGATGCACGCGGCCCGCCACGGACTTGTACTGATAGCGTTGGCAGGGGCGGCTTGCTCGGAACAGCCCGCACGAGAAGTGTCGGCGACTGTAGTCGATATCGCCCCCCGCGTATCCAGATGGCACACTGACGAAGTGCTCGTAACAGCGCGAAGCGCGGATGGCCTAGTCGGAATGAAGTCCGTCGAAACCCCTCTCTTGAACTGTCGAGTTGGGGACAAAGTTCAAGCGTCGGCTCATGGCGTATCATTATCGTTGGCCGATGGGGACTGCGAACGCTAATGTCTGCTTTCACCATAAGCAAACATTCCTCTAGCCTCCGTTACCCCCTACCGCATCAATCGCGTCACATGCCCCATCTTGCGCCCCGCGCGCATCGTCTTGCCATACAGATGCAGATGCGCATCCGGCTCCCCCAGCACCGCCAGCGCCCCTTCCGCCTGATCGCCGATCAAATTCTCCATCACCACCTGCCGCGCGGTCAGCCCGGTATCGCCCAACGGCAGCCCGCAGATCGCGCGGATGTGATTCTCGAACTGCGAAGTGACAGCGCCCTCGATCGTCCAGTGCCCGCTATTGTGGACGCGGGGCGCCATTTCGTTGAACACCGGGCCTTGGCTGCCCACGAAAAACTCGCAGGCCAGCACGCCGACATGGCCGAGCCGATCAGCGATCCGGCCAGTGAGCGCTGCCGCCTCGCCCCATTGCCGCGCGATTTCGGCAGGCGCGGGGAGGGTGGAGCGCGCGAGCACGCCGTCGACATGCTCGTTCCACGGCGGCGGATAGCTGACCATCGCGCCGTCGCTCCCCCGCGCGAGGATGATCGAGAATTCATGGGTAAACTCGACAAACCCCTCGATCACCGCCGGCCGCCCGCCAATCGCCTCCCAGGCTGAATCGATATCGTCGGGCGTCTGCAGCCTGATCTGCCCCTTGCCGTCATAGCCCAGCCGCAGCGTCTTCAGGATCGCGGGACAGCCGATATCGGCGATCGCGGCGTGCAGTTCGTCGAGCGTCGTGACGAGCGCCCAGGGAGCCGTTCGCCCGCCAAGATCGCGCACGAACGCCTTTTCGCGCGCCCGGTCCTGCGCGACCGACAGCGACTGCGGGCTGGGGCACACTGGCACTTTCCCCGCCAGATAGACGACGGGCTCGATATCGATATTCTCGAATTCATAGGTGATCACGTCGCACGCGGCGGCGAGGTCATCGAGGACGATCCGGCTGTGATAATCGGCGCGGGTGAAGCTTGAGGCGGTCTGCGCGGCGACTGCCTCCTCATCGGGCGCCAGCACGCGGGTGTGATAGCCGAGCTCGGCGGCAGCGGCGCCGAGCATCCGGCCAAGCTGCCCGCCGCCGAGAATGCCGATCGTGGCGCCAGGGGGAAGGGGATTCATGCGCGATCCTCTGGGTCGACAAATGGGGCAGCGAGACTTCTCCCCTCCCTGGAAGGGAGGGGCCGGGGGTGGGTCGGCTTGTTGGCAGGCGCCGTTCTCCCCTCATACCAACCCACCCCCAACCCCTCCCTTTCAGGGAGGGGAGAAGCACTGCGCGCCCTCACGCCCGGTCAACCATCACGCCGGATCGATCGCGACGCTTTCGGTCTGGGCCGCGCGCCAGGCCTTCAGCCGTTCGGACAGCGCCTCATCGCTGAGCGCAAGAATCGCGGCGGCGAGCAGCCCGGCATTCTTCGCGCCCGCCTTGCCGATTGCGAGCGTGCCCACGGGGATGCCGGCGGGCATCTGGACGATCGAGAGCAGGCTATCCATCCCGTCGAGCGCCTTGGACTGAACGGGCACGCCAAGCACCGGCAGGTGGGTCATTGCGGCCGCCATGCCGGGCAGATGCGCCGCCCCGCCTGCGCCGGCGATGATCACCTTCAGCCCCTGGTCGGCGGCAGCGGTCGCATAATCGACGAGCCGCGCCGGCGTGCGGTGCGCAGAGACGACCTTGGCCTCATGCGCCACACCCAGCTCATCGAGGATCGCGGCGGCGTGGCGCATCGTCTCCCAATCGGAGGTGCTGCCCATGATGATGCCGACGAGAGAGCTCGGGGGTTCCATCAGCGAGGGTTAGCGGGTGGCCGGTCGTTAGGAAAGACACAGAATGCCTGTCGCGCTGATAGAGCGGGTGCCCCACTGAAATCGTCATTGCGAGCGGAGCGAAGCAATCCAGTCGGGCCACAGGCGGAGGGGCTGGATTGCTTCGCTACGCTCGCAATGACGGGTGCAGCAGACCAAGGGGGGAAGCAGACCCAATGCCCCGCGCGCCAAAGGAAAGCGAGCAGGCTCGGGCCTACCGCTCGTTCAGATAATAGCGGTCCACCGCAGCGAGCGCGCCGTCCAGCTCATACACGATCGGCTGGCCAGTCGGGATTTCCAGGCTCGTAATCTCGTCGTCGGGGATGTTCGACAGATGCTTAACGAGCGCGCGCAGCGAGTTGCCGTGCGCGGAAATCAGCACGCGCTGCCCTTCCCGGAGCGCCGGGGCGATACGGCCCTCCCAATAAGGCAATACCCGCGCGATCGTGTCCTTCAGGCTTTCGGTCGCGGGAACGGCGATGCCGGCATAACGGCGATCGGCGGATAGATCATAGGCGCTGCCGGGCTCGAGCGGTGGCGGCGGTATGTCGAAGCTGCGGCGCCAGATTTTCACCTGCGCCTCGCCGTGTTTGTCAGCGGTCTCGGCCTTGTTGAGCCCGGTCAGGCCGCCATAATGCCGCTCGTTCAGCCGCCAGTCTTTCTCGACCGGCAACCACAGCCGCTGCATTTCCTCAAGCGCGAGGTTGAGCGTCTTGATCGCGCGGCTTTGCAGCGAGGTGAAGCACTGATCGAAATCGAGGCCCTTGTCGGCCATCAGTTGCCCTGCCGCGCGTGCCTCGCCGATGCCCTTTTCGGTGACGTCGACATCCCACCAGCCAGTGAAGCGATTCTCCAGGTTCCAGGTGGATTGGCCGTGGCGGATCAGGACGAGGGTGGGCATGGGGCGGCAGCCTTGTTCGGTCGATAGGGTCGCAAGCGCCTAAATCGCGTCGATCTTATCGGCAAGCACTTCGAGGCAGCTATGCGCGAGCTTGCGGCACCGCGCCGGGCTCCAGCCCTGCTGCGGATCGGCATTGGTGTCATGGTCCTTGAAGGGCATCTCGAGCGTCATCGATACCGCGCCGAAGCGCTCGGCAAGCTGGTTGGTCGACATCGCCAGATTGGCCCTGCCGGCGCCCGATTTGGGATAGCCCAGCTTGGTCTGGAAATCGGGGGTACGCGCCGCAAGTGCGTCCTGAAAGGCATAGAGTTTGGCGCCCTGCGCCTCGGTCCAGCCAGGAATGCCTTCGAAGCCAGCGATGAAATTGGCGGGAATCGCTTCGTCGCCATGGATGTCCATCGCAAACGCCACGCCGGTTTCGTCCATCGCGTTACGAACCGCCAGCACTTCGGGGCTCTTTTCCGCGCTCGGCGTCTGCCATTCGCGATTGAGGTTCACACCAACGGCATTGGTGCGCAAATGCCCGCGCGACGAGCCATCGGGGTTCATGTTGGGGACAAGATGAAAGCGCGCCTTGGCAAGCAGCGCCGCCGTCACTGGATCATGTGGGTCGGTCAGCCGCTCAAGCGCGCCTTCCATCCAATATTCGGCCATCGTCTCGCCGGGATGCTGACGCCCATAGAGCCAGACCGATTTGGGCCCATGGCCGATGTCGAGGCAGTCGATCGGCTGTCCGTCGATCGATTGTCCAAGCGTTCGGTGCTCGACACCCGGCATCTGGGCGTAGCGCGCGATCAGCGCATTGTGGCGTTCGATGGGATAGGGCGCGAAATAGGCGAACCACGCCAGATCATGCGGGCACTCATGCGTGATTTCGAGGACGCCGTCGGCATAGCGCGTTTGCGCGAGCAGCCACGTCTCGCGATCATGGCTTACGCGCGCTCGGTAGCCTGGCCAGCCCATTGGATAGGCGCTGCCGCCGGCATTGACGATGCGCAGCGTGAGCGTGCGACCCTTCGCGCCGCCCACCCGGAAATAGAACCATTGGTAGAAATCCGAATCGCGATCTTTGACGATTTCCAGATCGGCTGCGTCACCGGCAATGTTGAGCACATGGATGTTGCCGCCATCGAAGGCGGCGTTGATGTCGATGGTCATTTCACGCTGATAGTGCGCCCGGATTCACCCGGAAAGCCCTGGAACAGCGCGCGCGCCATCTTTTCTGCGATTGCGGCTGGCTGGGCATCGCGCGAACGGCTGTCGGTTTCGTTTTGCGCGCGACCCTCCCAGATGACGGTGCGATCGCTTTGCCGGCGCAGCTGCACCGATAGCTCGGTTGCATAGGCCTCGCGGTGGCGGCCCTTGCCGATGCCAAAGCCGATGCTGCCGCCACCGCCTACGCCGCCGCCAAAGCTGCCGCCGCCAAGGCCGATCGAAACGGGCGGCGGTGCGGTGCCAAGATCGCGGACCTGGCGCTGAAAGGTCACGGTGGCGAGCAAGGGGGCCGGCGTGCCGGGTTGGGTAGGCTGGAAGCCCTGCTGGCGTAACGCGTTCGCCACGGCATCGGCATAGGTGCGCGATTCGAGGCTGGCCGGATCGGTGCCGGCGATTGGCTCGACGATGACGGCACCGCGCTCGATCGGCGCATCGAGGTGAAAGCGCGTCACCTGGACGCGGCTGGCCGCCACCGCGCCGCTCGCGAGGATAGCAGTGGCGGTCAGGAAGGTGGCGGCGTGGCGGGTGGTGAAGGGGCGCATGATGATCGATCCCTGGATGAATGGGCGGTTTCGTTGGTAAACGTACAGCCGCGATATGGGGTCCGACACCGCTGAAAACAGCCCGTCGTGCTTGACTCACGTCGACCCTGCCTATAGGCGCAGCGCCTTTCCAGCTTCCAAGAAGAAACGCGCTCCCATGAAGATCCGCAACAGCCTGAAGTCGCTCAAGGGCCGGCACCGCGACAACCGCGTGATCCGCCGTCGTGGCCGCACTTATGTGATCAACAAGACCAATCGCCGGTTCAAGGCCCGCCAGGGCTGATCCAGCGGGCGTGCCTGTCCGCGCTGTCATCTTCGATGTCGGCCGGGTCTTGTACGATTGGAGCCCCAGGTTCCTCTATGAGAAAATCTTCAGCGAGCGCTTGATCAGCGATGATCGGGCGCTCGATGCGTTCCTGCGCGATGTGCTGACCAACGAATGGCATTTCCAGCACGATGCCGGGCGCCCCTTTGCCGAAACATCCGCCGAGCTGATCGCCAAACATCCCGAGCATGAAACGCTGATCCTCGCGTGGCGCGATCGCTATCTCGAAAGCATCGGCGATCCGATCCCCGGCGTGCACGCGATCGTCGAGGAACTCCACGGGGCCGGCGTGCCGCTGTTCGTCATCTCCAATTTCAGCCACGAATTCTGGCCTCCGTTCCGCGCGCGCGAGGCAGCGTTGTTCGATCGCTTCGGTGGCTTCGTCATCTCGGGCGAGGAACGGCTGGTGAAGCCCGATCCGGCAATCTACCAGCTGGCGCTCAATCGATTCGGGCTCGATGCGAGCGAGGCCTTTTTCGTCGACGACAACGCGGCAAATGTCGAAGCGGCGGCAGCGATCGGCATTGTCGCACGGCTTTTCACCGACGCAGCGACATTGCGGCGCGATTTACGGTTGTGCGGGATGCCGGTCTAGCGACCACCGGGCGCCCGTCATCGCGGATGGAGCCAGCCCGCGATCAGCGTCTGCGCGCCGTCGGCCACAAGCGTGAGCGCAGCCGCTCGCTCGATCTGCCCGTCAAGCGCCAGCATGCCGGCTCCGTGGGCCAGCGCCCATAGCATCGTCGCGCAACGCCCCTGATCGAGCGCCACGTTTGGATGCTCGGCGGCAAGCCGTGCAAGCATATCAAGAAGGCTATCGACCGGCGCAGCAGCGGCCGCTTTGAGGTCGGGATAGTCGCCGCTACCAGCAAATTCGGCGCCCTTCATCAACCGATAGAGTTGCGGATGCGCGAGCACGAACTCCACATAGGCGATGGTGCCCGTTATCAAACCTTGTTCGGGCGAGATCGCAGCCAGCGCCAATGCGGTTGCCTTCCCGGCCTGCAGCCGTTCGAAGCCCGCGGTGGCGACCGCTGCCAGCAACGCGGCACGATCGGCGAAATGATGATAGGGCGCCATCGGGCTGACGCCGACTGCCTTGGCTAGGCCGCGCAGCGAGAGGCCGCCGGGTCCGTCGCGTTCAAGCGCATCGAGCGCGGCGGAGATCAACGCCGCGCGCAATCCGCCGTGGTGATAGGGTTTGTCGCTCATATCGGTTCTTGATTCTCCCTAGCGCACGATCTAGGCAGTGCAAACTTTACAATGTAAGGATTGCCATGCTGACGGTGATGACAGGCGGTACGAGTGGTCTGGGCCGGGTGACGGCCAGCCTGATTGCGCGCGAGACGGGCGGGCTGCGGGTGATAGGCGCTCGCCGAACAGCGGATACGCCGCCCGGCTGGACCGGGCTGCCGCTAGATCTTGCCCGGCTGGAGAGCGTGCGCGCCTTTGTCGCCGCACTTCCACAGGGTCCGATCGACCGGCTGCTGCTGAATGCCGGCATCCAGCTGGCGCGGATCGATTTGCGCACGGTCGATGGCGTCGAGACGACCTTTGCCACCAATCATCTCGCCCATTATCTGCTGCTGCGTCTGTTGATGCCGCGCCTCGCGCCAGGTGCGCTGATCACGATCACCTCTAGCGGTACGCATGATCCAGCCGAGCGAACCGGCGTGCCGCCGCCGCGCCACGCCAATGCCGATCTTCTCGCCGATCCCAGGCGCGATCCCGACATCGACAAGTCCGCCATGACCGCCGGCATGCGCGCCTATTCGACCTCCAAATTGTGCAATCTGCTCACCGCGCGCGCGCTTGCCCAAAGCGACGAGGCGCGCAGGCTTGGCTGGCGGGTATTCGCCTATGATCCGGGATTTACGCCGGGAACCGGGCTTGCCGGCAATCATAACTGGGTGGTCCGCCGGCTCCTATGGCCACTGCTCCCGCTGGTGGTGCCGTTTGCCGGGGGAATGAACACGCTGGAGGCGGCGGGCAAAGGCCTTGCCGATCTCGCATCGATCGCACAGCCCCCCGTTGGCGCGATCTACGCATCGCTGCGCAAGGGCCGGCTGACCTGGCCCGAACCATCCGCACTGGCGCGCGACGATGCGGTGATGCAGCGCCTGTGGCACGATAGCGCCGCCATGACCGGCACCCAGGATCTGCAGCCGGCCTATGCCTGATAGTTTTTCAGCTCATCGCCGATGATCTGCACGACGTGGAGCACGTTGGTCGATCCCGGCGTGCGAAACGGCACGCCGGCCATCACGATCACGCGGTCGCCTGCCTTGGCGATGTGGTGGCGCAGCGCCATCCGCTTGGCCTTGGCGACCATATCCTCAAACGATTCGACGTCGCGGGTGTGGATCGCGTGAGTGCCCCATAGCAGGCCGAGCCGGCGCGCGGTCTCAAGCTTCGGCGTCAGCACCAGCAGCGGCACCGAAGGCCGCTCACGCGCCACCCGCCGCGCGGTCGATCCCGAGATGGTGAAGCAGATGATCGCCACCGCCGACACCGTCTCGGCAATGTTCTTTGCGGCCTCGGCGAGTGCGTCGGCGGTCGTCGGGTCGGGCTTGGTGATCGTGAAATGGACGCGGTCGCCGTGCATCGGGTCGCGCTCGACGGCTTCGGCAATCGAATTCATCATCGCCACCGATTCGATCGGCCAGTCGCCAGCGGCGCTTTCGGCCGAAAGCATGATTGCATCGGCGCCGTCATAGACCGCGGTCGCGACGTCGGACACTTCGGCGCGGGTCGGCGTCGGCGCGGTGATCATCGATTCGAGCATCTGCGTCGCGACGACGACGGGGCGCCCCAGCCGGCGCGATACCTCGACGATGCGCTTTTGGAGGGGCGGCACTTGTTCGGGCGGCAGTTCCACGCCCAGATCGCCGCGCGCCACCATCACGCCGTCGCATTGCTCGATGATTTCCTGCAGCCGGTCGATCGCCGAAGGCTTCTCTATCTTGGCGAGCAGCGCCGCGCGGCCCTCGATCAGCCGGCGCGCCTCGGCCAGATCCTCAGGACGCTGGACAAACGAAAGCGCAATCCAATCGACCTTCTGGTCGAGCGCGAAGGCCAGATCGCTGCGATCCTTTGCAGTGAGAGCCGCCATCGGCACGACGACATCGGGCACGTTCAGGCCCTTGTTATCGGAAAGCGGCCCGCCGACCTCTACTCGCGTGACGATCTGGCCCGGATCATGAGCGGTGACCCTCAGCACCAGCTTGCCATCGTCAAGCAGCAACCGGGCGCCAATCTCGATCGCTTCGAAAATCTCGCGGTGCGGCAGCTCGACGCGACGCGCATCGCCGGGCTCTGAATCGCGATCGAGCAGGAAGGTGGATCCCGTGACCAGCGTCACTTTGCCGCCAGCAAATTTGCCGACGCGCAGCTTCGGGCCTTGAAGATCCGCGAGAATGGTCGTTGTCCGCCCCGTGCGGCGTTCCATCGCGCGGATCGCGGCGATGATCGCAATCTTCGATTCCTGATCGCCGTGGCTCATGTTGATGCGAAAGGCATCGGCGCCAGCGTGGAACAGCTTTTCGATCATCTCGGGGGTGTTGCTGGCCGGGCCAAGCGTTGCCAGCACGCGCACCTTGCGCAGTCGCGGATTAGTGGCCTTGCTCATTCGGGCATCCCTCGGCTTGTGCGTGCCCGGCTCTAGCCCCTATCTCGGATGGATCAACCGTGGAGAACGCGCATGACGACGCTTGAGAGCCTTGACGACACCGTGGCCGCCGCCGCCTTTCGCCGGCTTGTCCTGCATCTGCGCCACCGCAGCGATGCGCAGAATGTCGATCTGATGGGCCTGGCGGGCTTTTGCCGCAATTGCCTGGGCGATTGGGTGGAGGAAGCGAGCGCGCAGACCGATCAGCCGCTCGACAAGGCGGCTGCCCGTGCCGTCGTCTACGGCATGCCGCAGGCCGATTGGAAAGCGCAGTACCAGGGCGAGGCGAGCGCTGAACAACTGGCGAAAATGCAGGAAAGCGTGGCGAAAAACGCCTGACCGCGCAGGGCTGAGCGCCTTGTTTGACGCGACACGAATCGCCGTTAGGGTCCAGCGCGATACGCAAAAGGGGTTCCAACCATGAAGAAGATGATCGTCGCCGGCATGCTCGCAGCGACTTGCCTTGCCGGGGCTGTTCAGGCGCAGTCCACAAGCAAGACGACCTATATCCTTGCCGGCCAGCTCCTCGATCGCCCGGGGCAGCCAGCGCGCGGCAATGCGACGATCATCGTGCGCGACGGCAAGGTCGCCGAGGTGCGCGACGGTTTTGCGACGCCGGAAGCGGGCGCGACGGTGATCGACCTGAAGGATCGCTTCGTGCTCCCGGGGCTGATCGATCTCCACGTCCATCTCTACAGCGACGGCGATCCGTTGAAGCAGCGGCTCGATGCGTTGACGCGCGATGATGCCGATGCGCTGATCCTCGCCGCTGCCAAGGGCCGCAAGGATCTGATGGCGGGCTTTACAACGATTCGCGATCTCGGTGGTGACGAACGCGGCATCCGCGCCCTTCGCGATGCGATCGAACGGGGTGACCAACAGGGGCCGACGATCATCAACGCCGGCAAGATGATCTCGGTGACGGGCGGGCACGGCGACGGGCGCAACGGCGTGAACGAGGAATTTGCAGACGCCATCGGCGTGCACCAGATCAATGTCTGCGACGGGCCTGATGATTGCCGGCGCGCGGTGCGCCAGCAGATCGGGCTTGGCGCGCTGGTGATCAAATTTGCAGCGACAGGCGGCGTGCTTTCCAACGTCGCCGGTGGCCTTGGCCGGCAGATGACACCTGAGGAGATGAAGGCGATCGTCGAGACCGCGCACAGCTTTGGCCGCAAGGTCGCGGTCCACAGCCATGCGTCCGAAGGGACTGCTGCCGCCATTGAGGCGGGCGCCGACACGATCGAGCATGCAAGCTATCTCGACGACCGCACGATCGTGCTGTTCAAATCGCACGGCACCTGGCTGGTGCCGACCGAGGTCGCCCCGGTCGCCGCGCTTGAAAATGCTCGGGCTGGCGCGCTGCCGGCAGCGGTAATCCCGAAGGCGGAAGCAGCCGGCAAGGCGCTTCACGAGGCGCATCGTCGCGCCTTTGCCGCTGGCGTGAAATTCGCGTTCGGCACCGATACCGGGGTTTCGCGGCACGGCGAGAATGCCAAGGAATTCGCCTATCTGGTCGATCTGGGGATGACGCCGGCACAGGCGGTGCGTTCCGCCACGATTGACGCCGCCGATGCGCTTGATCGCAAGAGCGAGCTTGGTAGCCTGGAGCCCGGCAAATGGGCCGACGTGATCGCCGTCGCCGGCGATCCGCTGAAGGATGTCACACGGCTCGAAAAGGTCGATTTCGTGATGCGGCACGGCGTGGCGGTGAAGGCGCAGGGGCAGCGGCTGGCTTTTCCACCCAATTGATGCAGGCGACGGTTGAGCGGGCGCTGGCGATGGCCTAGACGCCCGCTCTCACCCAATCTTCCGGAGCACCGCTTTTCCATGTCAGATGCTATTTCCGCCGAACAGCTTCGCCTCCTGATCGAACGCATCGAGCGGCTGGAGGAGGAGAAGAAGGCGATGGCCGACGACATCAAGGACGTCTACGCCGAGGCCAAATCAACCGGCTTTGACACCAAGACGATGCGCACGATCGTGCGGCTGCGCAAAATGGAAAAGCATCACCGCGATGAAGCCGAGATGCTGCTCGATACCTACAAGGCAGCGCTTGGGCTGGCGTGATTTCCCCCCGGGTTCAACATCACTGATCGAGACGAGTTATGGCAGGCCATTCCAAGTTCAAGAATATCATGCACCGCAAGGGTGCGCAGGATAAGAAGCGCTCGTCGCTGTTTTCCAAGCTCAGCCGCGAAATCACGATTGCGGCCAAGATGGGCCTGCCCGATCCGGACATGAACCCGCGGCTGCGTATGGCAATCAACGCGGCCAAGGCGGCGTCGCTGCCCAAGGACAATATCCAGCGCTCGATCGACAAGGCGACGCGCGGCGACGCCGAGACCTATGAGGAAATTCGCTATGAGGGCTTTGGCCCCGGCGGCGTGTCGCTGATCATCGAAGCGCTCACCGACAACCGCAACCGCACCGCGACCAATGTGCGCGTCGCGGTTTCCAAGAATGGCGGCAACCTGGGTGCGAGCGGCTCGGTCAGCCATGCGTTCGACCGGATGGGGTTGATCAACTATCCAGCGTCGGCGGGCGATGCCGAAAGGATATTCGAGGCAGCGCTCGATGCCGGCGCCGAAGACGTGCAGTCGAGCGAAGACGGCCACGAAATCTGGACCGCGCAGGGCGATCTCCACGAAGTCGTCAAGGCGCTCGAAGCCGTGCTTGGCGAGCCCGAAGGGGCAAAGCTCGCGTGGCGGCCGCAAACCATGGTCGAAGTCGGCGAGGACGACGCCGCGACCTTGTTCAAGCTGATCGACACGCTCGACGATGATGATGATGTGCAGACGGTGTGGGGCAATTACGACGTGCCCGATGCGGTGATGGAGAAATTGGGTTGAGCCGAGCGGAATGATCGGAGCCCAGGTTAAGGAACAGGATTTGTTCACGCGGAGGCGCGAAGACGCGGAGAAAAGGTTTTCGCGCAGAGGCGCAGAGGCGCGGCTTAGGAAGGCGCAGAGAAGGGCATGTCAGGGGCTTGCAATCGGAAGACTAAAGACCATCCAGCCAAATCGATCCGGCAATGATCTGAGCGCTCCTGCGCTCTTTCTTTCTTTCTCCTCCGCGTCTCCGCGCCTCCGCGCGAACCAATCTTCTTTTCTTTTTCCCCCACGCGCCAACAAATGATCATCCTCGGCCTCGATCCAGGGCTCGGCACCACTGGCTGGGGATTGATCCGCGCCGAGGGCAACCGGCTCTCGCACCTCGCCAATGGCCGCCTCAAAACCGATAGCGCCGCGCCGCTGCCCCGGCGGCTCGCCCATCTCGATGCGATGCTGAGCGCCCTCGTCACCGATCACGCCCCCGATGCCGCTGCCGTCGAGGAGGTGTTCGTCAACGCCAATCCGCAATCGACGCTGAAGCTTGGCCAGGCACGCGGCGTCGTCATCTGCGCAGTCGCGCGGAGCGGGATTGAGGTCGGTGAATATGCTGCCCGGCTGGTGAAGAAGGCAGTGGTTGGCGTCGGCAATGCGGAAAAGGCACAGGTCCATGCGATGGTCCAGCGCTTGCTGCCCGGCGTGAAGATCGACGGCGCCGACGCGGCCGATGCGCTGGCAGTCGCGATCTGCCACGCGCATCATCTCGCATCGGCGCGGGCACTCGCGCCGCGTTAGAGCAAGATGATCTTGGGTTGATCCGCTATCTTAACCGTCATTGCGAGCGCAGCGAAGCAATCCAGCCTATGCGCAAGCGGCACACTGGATTGCTTCGCTGCGCTCGCAAAGACGGGTGATGCTGATTCACGGCTCCCACATGCCTGAAACCCGCCCTCTACAGGTTTCGCTTTCCTACAAGTCGTTGTTCCTGTTACGTACCGAGGATGAACCGGCCAGTCTCCCCGCTCTCCCCCGCTCGCGCACCAGGCGCCTTGCGGGCGGTTCGCGCCAAAGCTTCCGGACCCGCAACTTCGCCCGCGCGGGTTCATGCCTGTCCCGCGCGCGCGATAGGATCATTACTTTCATCACCTTCCACGCCGCAACGCGCCGCGACGGTCCGATGATCGCGCATTTGAAGGGCCGGCTTGACGCAACGGGGATCGACCATGCCGTGATCGATGTCGGCGGGGTGGGCTATCTGGTCGGTGCCTCGGCCAAGACGCTGGCGGCGATCGGCCCGGTCGGCGAGGGTGTGATGCTCCATACCGAAATGCTGGTGGGCGAGGATTTCATCCGGCTGGTGGGTTTTGCGAGTGCTGGCGAACGCGACTGGTTCCGGATGCTCACGGGCGTGCAGAGTGTCGGGGCACGCGTGGCGCTGGCGATCCTGTCGACGCTCGATCCGGCGGACTTGTCGCGTGCGATTGCCGCACAGGACAAGGCGATGGTCGCGCGGGCAAACGGCGTCGGGCCAAAGCTCGCCGAGCGGATCGTGCGCGAACTGAAGGACAAGGTCGGCGGCATTGCCATCGGCGGCGCGTCGGCGGTGCAGGCACCAGGCGGAACCGGCGCCGATGCCGTCTCCGCGCTGCTCAACCTCGGCTTCCGCCCCGCCGAGGCGGCGAGCGCGGTGGCGGCAGCAGAGGAAGAACTGGGTGCGGGTGCAACGCTGGACGCGCTTGTGCGGCTGGCGCTGCGCAAGGCGGCGAAATAGGGTAAGACGAGGCCGGAAGGATGGCAGGACATGCGCCCAACTGCAGTGCCGGCCCGAGCGGAGAAAAGCGGCTTTGTCGCCCTTGATCTGGAAAACCGGCCTGAAGCTGGCACAACCGGCCGGGGCGATCCAATTGAGGATGCCCTCGCCAGTTCGCGTGAGGGGTGGAACTTTGATCCCGGGAAACTCGGCATGAAGAGCGTGAAATTATGACCCAGCTTACGATCTCGATCCCGCCTCATCTCCAATCCGCCATCGATGCGCGGCTGGCGCAGGGCGCTTATGTCGATGCCGGTGATTATGTCCGCGATCTGCTCCGCCGGGACGCGCGCGTTCAGGCGGAGCGTGTCCGGTTGCGCGAACTGATCAATGAGGGCCTTGCCTCAGGCGTGATCGATCAGGATCCGCGCACGATTATCGACGAGATACTTGCCGAAGATCCGGATCTGCGTGCCTAGATTGCGGACCGCGCCAGCGGCGCGCGAGGATATCCGGGATATCAAGATATATAGCCGAGCCACATTTGGGCCCCACGCCGAAGTTGAATATTTAGGGGGACTTCGCGCCATTTTTGATCTGCTCGAGGCGCGTCCGCTGGCTGGCGGTGCCGAGCCCGATCTGGGGGCCAATGTGCGCAGTTTCGGGTACCGATCGCACCGAATTTACTATCGTCTCGACGGCGACGATCTTCTCGTGATCCGCATCCTTCATCATGCCCGCGACGTCGCCGACGCGTTTGGACCCGACCAATGACCGACAAGCCTCTCCTCACCCCCGCCCGCCAGCCCGAGGATATCGACGCCGCGCTGCGCCCGAAAACGCTCAATGATTTCGTCGGGCAGAAAGCCGCGCGAGAGAACCTCCGAGTGTTCATCGATGCTGCAAAGGCACGCGGTGATGCGCTCGATCATGTGCTGTTCTTCGGGCCGCCGGGGCTGGGCAAGACGACGCTGGCGCAGATCATCGCGCGCGAGCTCGGCGTTGGCTTTCGCGCCACGTCGGGCCCCGTGATCGCCAAATCGGGCGATCTGGCGGCGTTGCTGACCAATTTGGAGGACGGCGATGTGCTGTTCATCGACGAGATCCACCGGCTCGCGCCCGCGGTCGAGGAAATCCTGTATCCGGCGATGGAGGACCGTGCGCTCGATCTGATGATCGGCGAAGGACCCTCGGCGCGCAGTGTGCGGATCGATCTGCCCAAATTCACGCTGGTCGGCGCGACGACGCGGCAGGGATTGCTGACGACGCCGCTGCGCGACCGGTTCGGCATTCCCGTCAGGCTGCATTTCTATTCGGTCGACGAACTCGAACGCGTGGTGACGCGCGCGGCTGGGCTGCTCGCGCTGGCGCTGACGGCTGATGGCGCGCGCGAGGTCGCAAAGCGGTCGCGCGGGACACCGCGAATCGCCGGCCGTCTGCTGCGCCGGGTGCGTGATTTCGCGCACGCGGCGGGGCATATGAGCGTCGACGCGGCGGCGGCGGATTCAGCGCTCAACCGGCTCGAGGTCGATGCGCTCGGCCTCGATGCGATGGACCGGCGGTATCTGATGATGATCGCCGACATTTATCGCGGCGGGCCGGTTGGGGTGGAGACGCTCGCGGCTGGCCTTTCCGAGCCGCGCGATACGATCGAGGAGGTGATCGAGCCCTATTTGATCCAGCTCGGCCTTGTCGCGCGAACCGCACGGGGACGCTGCCTCAACGCGCTTGGCTGGAAACACCTTGGCCTCAATCCGCCGGCCGGGTCGCAGGACGGGTTGTTCGAGTAAGGGACGGGTGGGGTCAGCGTAAGGGTTTCATGGCCGCGCCGCCTCGGCTAGGGCTGAGGCGATGGCCGAACGAGACGATCTGCTACTCGATCTGCCGCCAGAGGGACGCTTCGTCGGCCGCGAGCACCGGCTGGGGGTGCGCGTTTATTTCGAGGATACCGATTTGTCGGGCGTCGCCTACCACGCCAACTACCTGCGCTGGATGGAGCGCGGCCGATCGGACATGATCAGGCTTGCCGGCATCGATCAGCGTGCGGCGCATGAAGCGGGCGAAGGTGCCTATGCCGTCAGCGAGTTGGCGATTCGCTATCTGGCGCCGGCGAAGCTCGACGACGCGCTCGTCGTCGCCAGCAGATTGCGCAGCATTCGCGCGGCTTCGGCACGCATTCATCAACGAGTCATGCGAAGCGGGTTGATAGTGGCTGAAGCCGAGGTGACGGCAGTGTTCGTAGCGTCTTCGGGGCGGCCGCGCCGCCAGCCAGCGGCCTGGATCGCTGCCTTCGAGCGGTTGGTTTGGGACGGTGATGATCGGGAGCCCGCAAGGGTGCAGGGGATTTGAACGCACAATGAACTTTGTACTGAATACCGATGCCACGACCCTGTCGCCGGTCGCTCTGTTCCTGCAGGCGGATATCGTCGTCAAGATCGTGATGGTTGGATTGCTGCTCGCCAGTATCTGGACGTGGGCGATCATTATCGCCTTCGCCTTCAAGATTGGGCGTGCGCGGCGGCGTGGCGAGCGCTTCGAACGCGATTTCTGGAAGGCCGAGGATATCGATGCCTTCCACCGGATTGAGGGCGACAGCGATCTGGCGGTGGCACGCGTGTTTTCGGCGGGTGTCGCTGAATGGCGCCGGTCGACCGTCGGCCATGCGATCGATCGCGAGGGAACGCGCGAACGGCTCGCCACCGCCATGGGCGCCGCCGTCGCGAGCGAGATCGACAAATTGTCCGATCGGCTGAACATTCTGGCGACGGTCGGCTCGGTCGCGCCGTTCGTTGGATTGTTCGGCACCGTCTGGGGAATCATGCGCGCCTTTTCGGGGATTGCGCAGGCGCAGAGCACCTCGCTCGCGGTGGTCGCGCCGGGGATTGCCGAGGCATTGTTTGCAACCGCGATCGGCCTGTTCGCGGCCATCCCGGCGGTGATCGGCTACAACCGCTTCAGCCACGGCATCAACCGGATCGAGGCGCGGCTCAATCGCTTTGCCGATGGCTTTCATTCCACGCTCAGCCGTCAGCTCGAAGGCCCAATGGGGCAGCAGCCCTGATGGGCGGGGGCCTGCCTTCGCAGCGCGCACGGGGTCGACGTGCGCCGATGGCGGATATCAACGTGACGCCAATGGTCGATGTGATGCTGGTGCTGCTGATCATCTTCATGGTGACGGCGCCGCTGCTGACCGCGGGCGTACCCGTCAACCTGCCCGACAGCCGCGCCAAGCCCCTCGATCAGGAGCAGAAGCCAGTCCAGATCGCGCTCGACGAACGTGGCAGGTTGTTCGTCAACGATGACGAGGTAACGCAGGCGATCCTCCCCGATCTGCTTGGCCAGATCGCCGCCAAGGCACCTGCGGGCAAGCCACCCGAGGTCTATCTGCGCGCCGATCGCAGCCTGCCCTATGGCCAGGTGATGCGGGTGATGGGAGAGCTCAACCGGGCCGGGCTCAACCGGGTGGCACTGGTGACCGTTGGCAAGGACAAGCTGTGATTGGCAATCGGCGCCCCTCCCGGCTCAGCGCCCGCGCGGACGGGCAGTGAGGGCCGCGTGGACCGTTCCGAACAAACCGGGCTCGCCGTCGCCCTTGTTGGGCATCTCGTCATATTGGGGCTGCTATCGGCGAGCTTTCTCGCGAGCCGCCCGCCAGTGAAGCCGATGCAAACCCCGATCGACGTGTCGCTAGTCGACGATGTCGGGCTGGTGGCGACCGCGCCGCAATCGACGGTGCCGCCAGCGCAATCGCGCGCGCCCGATCCGGGTCCGCCCGAGGATGCCGCTCCACCGGCGCCAAGCCAGGCGGCACCGCTGCCGGTACCACCCGCGCCGCAGCCCGAAGCCGCGCCACCGCCCAAGCCTGCCGAGGTCATCAAGCCAACGCCGCCAAAGAAGTCCGCGCCCGACAAGACCGAAAAAGCGGCCAAAACGCCGCCCAAGCGAGAGGCTGCGCCCGAAACCGTGGCCAAGCCGAGCCGCAAGCCATCGACAGGCACCGACATATCCTCGAACAAGTCGCGCCCGCGCGGATCGCGGCTCGGCGACGATTTCCTCAAAGGGTTGAGCGATCAACCGTCGATCAGCCGATCGACGACCCCGCGCGCCGCCAGGATCGATGCGCAGGCGCTGGCGGGTATTCAGGACGCGATCCGTCGCCAGATTCAGCCCTGCGCCGATCGGCAGGTCAATCCCGGGCCGGGCGCCAATGCGATCGTGACGACACTCAATCTACGGCTCAATCCCGATGGCACGCTGTCCTCCACGCCGACGGTCGTTCGGCAGAATGGCATGGATGACGAAAATAGCCGATATAGCCGGCGAGTGATCGATCTGGGGATTGCTGCGTTCAAGGGGTGTTCGCCGTTGCGCCTACCGCCCGAATTTTACCAGACCGCGAACGGCGGCTGGAACAATATCAATTATAATTGGCAATTACGGTGAGGATTTTGCTGGCATGATCGATCGCAACCTTTCCCCGGCGCGTCGTGTGCTGCCGCTCCGCTGGCTGGCCCGCGCGGCGTTGTGCAGCGCGCTGTTCGGCCTGAGCACCGCAGTTTCGGCACAGACAACGCCGCCGTCTGCACCGGCTTCTACCGCACCTGCTGCCGGTCAGGCGGGCGCTCCGCCACCGCTTGAGGTATCGGTGACGGGCGGCATTTCAGCGCCGTTGCCGATTGCCATTCCTGCGATGCCGACTGCCGCCAATGTCCAGACCGCCGCCGGCTCGACAGATGTACTCGGTCGCCAGCTGGCCGATGTGGTGACCGCCGATCTCAAAAATTCAGGGCTGTTCAGCCCGCTTGGTGCCAACGCGCTCAAGCCAATCGCCTATCCAGAAGTGACGGCGCCGACCTTCGATTACTGGGGCGGCACCGGCGCGCAGGCGCTCGTTCAGGGTTTCATCCGGGCCAATGGCGACGGGACATTGACGGTCGGCTGCTATCTCTACGACGTATCGTCGCGCACCGAATTGACCCGGCAGGGATTTGTCGTCTCGCCATCCGATTGGCGCCGGGCCGCGCATAAATGCGCCGACATGGTCTATACTCGCCTGACTGGCGAAGGCCCCTATTTCGACAGCCGGGTGATCTACGTCTCTGAAACCGGGCCGAAGGATCACCGCATCAAGCGGCTGGCGATCATGGATCAGGACGCTGCCAATCATCGTTTCTTGACCAACGGCCAGTCGATCGTGCTGACGCCGCGCTTCGCGCCCAATCAGCAGTCGATCGTCTATATGAGCTATGTCGGCGATCGGCCGGCAATCTATGTCTATGATATTGGCAGCGGCCGGCAGCGCCAGGTCGTCCCACCGGGCAACCTCACCTTTGCGCCGCGCTTTTCACCCGATGGGCGCTTCATCCTGTTTTCGATGGCCGAAGGTGGCAACACCGATATCTATCGGGTTTCCGCAAGCGGCGGCGCGCCACAGCGGCTGACCAATTCGCCCGGGATCGATACCGGGGGCAGCTATTCGCCCGATGGCAGCCGGATCGTCTTTGAAAGCGATCGCTCCGGCGGGCAGCAGCTTTATGTGATGAATGCCGACGGATCGAACCAGCAGCGGATCAGCTTTGGCGGCGGGCGCTATGCAACGCCGGTGTGGAGCCCGCGCGGGGACTCGATTGCGTTCACCCGCGTATCGGGTAACTTCCGCATCGGGATCATGACGCCATCGGGCGGGGGCGAACATTTGCTCACCGACAACTGGCAGGACGAATCACCGAGCTGGGCGCCAAATGGACGCGTTCTGATGTTCTTCCGGTCCGGCCAAGGCCGTGCCGGCACCGCCGATCTCTGGTCTGTCGATCTGACCGGGGTGAACGAGCGCAAGCTCGCAACGCCGCTTGATGGCTCCGATCCCGGCTGGGGGCCGCTCAGGCAGTAACATTTGTTAGCAGGGGACGCAGCGTCTCACCACGACCGTTCAGATTGAGAGCGGAGACCGAAGAAACCAGTCTAAGGAGGACTATGATGGCCAGACTGACAACCACACTCACCATTGTGACAGCCGTGCTTGCAACGGCTGCATGCACCACCAAGCGCCAAGAGGCACTTCCCCCCGCTCCGGTCGGCACGCAGGCGCCCGGCTATCAGGACAATAACGGCGGCGGCGCCATCATCCCCGGCTCGGCGGCGGATTTCCTTCGCTCGGTGACGAGCGATACGATCCACTTCGCACTCGATGAATTCGATATCGATTCGCAGGCGCGGGCGATCCTTGACAGCCAATCGGCATGGCTGGCGAAATATCCCAATGTCCGCGTTACGATCGAGGGGCATTGCGACGAACGCGGCACGCGCGAATATAATCTGGCGCTCGGCGATCGCCGATCAAATGCCGCCAAGAACTATCTGGCAGCGCGCGGCGTCAGCCCTGCCCGCATCACCACGATCAGCTATGGCAAGGAACGCCCGATCGCGCTTGGTTCGGATGAGGGAAGCTGGGCGCAGAATCGCCGCGCAGTGACGATCGTCGTAAACTGATCAAGACCAACTGACGAAGAACAGGGGCGGCGGTGCACAGCGTCGTCGCCCTTTTTCGTACCTGAGGATCGTTACGACAGCGCCGGTTCGAGGCTCGGTCTACCTCGCAAAAGCCTCATCGAGCAGGCGTGCCAGCCGCAGCCCGGCGCGTTCGATCTGGAGCCGCTGGATGGGGACAAGCCGCGCAATCGTTGCCGCATCAAGCAGCGCGCGTGCCGGCGGTGGGCCGCAGGGCTTGTCGTCAGTGGCGCTTGGATAGGCGATGGTGCGCGCGATCTCATAGCTTTCACGGCTCCAGTCTTCGGTCGTCCCCGCCCGGATGGGCGCCGCTTCCGTCGTCGTATAACGATGAACGAGGTTTCGCCCATCGGTGATGGCACGCTCGGCAAGGGCCCCGTCCCAGATGCTGTGCAGATTGAGCCGTTCGGGCGCGTAGCCGCCATAAGCGGCCCGCAAGGCATTCCCGCCTGCATCATTATGCGACCCCGAATGGAGCGGCATGTGCAGATCCCCGACGAAATGGACAAGGAACGCCAGCGCCTGAGCACGCTCGGGCAGCGGCGTGTCTTTCGCCTGGAGTAGCTTTACGTCGCGGTCGATCTGCGCCGAAACGCAATTGCCGTCGCGGCAGGCGGCCTTCAGATCGAACGTTAGGCAAATGTCGAGCGTTTGGTAGTGCCACGGCGATGCATAGCCGAATCGCAGGGGATATTGTGCGCGGACGCAATCGGGCCAGACGCTGGCATCCTCGATCGTGCGCACCCGGCACTGTGGGGTGGCAAGCGTGCTCGCTTTGGCGAGCAGCGCGCGAACCTTCGCTGCGGTTGCGGGCGTGACATTAGCCATCGCGATCTGCGCGATCGTATTGTGCCCATATTGACCATAAGCCAGCACGGGGCTGGCAGTGAATAGAGCGACAGTGGCAATGGCGATTGAGGCGTCGCGAATCATGGCGTTTTCCTAGCAACTGATCGTTTATTCGTCGCCAAATATTGCAATCTCGCGGTACCCCGATGCGCTGGTTCGGGCGCGGAACATGCCAGGCGTGATGAAGTGCCATATCGTCTCGCCGCTGGGCGTCGCCACGATCACGCCGCCGGTGCCGCCCAGTGCTGCCACATCGGCCATCACTGCTGCTGCCGCTGCGCCGGCGCTCTCGCCCAGCAGGCGAATGCGCGCGCCGATCTCATGCCCGGCGCCCGCGCGCATGAAATATTCCCCGGAGCCAGTGGCAGAGACGGCGCAGGCGCGATCATCGGCCCAGGTGCCCGCGCCGATCACTGGTGTATCGCCAATCCGGCCCCAGCGTTTGCCCGTGATCCCGCCCGTCGAGGTCGCGCCGGCGACGTGGCCGTGCATGTCGCACGCGACCGCGCCGACGGTGCCATATTTCATCTCCTGATCGAAGCCTGCGCCGCTGGCGATCAATTCGGCCAATTGCGCCCGCCGTTCAGGCAGCACCAGCCAGGCCTCGTCGGCGGTCTCCAGCCGCTGGTCGTGCGCGAAATCCTCGGCACCAGCGCCGCTGAGCATGACGTGCGGGCTATTTTCCATCACCGCGCGCGCGACGCTCACTGGATGGCGCAGCGTCGCAATCCCGCTCACCGATCCGGCTGCACGGGTCGCCCCGTCCATGATGGCGGCATCGAGCGATACGCGCCCATCGCGGCCAAGCACGGCGCCGCGCCCGGCGTTGAAATGCGGATCATCTTCGAGCACGCGGACCGCGGCCTCGACGGCATCAACCGCTGTGCCGCTGCTGGCCAGCACCGCGCCGCCAGCGTCGAGCGCCGCTGCCAGTCCCGTTCGAGCACCCGCGGCTTGCTGCGGCGTCAGCGTGTCGCGGGTCAGGATGCCGGCGCCGCCATGGATCATCAGCGTCCATGTCGCATCAATGGTCATGCGTGTTGCGCTCCGCCCAGGTTCAGGCGGCGGCAGTAGCAGAAGCGACGCGTGGCGCCAGCCTGCGGCGAAGGCCGATCAGCGGGCGCAACCAGCCAATCTCGCGCCCGATCCGGTAGAACAGCCAGCAGCCGGCAAGCGTCGCTGCCAGGATGATCGTGAATTCGACTACGGGGTGCAGCCCGAAGACGAGGAGTTCGCCAGCCACCAGAATGATGATCGACTGGTGGATCAGGTAAAAGGGAAAGATCGCCTCGTTCAACATCGGCCGTAGCGAATGGTCGTGGTTCCAGAAGCGATCGGCAATCCCCACCAGCGCCATGATCGCCCCCCAGCTTTGCACTGCCCGGGCAATGCCGAACCAGAACCAGATCGTGCGACTTGGCAGCACGGGTGGCGTGTAGGCAATCTCGACCCAGGCAACAAACGCATAGCCGCCAATCGCCAACACCAGGGCCCAGCGCCACCAGCGGCGGATCGATCGCCAGACGGGCTCACTTTCCCGCAGCAGAAAGCCGAACAGGAACACCCCGAAATATACCCGGTGAACCGCCCAATCGTCAACAAATGCATGGGTTTCGCGAGCGCCGGGAAAGATCCATGCCCAATTGGCGATCAGCAGCGCCACCGGCACGATCAGGATCAATGGGCCGACCAATAGCGTGGCGCTCCAGCGCGCCAGCCGGTCCGCGATCGCGACCGGGGTGATGGCGATGCCGATCGCCAGCAGGATGGTGTAGAACCACAAATAGCCCACGAACCACAAATGCTGCCAGGTTGGCAGGATGATGCCCTGCAGGCTTCCAAAGCGGAAATAGTCGTTCACCCAGAAATCGAGAAAGCCGCGCGCATAGCCGTGCTGGGTAGCGAGTTCGATCCAGGGCTGGACCGGGGTGATGACCAGCACGCCGAAGATAAGCGGGACGATCAGCCTTTGCGATCGGCGCAGGGCAAAGGCGCCGGGGCGTTGATCGCCTGCAAAAATCGCCCGGCTGGCATAGCCCGATACCAGAAACAGCAAAGGCAGCCGCCACGCATTCACCGCCTGGAGGGGCACAGCAACCCATTCGATCGGGTTTGCGGTCTTTGCATGATAGGCCCAGGGCACGAACACCAGGCCGATGTGATAGAAGATCAACAGACCGAAGGCGCCGATTCGCAACCAGTCCATTCCGTAATGTCGGGCCAACATGTTCTCCTACCGGCAAAGGCCAGTTGGTCTTTGCTGACCCTATCGTATCGACGTGCGGCCAACGCAACGCTATATCGTGACCAAATCTTTGAGGAACCCTGCCATGTCGCTTCGTCCCTGGCGCGATATCACGCGTCGCAAATGCCGTCAGATCATGGTCGGCAATGTGCCCGTCGGTGGCGATGCGCCCGTCACCGTCCAGACGATGACCAACACGCCGACCGAAGACGCAAAGGCAACGATCGACCAGATTCGGCGCTGTGAGGATGCGGGCGTCGACATCATCCGGGTCTCCTGCCCCGATGTCGAGAGCACAGCCGCGCTGAAGCAGATCGTCCGCGCCAGCCGCGTGCCGATCGTCGCAGATATCCATTTCCACTATAAGCGCGCGCTGGAAGCCGCCGACGCAGGCGCTGCCTGCCTGCGGATCAATCCGGGCAATATCGGGTCGTCCGCGCGGGTGAAGGAAGTCGTCAACGCCGCCAAGGCCAATGGCTGCGCGATCCGGATCGGCGTGAACGGCGGCAGCCTGGAAAAAGACCTGCTCGAAAAATATGGCGAGCCGTGCCCCGATGCGCTCGTCGAAAGCGCGCTCGATCACATCAAGCTGCTCCAGGATAATGATTTCCACGAATTCAAGGTCGCGGTGAAGGCGTCCGATTTCTTTCTCGCGGTCGCTGCCTATCAGCAGCTTGCCGAAGCAGTCGATTGTCCGCTGCACCTGGGCATCACCGAGGCGGGCGGCTTTGTCGGCGGCACGGTCAAGTCGGCGATCGGGATTGGTTCGCTGCTCTGGTACGGCATTGGTGACACGATCCGCGTCTCGCTATCGGCTGAACCCGAGGACGAGGTACGCGTCGGCTTCGAGATCCTGAAGGCACTCGGCATCCGCAATCGCGGCGTTCGGGTGGTTTCCTGCCCTTCCTGCGCGCGGCAGGGGTTCGACGTGATCCGCACGGTGCAGGCACTCGAGGAACGGCTCCAGCATATCCGCACGCCGATGTCGCTTTCGGTGCTCGGCTGCGTCGTCAACGGCCCTGGTGAGGCGCGCGAAACCGATATCGGGCTGACCGGCGGCGGCAACGGCAAGCATATGGTCTATCTGTCGGGGGTCACCGATCATACCGTGCAGAGCGAGGATATGATCGAGCATATCGTCAAGCTCGTCGAGGCAAAGGCAGCCGAGATCGATGCGGCCGACGAGGCAAAGCTGGTGGAAGCGGCGGAATAAGCGCCTTTGGCACAATCGTTAACCCGCGTTTGCCATCGTCGTTAGCCGTGACCTAACGCGGTGTTGCTAAGCACGCTTGATGCGCGGCGCTCTCGCTTTGGTGGTCTTTGTCGGGATCGGCGCTGGCTTGCTGGCGCCCGCCTTGAAAACCGTGCCCGCTGGAACGGCGCATCCAGCGTCCGCAACCATCGTCGCGCCTGTTGTCGAGGCGGCGCCCACATTCGAGTCGACACCTGCCAGTCCCATGTCTGTGCCGGGGGGCACGGTCATTCCTCGGGCGGAGAACGGCCATTATTATGTGATGGCCGAGGTGAACGGCACGCCAACGCGCTTCGTCGTCGATACCGGCGCGTCCGGCGTTGCGCTGACCATCGATGACGCTCAGCGCGCCGGGATCGTCGTTGATCCGTCCGCCTTCCGCGTCGTTGGCACGGGCGCCTCGGGCGATGTCCGCGGCCAGACGGTGATGCTCGACGCCGTATCGCTCGATGGCAAGCAGATGGAGGGCGTGAGCGGCGCGGTGCTGGAGGGATTGACGGTGTCGCTGCTCGGGCAAAGCTATCTCACCCGGCTCGACAAGGTCGAGATCAGCAACGGCACGATGACGCTGCGCTGAGGCGCGCCTTCGCAGGTGACGCGTGGTTGCATTTGCGGGTATCGCGGCGGCGCCATGCCTAACCGTAACACCACCGCCTTTCTGGTCGCTGCCGGCGGCATCGCCACCTATTCGGTGATGGATGCGCTGATGAAGGGGCTGAGCATCCAGAGCGGCGCGTATAGCGCGGTGCTCTGGCGATCGATCGTTGGCGTCGCGATGTTGGGGACGGTGTTCATCGCCCGGGGTCGGCCCTGGCCCGGTCAAGCAGCACTCAGGCTTCATTTCGCGCGCGGCGCGACCGCCGGTTTCTCGGTGCTGCTGTTCTTCTGGGGGCTGGTTCGCGTGCCGATGGCACAAGGCGTCGCGCTGACCTTCGTCGCGCCGATCATCGCGCTGTTTTTCGCCGCTGTCCTGCTGGGAGAAAAGATCCGACGCACGGCGATTGCGGGCTCGGTAATCGCCAGCCTTGGCGTCCTGGCGATCGCCGCCGGCGAAGTGCAGGCGCACGCCGCGACCGATCATGTGCTTGGGTCGATCGCGATCTTCGCCGCCTCGATATTCTACGCCTACAGCCTGATCTTGCTGCGCCAACAGGCCCAGATCGCCGATCCGCTTGAGGTCGCCTTGTTTACCAGCGTGGTGCTCGGTGGCCTGTTGCTGGTCGGCGCGCCGTGGTTTGCCGAGCTGCCGTCGATGGGCCAACTCCCTGCAATTGGAATGTCAGCCGCGCTCGGCTCGGTATCGGCAATGGCGCTTGCCTGGGCTTATGGGCGCGCCCAGGCGCAGGTGCTGGCGCCAGTAGAGTATACCGCCTTTGTCTGGGCTGCGATCCTGGGATATGCGGTGTTCGGCGAGCGGGTATCCCTGTTCACCGTCGCCGGCGCGGTGCTGATCGTCGCCGGCTGCCTTATCGCCATTCGCGGCACCGCCGCACCCGCCCCGCAAACGGAAGCCGCCGCATGATCAATATTCGCTTCGCAACCCCAAATGATGTTGCGACCATCATGCGGTTCGTGATCGAGCTCGCCGAGTATGAACGCGCTGCCGACAAGGTCGTGGCGACCGAACCCTTGCTCAACGAAGCGCTGTTCGGCGTGTCGCCGGCTGCCGAAGCGCTGATCGCCGAGCAGGATGGGGCGCCGATCGGCATGGCGCTGTTCTTCCATAATTTCTCGACCTGGACGGGCTGGCGCGGTCTCTATCTGGAAGATCTGTACGTGACGCCTGAAGCACGCGGTTCGGGCGCCGGCACTGCGCTGCTGGCGCGGCTGGCGGCAATCGCGGTCGAGCGCGGTTGCACCCGCCTGGAATGGGCGGTGCTCGATTGGAACACGCCTGCCACCGAATTCTACAAATCGCTTGGCGCCGAGCCAATGACCGAATGGACCACCAACCGCGTTTGGGGCCAGGCGCTCGCGCAACTGGCGGCGCGCGGCTGATGGCGGTCGATACCGGCCTGATCGCCTGGATCGAGGAGGCGCTGGCGCCGATCGGCAGCGTCAGCAGGCGCGCCATGATGGGCGGGGCGACGCTGTATCTGGACGGCATGATCTTCGCGATCATTGCCGACGACCTGTTGTGGTTCAAGGCCGACGCCACGAGCAACGCGGTGTGGGACGAGGCGGGCTGTACGCGTTTCAGCTATCAAATGGGCGAGGGGCGCACGGGATCGATGAATTATCGGCGCGCGCCCGACGATGTCTATGACGACGCCGATGCGATGCGCGATTGGGCGATCATCGCGGTGGCGGCAGGGCAACGGGCCCCGACCCGCAAACCCCGCAAATTCCGCAAATCCACCAAGCCGCTTTAGGCGGCAGTCGCCGCGCGTTCGATCGCCTCGATCACGATCTGCCGCGCCTCCTCGGCCGAGCCCCATTTGCCGACCCGCACCCATTTCTTGGGCTCCAGGTCTTTGTAATGGGTGAAGAAATGTTCGATCTGCTGCATCACGATCTGGGGCAGATCATGATGCTCATCGACATCGGCATAATAAGGGAAGGTTGCATCCACAGGGACCGTCAGCAGCTTCTCGTCGCCGCCCGCTTCATCTTCCAGGAACAGCACCGCAATCGGCCGCACGCGAACGATGCAGCCCGGGATGAAAGGCGAGCGCGCCACGACCAGCGCATCGAGTGGATCGCCATCGGGTGACAGTGTGTGGGGCACGAAACCGTAATTCGCTGGATAGCGCATCGGGGTATGCAGTATTCGATCGACGAACAGCGCGCCCGATTTCTTGTCGAACTCGTACTTGACCGGCTCTCCGCCGACCGGAACCTCGATGATGACGTTGAGGCTGTTGGGCGGGTCGTCACCGACCGGCACCATATCGATACGCATGGGGCAATCCTAACTTGAGCAATTTGGCGTAAACTGACGTGAATTATCTCGGGCTCAGCAGCCGGTCGAGGCCGCCCTCTCCGGTGCCGATCTTTGCCAGGCGCGGATAGCGCAGCCCGCCATGATAGTCGACCGACCTTTCCTCGATCCGGTCACCTTGCTTGACAACCAGGGTGATCGCCGACTTGCCGTCCTTGGCAGCGGTGATCGCGTCCTTCAGCACCTGCGGTGTATAGGCAACGCCGTTCACCGCCATCAGCGTCTGGCCGACGACAAGGCCAGCCTTGAACGACGCGCTATCCCAAACGACCGAGGTGATTTCGCCTTCCTTGCCAATCACGAGCCCGATCGAAGCTGCCTGATCGCTGCGCTTGCGCTGTTTTTCGCCAGCGACGAAATAGGGGGTCGGCGTGTCAGTGTAGACCAGTCGATAGCCGAGCGCGATCAGGCCGGCAAAGGGCGGTGGCGCGCCTGTTTCGCTCAGCCGCTGCGTCAGCATCTGCGACCAGTCATACAACGGCACCACCTTGTGCAACGCTGTCACGACATCGTCGAAGCTGTAGGTAACCTCGCCCCAATCGCCGTCGCTACTGCCGAAAAATACGGCCGCGAAATCGTCGATCGATTTGGTGCCGCCCGATTGGCGGCGGATGATGCCGTCGACCTCGAGCCACACGGCCATCCCCTCGATGTAATAATCCTTGCCACGCTGCCAGCTTTGCCATGCCTTGGGGGTGCTATAGGCAAAAACAGGATCGCCTGTCGTATCGCCAAGCGGGCGCCAATCGCGACCCTTGATATCGGCCAGCCCCGACATCGCTACAGCGATCGCATCGAGCGACTCCTGCTTGCTCGCCAGCCCAGCGCGCGCCTGGAGCACGTACCCCCAAAAACTCGTCTGCCCTTCATAGACCCACAACAGACTGTCGCGCATCGGCGTCCGGAAATCGGGGGTCCAAAGATCGGCGCCGCGACGAAACTTGCCGTTCCAGCTATGGGTATATTCGTGCGGCAGCAGATCGCGCGCGGGCGTGCTGTTTGCCCAATCGGTGAAATAGCCAAGTGCCACACCGTCTTCGGAGCTGCGGTGATGCTCAAGGCCGATCCCGCCAAGCCGATCGGATATCGCCAGCAGGAAATGATAATTGTCATAATGCTGCGAGCCGAACAGCTTGATTGACTGATCGACCAGATTCTTGTGCGCCTCGATCTGTTCGGGCGTCGCTGCCAGTTGTTCGGGCGAATCGGCGACGACATCGAGCGTCACTCGGGGCGACAGGGCAAATGCCTTGTAATAGCGCCCCGCCAGCACCGGCGAATCGACGAGCGTATCGTAATCGGTGCGATCGTAACGATAGCTTGAGCCGATGAGCCTGGATGGCAGGCCTGACGCCGCCGTCCAGCCTTCGGGATAGCGCACGGTCGCCTCCACCGGAATCCGCCGTGTGAAATAGCCTGCCGGATAGAGGCTCATCGATTGCCATTGCAGCCGCAACATCTCCGGCGTCATTACGACCCTGCCCTGGTTGGACGCGGTGGCGGACAGGAATTGCAACTCGATATCGATCACCCGGGCATCCCGCGGCACATCGATATGGAAGGCGCACATATCGACCGGATCGCGTTTCCAGGCGATTGGCTTGCCGCCGCTGCTGATGCGGAGGCCAGCGAGCTTCTCGATCTGGCCCGTCGGCGAGTGATTGCCCGGCAGCCATTTGGGATAGAGCAACACCATGGAGCCGCCATTGGCGATGGTCAGATGCTCCTTCACGCTGAAGATGCCGCGTCTTGTATCGGTCGCGTCGATCTC
>JBBQAG010000137.1:0-4710 GCA_038315875.1 Sphingomonadales bacterium | reverse complement strand
CGGCGGGGAGCAGCTTGTCGAGCCTTATCACGCGCTCGGCACTGACCGCGGCCATGCCGTGATCGGCAACGATCACGAGATTGGCGGGCTGCCCGAGCTTCGCAAGCCCGTCTCGCAGCCGCCCGATTGCCTGGTCGATACGACCGACAACCGCGGTGGTCTCAGTCGCATCGGGCCCATATTTATGGCCAGCGCCGTCGACCGCATCGAAATAGAGCGTCAGAAATTGCGGCCGCGTTTCGCTTGGGCGGCGCAACCAGTCGATGATCCCATCGACGCGCTGGCGATCGTTGAGATCATGCGCATAAAGCTGCCAGTCGCTCGGCCGGACGCCGCCGAAATCGACGTTGGATCCGGGCCAGAACATCGTCGCGGTGCGGATGCCCGCCTTCTCGGCGGTGATCCAGATCGGCTCAGCCTCGGACCACCAGAACGGATCGTCGGTTTGCATCGTGAAGATTTGCCCCGGGCGGCGGGCATCCTCCATTCGGTTGCCGACAATGCCGTTGCGATCGGGACGCAGCCCGGTGACGAGCGTGTAATGATTGGGAAAAGTGACGCTTGGGAAAGAGGGGCGCATCGCTGCGCTGATCCCTGCCTGTGCGAGCGTATTCAGGTTCGGCGTCACGCCGCGCGTCAGATAATCGGGCTTGAACCCGTCAATCGAGATCAGGATCGTTACCGGGCTGCGCGCCTCTGCCGGGCTGGCGCTGAGCGCAACTGGTGACGGTCCCGCCACCGGTTGGGTGACGCACGCCTGCAACCCGGCGGCAAGAAAGGCAGCGAACAGGCGGGTCGAGATGCGCATGCGGCGCTTTTGCCCTTTCTGCGGGTCAAACATGTGACACTCATCGACCCATTATTGGAAGGACGATCGGCTTGGCTTTCCCGATTCGTCAGACATTGAAGCGGAACAGCATCACGTCGCCGTCATGGACGATATAGTCCTTGCCCTCCTGGCGCAGCTTGCCCGCATCGCGCGCGCCACTTTCGCCCTTGAGCGCGATATAATCGTCAAAGGCGATTGTCTCGGCGCGGATGAAGCCGCGCTCGAAATCGGTGTGGATTTCGCCCGCCGCCTGCGGCGCCCGCGCACCGACATGGACCGTCCACGCCCGCGTTTCCTTCGGGCCCACCGTAAAGAAGGTCTGCAGCTTCAGCAATTTATAGCCCGCCGTGATCACGCGGGCGAGGCCGGTTTCCTCAAGCCCAAGCTCGGCGAGGAAGTCGCCGCGTTCCTCCGGCGCCATCGTCGCGATCTCGGCCTCGATCGCAGCGGAGACGACGACGGCCTCTGCCCCCTCTGCCTTGGCCTTTTCGAACACACGCGCCGACAGCGCATTGCCGTTCGCCGCATCGCCCTCATCGACATTGCAGACGTAGAGCACTGGTTTTGACGTCAGCAATTGCGCCTGATGGAATATCCGCGCCTCGTCCTCATCCTTGGGTTCTGTCAGCCGGGCGGGTTTGCCTTCGCGCAGCAGATCGAGCGCCTGGCCAAGCACATTGGCGGCGATCTTGGCCTCCTTGTCGCCCTGCATCGCCTTTTTCTGGGCAGCAGGAACGCGCTTCTCCAGGCTTTCGAGGTCGGACAGCATCAGTTCGGTTTCGACCGTTTCGGCATCGGCGATTGGATCGACCTTGCCCTCGACATGCGTCACATCGGTTTCGGTGAAGCAGCGCAGCACATGCACGATCGCATCGACCTCGCGGATATTTCCGAGGAACTGGTTGCCGAGTCCCTCGCCCTTGGAGGCGCCGCGCACCAGGCCGGCAATGTCGACAAAGCCGAGCTGCGTCTCGATGATCTTGGCAGAATGCGCGATGTCGGCGAGCTGTTGCAGCCGGGGATCGGGCACCGCGACATTGCCGACATTGGGCTCGATCGTGCAGAATGGGTAGTTCGCCGCCTGTGCTGCCGCTGTCTCGGTCAGCGCGTTGAACAGGGTGGACTTGCCGACATTTGGCAGCCCGACGATACCGCAGCGAAAACCCATGATGCATCCCGTTGATGAGCGCCCGAGGCGAGCGAACGCGCCACTTAGGCAGTCGGGCCGCGAATGACCAGAGCCGGCGCTTGCATCGCCGATGCGAAGGCGCGAAATCAGGCAGTGTCCCGATGGCGGGGCCGGGGAGAGTCGATCATGTTGAAGCAGATGATTGCCGGCATGCTGATGTTGGCTGCAACGGGCGCGGGCGCCCAAACGAATGCGATCGGTGGGTTGCAATGCAAGGGCAGGCTGGTGACGATCCGGCTGAGCACGATCAAATCGGGCCAGCTGGAGCTGTTCAAGAAAGCGATTGCCGATCATCAGGCCTGGTACGCCAGCCACAAGAACGGCACCAAGGTAGCCTATATCCGTCTCGCCGAGCGCGGTAGCTATGACGACAGCACGGCGATGTCAGTCGTCACTTATGATCCGGCACCGCAGCCGGCGCATGATGCGGGCTATGCAGCGTTTGTGAAGGAATATCAGGACAGCTCGAGTGTGAAGGACGAGCATCGCGGCTGCATGAACTGATCGGACGGAGGCAGGCCGGGGCTGGATGCCCGGTCCCGGCTACCACCGATAGTTGAAGCTGATGCTGATCCGGTCGCCCTTGCCTTCGTGCGGCATCACCTCATGGCGTAGCCAGCTTTCCCAGAGCAGGAGCGTGCCGGCGCTGGGCGTTACGTAAACGAAGGTGCGTTGATCCTCTGCTGCATCATCAAGGCGGGTGGGGGCGGCCATCATCAGCCCCAGTCGCGGATCTTCCAGCTTCAGCGCACCGGCACCGGGCGGGACCGCGATATACAGCGTACCCGAGATCACCGAATGCGGATGGATATGCCCCGAATGGACCGCGCCGGGCTTCATCACATTCACCCACAGGCTGTCGAGCTTCAGCTTGCGCCCGGCGAGATCGAAGGCGCAATCCCGGGCAAAGCCCGCGACATGCCGGTCGAGTTGCTTGACGAGGTCACCGATGACGGGATCGCGCCGGGGTAGATCATCGAGCGATGCGTAGGAGGTATAGCCGCGATAACCATGCGCCTTTGACCAGGCCCGGCCCGCACGGTCTTCCTCGGCGAGGGTAAGGCAGGAATGGGCGAGCTCGTCGATCAAGGCGCCCTTGCCGAGCGTGGCTTCGTAAAGCCTGGTCGCGAACAGCGATCGGGTGGTCATGCCGGGCTGCGCGTCAATTAGGCTGGTCGTGCAGGTGGAGATAGCGGGCGCTGAAATCGCCAGCCCGCTGCAGCCCGTGCCAATCGGCGACGGTGACGGCGCGCTTGCTGCGAAGGATCAGCCCTTCCGCCTCAAGCCCCTTCAGCGTGCGATTGACGTGAACCGAGGTGAGGCCCAGCGAATCGCCGAGCTGCTCTTGTGTCATCGGCAATTCATAGCTGTCGCGCGGCCCCAGTCCCGCCGCTTCGCGCCGGATCGCCAGTTCGCACAGCAGGTGCGCGGTGCGCACGCGGGCGTTGCGCCGGCCGACATTGACGACCCATTCGCGGAACGTCGCCGATTCGATCAGCGATTCGAGCCACAATGCCTTGCCGATATCCGGGTGGCGATAGGCCAGGTCGAGCAACTGATCGCTTGGAAACTGAACAAGCGTTGCCGGGGTCAGCGCTTGAATATTGTGATCGGCATAATCGAGCATGATGTGCTGCAGATCGACGAAATCGCCCGTCAGGTGGATTGCAACGATCTGCCGGCCACCATCGGCAACGATCTTGTGGCGAAACACAAAGCCCGAGATCACGAACGACGATTGCAGCACCTTGTCGCCCTCGCGCAGCACATATTGGCCGGGCGTGAAATCCTTGATGACGAAGGGCAGGGCAAGAATGGCATCGGTTGCGGTGCGGCTCAGTTCGAAGCGGCCACCAAGCCGCCTGACCATCACTGCCATCGGTACCCCGTCGTCTCGCGCCATTCAGGTCATCCAGCCCGGGACACTTTCCGGTAGTTCCTCCGTACCGGAGACCGGCGGGACAAACAATGAACCTCGATCAATCCTGCTGGAGCCGCAGCGCAACGTCGCTCATGAAGCGGACATCGTCGCCCTGCGCCAGCCAGGCCGCTTCAGCCGCAACGGCGCCGAGCATATCGGCAAGCGGGTCCATCTCTGCCTTCGCGAAGTTGCCGAGCACATGGCCGGTTACGCGGTCCTTGTGCCCGGGGTGCCCGATGCCGAGCCGCACGCGGCGGAAATCCTCGCCGATATGCGCAACCGTCGATCGGATGCCGTTGTGCCCGGCGGTGCCGCCGCCGCGCTTCACCTTCACTTTGAACGCTGCCAGATCGAGTTCATCGTAAAAGACGGTCACGTCTTCTGGGGCGAGCTTGTAGAAGCGCATCGCCTCGCCAATCGACTGGCCGCTGTCGTTCATGAAGGTGGCGGGCTTTAGCAGCAGCAGCTTTTCGCTGCCCAGGCGCGCCTCGATCGCCCAGCCCATGAATCGCTTTTTCGGCGCCTCGAAATCATGAAATTCGGCGATCGCATCAAGCGCCATGAAGCCGGTATTGTGCCGCTGCAGCGCATATTGCGCGCCCGGATTGCCAAGGCCTGCCCAGAGTTGCATCGCCATAGCTTCCTCCCCCGTCAGGGGAGAAGGTTGGGGAGCGGGGCAGTCATCTGGTGCTGCGCCCCGGTCATGGCCCCACCCAACCCACACCCCCGGGGGGGGGGGGGGGTTGTGGTGGGGTTAAAGGGGGTACGACC
>JBBQAG010000080.1:0-11225 GCA_038315875.1 Sphingomonadales bacterium | reverse complement strand
ATTCGAAGACGCCGTGATCGCCGCTGAACGCACCTTGCTGGTGCTGCTCGCAGCCGGCCAGTCAAAGCGTTTCGGCGGGCCGGACAAGCTCGCGGAGAAGTTTCTCGGTCGTCCGCTCGCGATGCATGTCGTTACCGCAATCGAGAATGTGCCGTTCCTGGCCCGCGTCGCGATCGTATCGGGTACCAAGCTCGATTTCGGCCCGCTCGGCTACCGGGTGATCGCCAATCCCCAGCCGGAATTGGGCATGGCAGAATCGATCAAGCTCGGTGTCCGGGCCGCGCAAGATGCGGGGGCAGCAGCGGTGCTGATCGCGCTTGCCGATATGCCGCGCGTTACCGAGGCGCATATCCTCCGCCTGCTGGAGACCGCCAACGGCGCCGACGCCGTCATCGCATCGAGTGACGGCCACGCCCCCTCGCCCCCCGCGCTGTTCGGCGCCGGTCGGTTCGAGGCGCTGATGGACGCGCAGGGAGACGAAGGCGGCCGTGCGCTGATCCGCGCGGGACACCATGTCGTGACAACGCCTTCCGAACTGATCGACATCGATACGCTAGAAGATCTGGAGCGGCTGCGGGCTCGCTGTTGAGCTAGCGCCGACGCCGCTTCTGAGGATCAGGCTGCGGTCCTGCCCAATCGCATCACGGTACCGGCTTCGGCGCTCTCGCTATGCCTATTCATGCCGCAGCGCATCGATCGGGTTGAGTGCTGCTGCACGCCGCGCCGGGAAATAGCCAAAAACCACCCCGATGATTGCTGAGATCGCAAAGGCGACGATGTTGATCTGCAGATCGAACAGCCATGTGACTTTGAGCAGGGGCACGACGAGGGCGATCACGCCCTGCGCCACCACCAGCCCGATCAGCCCGCCAAGACAGGACAGCGCGATTGCCTCTACCAGGAATTGCATCAGCACCTCACGCGCGACGGCGCCGATGGCGAGCCGGATGCCGATCTCGCGCGTCCGCTCGGTCACCGAGACGAGCATGATGTTCATGATCCCGATCCCGCCGACGACGAGGCTGATCGCTGCAACCGCACTGACGATGCCGGTCAGCAAGGTCGTCGTCGAGGTGAGTGTATCGCTGATCTGCTTGGTGTCGAAAATGAAGAAATCATCGTCCTTGCCGGTCAATATCCCGCGCCGTTCGCGAAGCAGATCGGTAAGCAATGCCTGCACCTGAGCAGTCGAATAGGCCTGATCGACGCCGACCAGCATCAGCCGCACGTCGCGATTGCCCGTTAGCCGCCGCTGCACCGTCTTGAGGGGCATGATGACGACATCATCCTGATCGCCGCCGAAGCCACCCTGCCCCTTCGCCGTTAGCACGCCGACGACATCGCAGCTGATGCCGGCGATCCGCATGCGTTCGCCAATCGGCTCGGCAGTGCGAAACACGTTGTTCTTGATCGTGTTGCCGATAATGCAGCTTGCCTTGCCCGCAGCCTCTTCTTGCGGCGTGAAATAGCGGCCCTTGGCGAGCGGCCAGGGCTGGACCTGAAAATAATCATCATTGGTGCCATTGATCGTCGTCGACCAGTTGGCACCTTCATAGATGACCGTGCCGGTCGATTGCGCCTGCGGGGCGACGGCGGTGACGCCGGCGATCTGCTGCCGGACAGCGATCACATCCTCTGCCTTGAAATCGGGTGGGCGCGGGCCGCCGCCGCCCCGCCCGAAGCCCTGGCCGGGGCGCACCTGGAGGATGTTGGTGCCGAGCGAGGCGATCGATGCCTGCACCGCCGCCGTTGTCGCCTTGCCCAGAGTCACCATCGTCACCACCGCTGCCACGCCGATGATGATGCCAAGCGTCGTCAGGAACGAGCGCAGCTTGTGCCGGGCGATCGATCGAAGCGCGAGGGCGATCGTGGTGAAGAACATCAGCCGGCCACCTTCGCGCGCATGCCGGTATCGATCCGTTCGACAAGGCCATCCTTGAAATGGATGATCGTGTTGGCAAAGGCGGCCATGTCGCCCTCGTGCGTGACCATCAGCACGGTGATGCCGATCGTCCGGTTGAGATCGGTGAGCAACTGCATGATCTCCAGCGAGCGCTCCGAATCGAGATTGCCCGTCGGTTCATCGGCGAGCAGCACATCGGGATTGGTGACGAGCGCGCGCGCGATTGCCACGCGCTGCTGCTGGCCGCCGGAAAGCTCGGCAGGTGTATGATCCCACCACGGCGCAAGCCCCACCTTGTCGAGCGCCGCCATCGCGGTTTCGTGCCGGGCCTTTCGGCTATCGCCGCGATAGAGCAGCGGCAGCTCGACATTTTCAAGCGCGGTCGTGCGCGCGAGCAGATTGAAACCCTGAAATACGAAGCCGAGATATTTACGCCTGAGCAGCGCGCGCTCATCGCGGCCGAGAGCCTCGACGCGGTGGCCCTTGAAGACAAAGCTGCCGGCGCTGGGTACATCGAGACAGCCAAGGATGTTCATCGTCGTCGATTTGCCCGATCCGGATGGCCCCATCACCGCAACGAAATCCCCCGCCGCGATATCGAGATCGACCCCCTTCAGCGCCTGAAATGCGGTCGCGCCGCTGCCATAGACCTTGGTTACGCCGCGCAGCGTGATCAGCGGGGCCACACCCGCCAACAGGGGTGCTGGGTTACTGGCCACCGCCGGTCCCGCGCCGCTGGCTGCTGGTGCGTGAACCGGATTTGGAGGCGCCTGCGGCCAGTTGCCCGGTCACCACCTTCATGCCCGGCCTCAGCGCGCCACTGATCACCTCGGTCATCGTCCCATTGGTGTCGCCAGTAACGATCTGCACTGGCTTAAGGCTGCCATCGGCCTGCTGGACATAGACGGTTTGCGTCGAGCCGCGCCCGATCGTAGCGGTTCGCTCGCCGCCGCGACGGAATCGTGGCGGACCAAAGGCGCTGGCGATGCCGCCACCCGCGCCGCCTGCGCCATCCGTTGGTTTGAAGCGCAGGGCGGCATTGGGAACGAGCAGCGCGCCAGCCTTCTCGATCGTGGTGATGTCCGCCGTGGCGGTCATCCCCGGCCGGAGCCGCATTTCCGGATTCGAGACCGACAGCGTCGCCGAATAGCTGACGACCTGGTTGCTCGCGGTGGTGGTCGTGGTGGTCGTTTGCGCCGACAAGTTGGATCCCAGATCGACGCGGGTGATCGCCGCCGGGAAAACCGCACCTGGAAACGCATCAACAGTGAACGTCGCCTCCTGGCCCTGGCGTACTTCACCGACATCGGCCTCATCGATCGCGACTTCCAGCTTCATCCGCGTCAGATCCTCGGCAATCACGAACAGCGTCGGCGTGTTGAATGACGCAGCGACGGTCTGCCCGGGTTCGACCTGCCGTGCGAGGATGACGCCGTTGACGGGCGAGCGGATGACAGCCCGAACGAGGCTATACTGGTTGGACGAAAGGCTCGCGCGCGATGCCGCCACATTGGCCTCGGCCGCGCGAACATTGGCGACGGCGCGATCGCGGTCGGCAATCGCCTGCTCCATTTCAGATTTGGCGGGGACGCGCCCGTTCGACAGCCGGCTCACTTCCTGCAGGCGACCGAGTTGTGCGCTCGATTGTGCCAGTGTCGCGCGCGCTTGTGCGACAGCGGCGATAGTCGAGTTGAGCTGCGCCTTGCTCTGATTGACCGCATCCTGGAACCGCGTTGGATCGATCAGCGCGATCGGCTGGCCTTTGCGGACCTGATCGTTGACATCGACCACGACGCGCGCGACCAGCCCCGACACTTCGGAACCGACATCGACCTGGTTTGTGGGCGCAAGCTTGCCCGTTGCCGAAACCGAGACGATCAGCGGCGCCTTCGTGACCGTTTCAGTCGCATAATCGGGCTTGGCCGCTGGCGCCAGGAAGCGCATGACCAGCAAAGCGAGCAGCACCACGCCAACCGCCACCGCCACCCATTTGCCATAGCGGCGCCAGGCCGGCACCGGCCTTACGCCGAGAAAATCGTCTAGTTCTGAAGCGCTTGCGTCTGCCATGGGCGATCCTGTTATCAAGCTGGTCATCAGGTCTGCTATTGAGCCGTTGGGCGCGGCGGCTGGCCGTCACCCTGTTTGAGCGGTTCGGCAATGGGCGGCGGGGCGGTGCTATCCCAACCGCCACCCAGCGCCAGATAGAGCTGGACGAGCGCCTGAGCCTGATCCGATTTCACATTCGATAACCCGCTCTGCGCCGAAAGCAGGGCAGTTTCATTGGTGTTAAGCGTGGTGATATCGGTCAGCCCGGCGCGGTACTGGCTGCGTGCAAGGATCGCTGCGTTGTTCGAAGCATCGGCGGCAATCGCAAATTCGCGCTGGCGTGCCTGGGCGGTGGCAAGCGCCGTGAGCGCGTTTTCGACATCCTCGAGCGCTTGCAGCACTGTCGACTTATAAGCGCCGAAGGCCTCCTCAGCTTGCGCCCGGCGCTGCCGCAGCACCGCCCGGTGACGCCCGGCATCGAAGATCGTCTGCGCGAGCTGGCCGAAAACGCGACCAGTGATGATATCGGTCAGCGCATTGATCGACGACGCGTTCGAGCTGATACTGCCGCTTAGCGTCAACTGCGGGAGCAGGGCCGCGCGCGCAACGCCGATCTGCGCCGTTGCGGCGGCCAGGTTTCGCTCGGCGGCAAGCACATCCGGTCGCTGGCGCAGGATATCGGCGGGCACGCCGACGGGCACCGCATCCGGGCCGATCGGGATCGGCGCAGCGACTGCCAATTGCGCCTTGAGCGCACCGGGCGCCTGTCCGGTCAACACGCCGATCCGGTTCGCTGCCTGTTCGAAGCTTTGGTCGAGGCTGGGGATATTGGCGGCGGTCTGCGCGCGTTGCGCCCGCGATTGCTCGGCATCGAGCGAGGAAACGAGCCCGGCTTGCACGCGGAAGCCCGCGATCTCCAGATTGTCATCCTGGACCGCCAGGCTGCCGCGCGCGATCACGGCCCCGGCTTGGGCGGCGCGCGCGAGGATATAATTGCGCGCGACCTCGGAAGCGATCGATGCCTGGACCTGCGCCAGATTATAGCCGCTGGCGGCATAGCTGCCCCGCGCCGATTCGACCGAGCGCCGGACACCGCCGAAGATATCGGCGGTATAGGAAACATCCGCCGAAAGCGCATAATTTTCATTGACGATGCCGGCATTGGTGATCTGGCCAAAGGTTTGCCCGCGAATATTGATGTTGCGCGAATAGCTGCCATTCACCCCAACGCTGGGGAACAGCGATGCGCGTGACTGGACGAGCGATTCGCGCGCCTGACGCAGCCGCGACACGGCCTGGGCGATATCCAGATTCTGCTTGAGCGCGAGATCGACGATCGCATCGAGTTGCGGATCGTTGAAGCGCGTCCACCAACGCTGAAGATCGGGCCGTTCGCCCGTTGCTGCGACAGTCGAATAGGTGGGCGGCACCGCCAGCGTCGCGGGTGCCGGAGGCTTGTAATCGGGGCCCACAGCGCATGCCTGAAGCGCAACCGACGCGATCAGGGCAAAAAAAGGACGCGCGCGCAGCATCATCTACAAGTGGCGCTGCAACGCGGCAGCGTCCAACGAAATCTTGTCGTAAAATGTCCTGAATGGTTCAATCGTGCGCTCGTCATTGCAAAGCGATAGCGGTTGACGCAGCGGCAGGTGCAATAGGTTTATTCGATCTCCAGAATGATCGCATCGACCGCCAGGCTGTCACCCGGCGCGGCGCTGAGCGATTTCACGGTGCCAGCCTTTTCGGCCCGCAGGATATTCTCCATCTTCATCGCCTCGACGACCGCAAGCGGCTGGCCGATCTCAACCTTGTCCCCTGCCGCGACGTCGAGCCGCATCAAAAGCCCCGGCATCGGACACAGCAAGAAGCGCGACAGATCAGGCGGGGTTTTTTCGATCAGATAGCGAGCGTGGGGCGCGACATGCGCTGGCAGTGTGCGGACGACATGGCTGGCGCCGCGCGTCGTCAGCTTGAAGCCGGTGCGCGTGCGCGCGATTCGCACCGATAACGGCACGCCGTCTACCTCGGCCTCGATCATCCGGTCGCCCGGCGTGTATTCCATCGCCAGATCGATGGCTTCGCGATCGACGATGATCTCGTCTTCGTCGATCGACACGTTGTGATCGGCCCCGGCAATCCGCACCACCCACTCGTCGGGCGGAGGCAGCCGCTCGCCAAGCTGGCCATCGGCGCGGCGGGCACGGTCTGCCTCGGCCGTCGCAGCAAAGGCGGCGATCGCGGCAAGCGCGCGCAGCACATCGGGCGAGGCAGGCGCACCGTGAAAGCCCTCGGGATATTCCTCGGCGATGAAGCCCGTGGTGATGGCGCCCGAGCGGAAGCGCGGATGCTGCATGATCGCGGAAAGGAAATCGATATTATGCCCCGGTCCGTCGATCTCGAAGGCGTCGAGCGCATCGATCTGGAGATCGATCGCTGCTTCTCGTGTCGGCGCCCAGGTGATCAGCTTGGCGATCATCGGATCATAGAAGATGCTGACCTCGCCCCCCTCCTGCACGCCGTCATCGACGCGGATGTAGGGGGCATTGAGCCCCTCCGCTTCAGGGGAGGGGTTGATGTACGGCGTGCCCTCGCTCTCGGGCGGATTATAGCGCACCAGCCGGCCAATGCTTGGCAGGAAGCCGCGATAGGGATCCTCGGCATAGACGCGGTTCTCTATCGACCAGCCATTGATGCCGATATCGGCTTGCGTAAACGGGAGCGCTTCGCCCGCCGCGACGCGGATCATCTGTTCGACCAGATCGATGCCGGTGATCGCCTCGGTCACGGGATGCCCAACCTGGAGCCGCGTGTTCATTTCGAGGAAGTAGAACCCCTCCCCCGTGGTGTCGGCGCCCGACACGATCAGCTCGACCGTGCCTGCGCTGTAATAGCCCACCGCCCGCGCCAGCGCGACCGCCTGCTCGCCCATCGCCTTGCGCATTTTGGGCGTGACGAAGGGCGACGGCGCTTCCTCGACCACCTTCTGATGGCGGCGCTGGATCGAGCATTCGCGTTCGTTGAGATACAGGATATTGCCCTGCTGATCGCCCAGCACCTGAATTTCGATGTGGCGCGGGCTTTCGATGAATTTCTCGATGAACACGCGGTCATCGCCGAAGCTGGCGAGCCCCTCGCGCTTGGTCGCCTCAAAGCCTTCGCGCACATCCTGCTCGCTATAGGCCAGCCGCATCCCCTTGCCGCCGCCGCCCGCCGATGCCTTCATCATGATGGGATAGCCAATGTCGCTGGCGATCTTCACCGCTTCATCGGTATCGGCGATTTCGCCCAGGAAACCGGGGACAACGTTGACGCCCGCGGCCTTGGCGAGCTTTTTCGATTCGATCTTGTCGCCCATCGCGGCGATGGCGCCCGGCGGCGGCCCGACAAACGCGATGCCAGCGTCGGCGCAGGCTTTGGCAAAGCTCTCGCGCTCGGACAGAAAGCCGTAACCGGGGTGGATACAGTCGGCGCCGGTCGCCTTCGCAGCCGCAAGGATGAGGTCGGCCTTAAGGTAGGATTCGGCGGCAGGCGCCGGGCCGAGCCGCACTGCCTCGTCCGCCATCAGGACATGCGGCGCGCGCGCATCAGCATCGGAATAGACCGCAACGGTTTGTAGGCCCATGCGCTTCGCCGTGCGGAACACCCGGCACGCGATTTCACCACGATTGGCGACCAGGATTTTTTTGAGCATCACAGAATCTTTCGCCGACGAAATAAGATCAGACCGACGGCATAAATGAGAGCGCCAATCACAAGCACTTCTATCGTCGATTGAATGTAGGTGGGGGTTCCCGTTGGGCCGGCGAAATTACTCGCTAGAAACATTGCCGCTGCGGCGATCGCCACAGTCAGCCAATATCCCGTTGAAATCCATATGATCTTCACGCAGCCGACTCCAGGACATCGTCACCCCGGACTTGTTCTGGGGTCCACGCCTCCCCCGCCGACGCCATGACTTGTCGCGCGGTGGACCCCGGAACAAGTCCGGGGTGACGGTCGGGGTTTGAGACAGACACGCCACCCCTCACGCCCGCTTCGCCTCTTCCTCGACAAACCGCCGCAGCGCCGCGTTGATCTTGGTTTGATAGCCGCGCGACCCTTCGGCATGCGTCTTGAACCAGTGCAGCACATCGGCGTCCAGCCGCAGCGTCACCTGCTGCTTGACCGGGCGATAGAATTTGCCGCGCACCGCCCCGGTCCAATCGGTGACCTCTGGCATGTCGGAAAAGTCGATATCATCATCGGTCATCGCCGCGAGCTTGGCGAGTTCTGTCCGCATTTCTGGCGTCAGTTTAGCGTCGTTCGTTCGCATATATCCGCCTTTCCTTTCGTGACGCCAAACGAGCGCTGATTATCCGACCAACGCCATCGGCGTCCACGACCGTGTGGACCACGAACAGCACAGCATCATCAACCATCCCAATCGTTCGCTGCCGGTTTCCGTCAGGATGTGGATCGCTCAACGTGAGTTGATGTTCATCGGCGAATACGAACAAGGCGATTTCAAATCGAACGCCATGCTTCGCGAAATTGCTCGCAGCCTTTTGATCGTCCCAAATCCACTCCATAAATGTAGCTACAGTTATGTCATGCGTCAACCGTAGCCCGCATCGGCTCATGGCCCGTCATCGGCTTCAGCCCCAGCTTCTCAAACATCGCCCCGTCCGCGCTATCGCCGCGGTTGCCGGTCGTCAGCAGCTTGTCGCCGGTGAAGATCGAATTCGCGCCGGCCATGAAGCACAGCGCTTGTGTCGCCTCGCTCATGCTCTCACGCCCTGCGGACAAGCGCACCATGCTCAGCGGCATGGTGATGCGCGCAACCGCCACCGTGCGCACAAATTCGATGTCGTCGATCTTGCCGAGCGGCGTGTCCGCTAGCATGTCGCCGAGCACCGTGCCCTTTACCGGCACCAGCGCGTTGACAGGCACGCTTTCGGGGTGCTTCGGCAAGGTGGCCAGGGCGTGGACGAAGCCGACCCGGTCGCTGCGTGTCTCCCCCATCCCGACGATGCCGCCACAGCACACGTTGATCCCCGCCGCGCGCACATTTTCCAGCGTGTCGAGCCGGTCCGCAAAGCTTCGCGTGGTGATGACGTTGCCGTAATTCTCCGGCGAGGTGTCGATGTTATGGTTGTAGTAATCCAGCCCCGCCTCAGCCAGTTGCCGGGCCTGGTGCGGCTCCAGCATGCCGAGCGTCATGCAGGTCTCCATCCCCATCGCCTTGACGCCCACGACCATCGCGATCACCGCGCCCATGTCGCGATCCTTGGGGTTGCGCCACGCCGCCCCCATGCAGAAACGCTGCGAACCGCTCGCTTTGGCCTCAGCGGCGGCGGTGAGCACGGCTTCCACTTCCATCAGCTTGTCGGCCTTCAAGCCGCTGTCAGCTGACGTCGATTGCGAGCAGTAACCGCAATCCTCCGGGCAGCCGCCGGTCTTGATCGACAACAGTGTACAGAGCTGCACCTCGCCCGCCGCGTGATGCGCGCGGTGGACGCTCTGCGCGCGGAACATCAGTTCGTCGAAGGGCAAATCGAACAGCGCGCTTATTTCGGCGCGGGTCCAGTCGGTTCGGGCGTCAGTCATTCTACATTACCTTGACGACAGGAAGACGGTCGGCGTCGCGAACCTTAGTATCGTAATCTACAAGTTTATCTTTCGGGATAGATCGCTGCCCTTTAAAAGGCTTGCCGTGGAAATGCTTCTTAAACACCAATTTCTGAGGACCATTGTAAATTAACGAGGCCAACCATTGACCGCTTTGATCTTGACGGTTGATGCAGAAAACCAAGAGAATTTCTGCAGGGTCGCAAACCCACCTGAAAGCTCCTCCCCTCTGTGAGAAGCTCGTTTTTACCTGAACAGATTTAGAGTTGATGGTACCGTCGATACCAGGTCGCCTTTTGGCACATAATTTCATACCAAAATGTCGTATCGCGAGCGCTTCACCAACATCACCAATCAGGTTGCCATCCAACGCAAACGGAAGGCGGGCGTCGCTGAACTCGGCAATCAGTGATTGTTGAGCATCAACCAATCGGCTGAATGAGGCCGGGAGCACAAAGGTGCGGGTCATTCCGCAGCCTCACTTTCAGGGGGCATATTGTGCCCCAATAACCGCAGCACTTCGCCCGCTGCCGCGACCAGATTGGTGCCGGGGCCAAAGATCGCCTGGACGCCCGCCTCGCGCAGGAAATCATAATCCTGTGCCGGGATGACGCCGCCAACGATGACCTTGATATCGGTGCGGCCCGCTTCGCGGAGCAGGCCGATCAGCTCGGGGATCAGCGTCTTGTGACCCGCGGCGAGACTTGAGGCGCCGACGACATCGACATCATGTTCGATCGCGAGCGCGGCAGCTTCGCTTGGCGTCTGAAACAACGGACCGGGGACGATCTCGAACCCCAGGTCGCCGAACATGCTGCTCACCAGATTGGCGCCGCGATCATGCCCGTCCTGCCCCATTTTGGCGACGAGCATCCGCGGGCGCCTGCCCATCCGCGACGCCGTCGCCTCGACCCCTGCAAGCAGCTGATCCCAGCGGGCATCGTTGAGATATGCTCCGCCATAAATACCGCTGACGGGCGTGGGGTTGGTTGCGTGGCGCCCAAAGACATCCTCCATCGCCTGACTGATTTCGCCAAGAGTCGCGCGGGCGCGGGCGCACTCGACGGCGAGGGCGAGGAGGTTTGCGCTGCCGCCTGCGCCGTCCCTTAGCGCAGCGAGCGCCGCCCGGCATGCGTCTTCATCCCGCGCCGCTTTGATGCGTTCAATCCGCGCGATCTGGCCGGCGCGCACCGCGACATTGTCGACATCGAGAATATCGATCGCGTCTTCGTCCTTCAGGCGATATTTGTTCACGCCGACGATGACGTCCTCGCCGCGATCGACCCGCGCCTGGCGGGCGGTGGCGGCTTCCTCGATCATCGCCTTGGGCCAGCCCTTTGCCACTGCATTGGCCATGCCGCCTTCGGCCTCGACGCGCTCGATGATTGCCCATGCCTTGTCGACCAGTTCCGCCGTCAACGCCTCGATGTAATAGGAGCCGCCGAGTGGATCGACGACACGGGTGATGCCGGTTTCCTCCTGCAGCACGATCTGGGTGTTGCGGGCGATGCGCGCAGAGAAATCGGTTGGGAGCGCGATCGCTTCGTCGAGCGCATTGGTATGGAGTGACTGCGTGCCGCCGAGCACCGCCGCCATCGCTTCCACGGTCGTGCGGATCACATTGTTGTAAGGATCGCTCTCTTGCAACGACACGCCCGATGTCTGGCAA
>JBBQAG010000108.1:0-8070 GCA_038315875.1 Sphingomonadales bacterium | reverse complement strand
TATTTGACGCCGCTGACGGTATCGACGTTATCCGCCGCCACCTTCGTGGCAGCAGGCGCTGCCGCTGGTGCGGCAGCTGGCGCAGCTTCGTTGGCTGTCGTGGTGGTCGTGGTTGTTTCGGCAGCCGTCGTGGCCTCCGGTGCTGGCTCCGTCTTGGAACAAGCCGCGAGCGTCAAGGCTGAAAGCGCCACGCCGAAAGCGATTTTACCAAAACGAGCCGATGATACTGAATTCATTAGATCCTGCTCCTACTTTCGAAAGCCGGAACATGCCGGCCGGCGAACACGTTGCGACTCGTCGCTTCTGTGTCGAGTGTTCGTTACACCGAAAACACGGGGTTTAAAAAGCGGTTCCATAGTCGGTACCCTGCGATAGATTTCGCTGGGCCGCGCGAGACCATTTCGCTTCCGGTGCGTTTGGCCCGCATGCAGAACATCTGGTTCATCACTAATCCGGGTTCGGGTTCCTCGACCACCGCGAAATGCCAGGCCATCGAAGCGCTTGCGGGCGAGCGCGGGCTTACAATCGTTGGCCGCACCGATTTTCCTGAACAACCCTTGCCAGAGCCCGCAGCGCTCGACCGGGATGGCGTCGATACCGTCATGCTGTTTGCAGGCGACGGCACGATCAACGCCGCCATCTGCGCGTTGTCTGATTGGCACGGCGCCATCCTGATCCTTCCCGGTGGCACGATGAACATGCTTGCCAAGACGCTACATGGCGCCGCGGATCCAGCGGCGATCATTCACGCCGCGCACGATAGCGCAGACGTGATCGCTCTGCCTTTTATCGAGGCCGGGGAGCATCGCGCATTCGTCGGCTTGATCCTGGGGCCAGCGGCAAGCTGGGTCCGCGCCCGTGAAATGATCCGCAAGGGAAGAATCAGGGGGCTGGGCAGGGCAGTGATCCACGCCTGGCGCCGGACCTTTGGGCGGGGTATTCGGTTGCGGGGCGTGTCCGGTCTGTCGCGGAGCGCACAGGCAGTGCTCGTCCGTCCCGACGCTGGAACCCTCAAAGTTGCGGCGATCGATGCACGCGAATGGGGATCGATTGGAAAGCTGGGTTGGGATTGGATGACCGGCGACTGGCTTGCCGCTGCGGCGGTCAGCGAAATCACCACGGAGAAATTTCGGGTGGCGGGTGACAAGCCGGTACGCGCATTGTTCGATGGCGAGCCGCATATGCTCGATCCTTCGCAAACGATCACGGCAGGCGAAACCAGGCGTCAATTCATCAAGACGCTGCCTCCAGCATGATCAGGCTGTTCCACGTCAGCGACATCCATTTTGGTGCCGAGGACAAGGTCGCCCTGGATTGGTTTGCACGAACGGTCAAACAGGAAGCGCCCGATGCCGTTATCGTTACTGGCGATGTGACGATGCGCGCCCGGCACCATGAATTCGAAGCGGCAACGCGCTGGCTTGAATCGCTCGATCGTCCAGTCACGGTGGAGGTCGGCAATCATGACTTGCCTTATTTCAATCCGGTGGCGCGTTTTTTCCGGCCTTATGCGCGCTATGGCCGGCTTGAAAAAATGATCGAACGGCCGCTCGATATCGCCGGGCTGACGATCGTGCCGTTGCGCACGACCGCGCGCTTTCAATGGCGGCTCAATTGGTCGAAGGGACATGTCAGTAGGAGAGAACTGGCCAAGACCTTGGCCGATGTGGCCGCAGCGGATGGCTCCTTTGTCATCGTCGCCGCACATCACCCGTTGATCGATGCAGGGACGAGCGGCACCGCACGCACGCGCGGCGGGCTGAACGCGCTGACCTCACTTGCAGGGGCGGGTGTGCGGGCCGTGCTCAGCGGGCATGTGCATGATCCGTTCGATGTCGAACAGCCGGCGGGCGCCGCAAGCGTGCGCATGATCGGCGCGGGAACGCTGTCCGAACGCGTCCGCGCGTCGCCGCCATCATTCAACGAATTGCGGGTCGATCTTAAAGGCCCGGGTCAGTTGCACCGGATCATTCGCGCAATGCCGGCCGGTGCCTGATCCAGCGCTGCTAGATGACGACGCGGCCAGATGCGCTGCGCCATTCGGCGGTCCGCCTTTACAGGTCTGCAAACTTCCAAGCCCCGTCGGTGCCAGCGAGGGGCAGCAATTGCGGGCACCGGGGATTTTTCTGAAAATAAGCTTCGATGCCGACAAAGTCGGGCGAACCCGTTACTACGCCCCATAGACCGATCTGCGCATCGAGCCTCGATAGGCCGGCTGCGTAAAGCACGTTGACGATCGAATTGCACAGCGCGGCATAATCCGATTCGCTCCGTGCGCTGGTGGTTTCCGCGCCATAGGATGTTGCCGCCTGCGTCGCTGGTGCCACGGGCGCCTCTTGCCCGCCACTCTCGTCAGTGCGGAGGGCTTCCTGGAGCCGAGCCGGGTTGGTGGTGCTGTTGTTGCCCTTCGCCCCGGTAGTCGAGCTGGCGCTTTGAGTCTCGTTGCCCGGCGCCTTGTCACCCTTGCGCAGGAATCGCGCGTACCAGTCCTGATCCGACAGATACTGTTGCACCGTTTTGCCCGCCGCGATTCGGAAATTGATCACCTGCTGCGCAGTGACCCTGGAACGGAGCGCTGTGAGCGCCCGCGCCGAAGAGTCTGCCGAGCGCCGTTCGCAAGCAACTTCGCTGCTGAAGATCGATCGGCGCGGGCAGCTGAGCGTCAGTTCGTACCAGCGCGTAAACCGTGCTTCGGGATCGGGTTTCTCACCGGGGGAGAGGCGCCCTTTCACAAAGGCGGGAACCGTGAGCTGGATGATGAAGCGTGCGCCGGGATACCGTTCGCTCAATTGGCGGGCAGTGCCGGTGGTTTCGCCGATCGATTCGGACCAGATGCTCGATAGCGCGCTGTCGAGTGCGCGTGACGTTTGTTGGATCGACTCCCGGTTGAGCGAGGTAATCAGCGCTGCGCCCGGCGACACTAGCGAAGAGATATCGCGAAGCGCATTGAGCACGGTGCCTGCCGCTTGGACTTCGATCGCTCTCGATGCCTTGGCGGTGAGCACGATGCGGGCCGATGTCAGGGCGCTGATCCGGAAAAATGCCTGGGTCTGATCATCGGAAACCAGATCGGTCGACCAGGACTGGCCCTTGCCGGCACGGCCTTGATAGGCGAAATTCGCGAGCGGTATGACGAAGGTGGTTTCGGGGTCGCGTAGATCGATCCGGAGCGAGCTGATAACGCTCAGGTCGTGCCCGACGAACAGCCGCAAGATCGGCGATTTGCTCTCACGTCGGTAGCTTCTGGGCAATTGCTTGGCGCTGCGGAGCTGGCGAACGCTCCAATGGGCATAAAGATCGGTCAGATCCTGAACGGTGTCATTATCCTCATCTGCCAACCAGCAAGAATAAAGGCCGACCATCTCGGTGCCGTCGCGTGCTTCGATCCTGTTGCCGCCAGATATCTCGCTATCACTGAAGGGGCAAAGGCTGGCCGCGTCGCTATGCACGGCCTCGTTGCGCTTACGTTCATCGGCGAAAGCCGCGCTACTCAGCGACGCGGCAAGCATCATCGCTACGAACTTCGCTATAGTGTACCGTCCGCGCTTATCCATGATCGCTTCATCCCCGTCTCTTTTGCAGATGATCGGCGACACAGGCTACTGGCAGTATAAACGCGATGCCCGCTCGTTTCGGTTGCGAGACTATCGAGCTTGCGCGCGATTGTACAATCGTAGATCGATCCGGAACGGAGAAAACAGACCAAAAAGGGCGACTCGTTGCCGAGCCGCCCTTCCAAGTTACGTGAAATAAGTAATTAGCGCTTCGAGAACTGGAAGCTGCGACGCGCCTTGGCCCGGCCGTACTTCTTGCGCTCTACGGTGCGGCTGTCGCGGGTGAGGAAGCCTGCCGCCTTTACGGGCGCGCGCAATATCGGCTCATATTTGGTGATCGCCTGGCTGATGCCGTGCTTCACCGCGCCGGCCTGGCCCGAAAGACCACCACCTTTGACGGTCGCGACAACGTCATACTGGCCCTCGCGCTCGGTAACGCCGAACACCTGGTTGATGACGAGGCGCAGCGTTGGCCGGGCGAAATAGACTTGCTGATCACGGCCGTTGATCGTGATCTTGCCCGAACCCGGCTTGATCCAGACGCGGGCAACGGCATCCTTGCGGCGGCCGGTGGCGTAGGCACGGCCCTGCTTGTCGATGATCTGCTCGCGCAGCGGCATCGGCTCAGGCTTTGGCCCCGAATTGTTGACAGGCATCGCATCGCCAAGCGCAGCGGCGGCGGGCGCCGAGTCTTGCGGTGCGCTCGACATCGAGCCGAGATCGGAAAGGGACTGACGATTGTCGGACATTAATTGCCCACCTTGTTCTTGCGGTTCATGCCGGCGATGTCGAGGACCTGCGGGTCCTGAGCGGCGTGGGGATGCTCGGGACCTGCGAACACGCGCAGATTGCGCATCTGATCGCGACCAAGCGGGCCGCGCGGGATCATCCGCTCGATCGCCTTTTCGAGCACGCGCTCGGGAAAGCGCCCTTCGAGCACCTTGCCCGCAGCGACGCCCTTGATGCCGCCAGCATAGCCAGTGTGGCGATAATAGATCTTGTCCTTCAGCTTCTTGCCAGTGAAGCGGATCTTGTCAGCATTGATGACGATGACATTGTCACCGCAATCGACGTGTGGGGTGAAGCTGGGCTTGTGCTTGCCGCGCAACACGTTGGCGATGATCGACGCCGCGCGCCCGACCACTAGGCCGTCGGCATCGACGATATGCCATTTCTTCTCCACCTCGTGCGGCTTGACCGACTTGGTGGTCTTCATCAGCGCCTTCATGGGGCCAGACCTTTTCGACTGAAAATAAACACGCCGCCCCGAATATGGAGCGGCGAGATTGACGGGCTTTTACGATCGGTGCTGTAAAAGTCAAGCGTATGTGCGGGATAGCGAACGGGTATTAGAATACCCTAGGGTTCGCCGATCAGCGTAAGGGTGCTCGTCGTCCGCGCGATATCGTGCGCAGCGGCCTTGCCGGTGCCGATCGCAGTGTCACGTGTTTCGATGCTTTCGACGATCAGGCCGGTGCGCGAATCGACGCGTTGCCGGGTACTGACGATGATGTGCGCCGCCGCCCCGCCGCCGGGCGAGACGACGTCGCCCGATGCGCTTGTTTCGATGGAGATCATGCCATCGGGGCCGATATGCCTGCTTTCACGCCCCGCAAGCACGCTCGCATTTCCGTCCGGTCCGCGCGCGGGCAGGGAAATTGCATAATCCCCCTCGGGAGCGCTCGGGACGGCGATGAGCGGCGTGATCAGCGAGCCCAGCATCGCCCGTCGTCGCTCGGGCGGCAGGGCGCGGAGCGGCGAAATATAGCCAGCGGCGCGCGCCCGGCGTGAAGCTGTGCCGCCGGTTGCAGCTTCGAGCGATCGGCACAGTGCGTCCCAGATCGGCAGTTCGTCCTCGATTGCGACCAGCGCGCCGCCTTGATCAAGACTGAGATGGATCGGGCGACCCTTCAGCCCGGCCATCGCGGCAAGGAACATCGCGCCGCTTTGCCCGGCGGACTGGGTATTGCGGATGATTGTCACCTCGGTACGATACCCCGTCGGCGTCTTGCGAAAAACGATGATCCTTTCGCTGGCGAAGCGCCGGCGGATCGCGCCATCGTCGCGCTCCTCGATGATGAGATGACGGAATTTCTGATCTTCGGGTGGCGCAAAGCGCATGTCGCCGGCGCTCGCGGCGATCGCGAAAGGAATGAGCAGGAGGCGCAGATCAAGCGCTGGCAGGGCGACTTCCGAGGGCGTGCGCTGCCACGACAGCGGCGATCAGCGTCAATGCCGCATTGGCCTGATGCGCAATGGCGATCGCAATCTCCACGCCGCTCAAAAGCGTCGCGATGCCAAGGACGATCTGAAGCGTAACCAGCCCTGCGATCGCGACGCCGGCGCGCGGTGCGCCCGCTTTGACGGCGCGCCACGCAAGCACGCCCAACCCAGCTGCCGCAGCGAAGGCGAACCAGCGATGGATGAACTGGACGACAACCGGGTTATCGACGGCGTTGCGCCATTCGGGATTTAGCATCTGCGTACCGCCGGGGAACCAGGCATCGCCCATCAACGGCCAGCTGGAAAAGGCATAGCCGGCATCGAGGCCAGCGGTGAAGGCGCCGAACATGATCTGGGTAAACAGCAGCAGCAGCGCGACCACGGCAGTCGGTCGCAAAGCGGCGGCGCGCGCAATCGGGAATCGGGCAAGCGCGCGCAAATCAAGCGCCGTCCACACCAGCCCCGCCAACAGCACCAGCGCGGTCATCAGATGCACGGCAAGCCGAACATGGCTGACATCGGTCCGCACCGACAGGCCTGAGGCGACCATCCACCAGCCGATCGCGCCCTGCAATCCGCCAAGCGCGAGCAATGCGCCAAGCCGCCAGCCATAGCCGATAGGGATTTGCCGCCTGACAGCGAACCAGATCAACGGCAGCGCAAACGCCATGCCGATCAACCGCCCGAGCAGCCTATGTGCATATTCCCAAAAGAAAATCGCCTGGAAACCAGCCAGTGTCATCCGGCTGTTGATCTGCGTGAATTCTGGAATTTTCTTGTAGTTGTCGAATTCCTGCTGCCAGTCAGCAGCGGTGAGTGGCGGGACGATCCCGCTGATCGGCTTCCACTGGGTGATCGACAGCCCCGATTCGGTAAGCCGGGTGATTCCCCCGACGATCACCATCGCGACGATCATCGCCGCTACGATATAAAGCCACCACGCCATCGCGCGGGGGCGAGTATTGATATCGCGAGACGTCTTCATGAGCATGATTGGTGCTTTAGCGGAGCGCAGCGGCGGCGTCATCACCACTCTTCGCCGGTATCCCGACCAAGCCGCAATGATATATTGTAACGGACCCTTGATCGTGCCATAGCCGCTCGCGATGATGATCTCGAACCATCCGCTTGCGCCTGCCAGGGCGTTTGCCGTTGATCGGCTGGCGATTGGCCTCTCTGGGCTATGCGCGGTGCATTGTCTGGCAAGCGCAGTGCTTATTGCGCTTGCGGCTTCGGCCAGCGGGTTGCTGCTGAGCCCGGTGTTTCACGAGGTGGGGCTCTCTATCGCGATCCTGCTTGGCGCCGTGGCGCTGGGGCGGGGCGTTTGGCAGCATGGCTATATGATGCCGGCGGCGATCGGCGCGCTTGGATTGGGCGTGATGGCGGGAGCCATTTCGCTGCCCCACGGCCACGGCGCAGAGACGTTGTGGACGCTGATCGGCGTTGGCTTGCTTGCGCTCGGCCATGATCTCAATCGGCGCGCGGTCTACTGACGCGCCTTGCCGCGGGGCCCGCGGACGCCTAGCTTTGCGATATGGGCGCGCATCAACATCACGAACATGAAGGTGCGGCGCTTGCCGATGCCGCACAGGCGACGCTGGAGCGATCGGGCGAGCAATGGACGACGATGCGCGCGCGCCTTTTCGAGGCGCTGGCGAGCTTCGACAAGCCGGCATCGGCATATGACATCGCCGAAGCCGTCTCGAAGCTGGAAGGGCGGCGGGTCGCAGCGAACAGCGTTTACCGCATCCTCGATCTATTCGTGACCGCAAACCTGGCGCGCCGGGTTGAAAGCGCCAATGCCTATATCGCCAACGCCCATCCCGATTGCCTCCACGATTGCATCTTTCTGGTGTGTGACAGTTGCGGCCAGACCGTGCACCTCGACGATGACCGGATTACCAGCGGCGTCCGATCGGCGGCGGTCGCTGCGGGCTTTTCGCCGGTGCGGCCGGTGATCGAGGTGAGGGGCAAATGCGCCGATTGTGACTGAGACGGGGTTGTCGTCCGGCAAATTTGTCACAATTATCTATCAAATATGGGCTTGAGACCGCTGATGGTTCAGCCAGCAATCGACTTGGCTGCCGGGCGGGGCTAATCTTGCTGAATGGCTGACATCAACCTCACACCGTTGCTCGATACGGTGCATTCGCCCGCTGATTTGCGTAAGCTTTTGCCTGAGCAATTGCCTCAATTTGCGTCTGAGTTGCGCGCTGAGGTGATTTCGGCGGTTGGGGTGACGGGGGGTCATCTTGGGTCTGGGCTGGGTGTAGTCGAGCTGACGACGGCGATC
>JBBQAG010000084.1:0-10764 GCA_038315875.1 Sphingomonadales bacterium | reverse complement strand
CACCAAGGTCGTCGCGCGCCGGATGTTGCAGATGACGATCAACATCAACTCGCAGTGGCAGCCTCACGTCAAGCAGACGGGCGTGACCTGCTATACCTGCCACCGCGGCAATGCGATCCCGAAGAATGTGTGGGCGCTTGCCGACGCACCTGGAGGCTCGGGCCGGATCATGAGCAACAAGCACGGGCAGGACACGCCAGTGGCGAGCGTTGCCTATGCCTCGCTGCCCTATGATCCGTTCGGCACGTATCTGAATGCGAACAACAATATCCGCGTCCAGGGGGTCAGCGCGCTACGCACCGCAACGCCCGGCAAGTCGATCGCCAGCACCGAGAAGACCTATGGCCTGATGATGCACATGTCGTCGGCGTTGAACGTCAACTGCACCTTCTGTCACAATACCGATTCGTTCAGCAATTGGTCGAACAGCAGGCCGCAACGCGTGACAGCGTGGTACGGCATCCGGATGGTCCGCAACACGAACGCCGAATATATTGGCTCGCTTGCGTCGGTATTCCCTGCCTATCGCAAGGGACCGCATGGCGACGTCTACAAGGTGAACTGCACCACCTGTCACCAGGGGCTCAACAAGCCGCTTGGCGGGGTGAGCATGCTCAAGGACTATCCAGCCCTCAGAGGCATCATCGCCGGTGCGCCAGTGGCACCAGCGCCTGCACCGACTGCGGTGCCGGTGGCGGCAACCGATGGCAACACTTCGGTGCCAACGGCGACGCAGTGACGTTGGAGGACTGCGGCTGACGATCGGTCGCTGACAAGAAAGAAGGCCACCCGGTTGGGAGACCGGGTGGCTTTTTTGTGTACTGCGTTGCCTTCGGCGGGACAGGCAATGATGGCTTAGAACCGTGCTGCGTCCTGGGCGAGATGAGCCGCAGGCCATCCTCCAACGCCGCCAAACCCGATTCTGTGGCGCCAACGGCATCGGCAGCGCATCTATCGCCACTGCATTCAATCGCGTAGCCTAGGCGCCCGGCACCGACAGGAGTTCGCGACGTGAAGCAGCTGATCTATCGCTCGCAGCCCTTCGGCTTTGATGATGCAATGCTTGCCGGCATTCTTGTCCGTGCCCGGCACAACAACCGCCGCGACGACATTACGGGTGCGCTGGTGTGCCGCCACGATCTGTATCTCCAGCTGATCGAAGGTCCAGCGCTGGCGATCGACGCGCTCTATGCGCGGATATTGGTAGATGACCGGCACAGCGACGTTCGCCTGCTGTTGACCGATACCGTCGAGCAGCGGCTGTTGCCGCAATGGAGCATGCTCGATGACGAAATGCCCTCGCTGGCATGGTCTGCGGCGGACGTCGAAAACGGCGCGATTGAGGTAGCAACGCCCGCTGCACTGCGCGGCGTGTTCGAACGCATCGCGGCGAAGGCGCAGGAACAGGCGCGCCCAGCGTCATAACGCTTCCCGAGCCGTCAAGTCGCCCAGCGGAAGGCCCGCCTCAACTCCTCAGCAATCTCGGTATCGTAGCATTTGCCGTGCGACAAAATAATGCGCTGGGGTAGCCATTGTAGCATCTGCGCGGCGGCGCGACGCATGCGATCATGGTGACGGCGGGCCGGGAGGCGGATATCGACGGAGGTTTTGCCGTTTGGACCCGTCGATCCACCCGCCCAAAGAATCAGCCGCGTGGCCGGATTGCGGATCCGGCCAGCTTCGAAATTCTGCACCAAATCGGTGACGATAAGCGTCGCGCTTGGCCGGTGGAAGAAGACCGTCTCGATGAAACTGCCAAGATTGACCTGAAGCTGTTCGAGGTCGGGCAGCCATGCTTCGGGTGTTACGTTGTCAAGCAATTCGGCATCGCCGAGGGTCGCTTCGAAGCGAGAGGCTAGATCGGGTGACAGATGGCATTCGGCCGCCGGATACCGTTCTGCCCAAGCCGCAGCATGCGCGTGGTGAAAGCTGTTGGGAACAACGATCCAGGCCACGTCGCCCAGCGCCGCCAGCCGGTCGAGGAGCATCGGCACCAGGCAGATCGGTGAATGCAGCCACAGCTTGCGCCCGATGCGGACGACAGTCATCCGCGTCGGGCAGGGAAGCGTCAGCCCCGCGTAGCGATAGCCGACTTCCGGCCCGTTAACGATCCACAGGTTATCTGCCACCTTTTGTGGTTCGAACTGCGGCTCATAAGGCCGATAGCCGGGGCCGTACATTGCCGTACGCCGCCCGATCGTCGCGATCAGGCGGCCATTGCTCGCCGCGCCAACTCGCACTGCGACCAGATTTCCGACAGCGCCGTCACCAGCCGGTCGATGTCGCCATCGGTATGGACGGGCGATGGCGTAATCCGCAGCCGCTCGGTGCCGACGGGGACGGTCGGGTAATTGATCGGCTGCACATAGATGCCGTGATGTTCCATCAGCCAGTCGCTGATCATCTTGCACTTATGGGCATCGCCAACCATCACCGGGATGATGTGGCTTGGGTTGTCGAGCGTCGGGATGCCGATTGCGTCGAGCCTGCGGCGGACCTGAGCGACCTGCTCCTGATGGCGTTGGCGTTCGATCTGGCTGGTCTTGAGATGGCGGATGCTTGCACAGGCACCAGCAGCGATCGCTGGGGGCAGGGCGGTCGAGAAGATGAAGCCGCTGGCAAAGCTGCGGACGAAATCGCACAGGTGCTTCGACGCCGCGATGTAACCGCCCATCACGCCAAAGGCCTTGCCGAGGGTGCCTTCGATCACATCGATCCGGTCCATCAGGCCCTCGCGTTCGGCAATGCCGCCGCCGCGCGGCCCATAGAGGCCGACTGCATGGACCTCGTCGATATAGCTCAGCGCGCCGTGCTTTTCGCAGACGTCGAGGATCTCGGCGATTGGCCCGATATCGCCGTCCATCGAATAGACGCTTTCAAAGGCGACGAGCTTTGGCCGACCGGGCTCTACCAAGCTCAGCAGACGATCGAGATCGGCAGGGTCGCTATGCTTGAAGCGATGGCATTCGGCCCGGCTGTGGCGGATACCCTCGATCATCGAGGCGTGGTTCAGCGCGTCAGAAAAGATGACGCAATTGGGGAGCTTGGACGCCAAGGTGGAGAGCGCCGCCCAGTTCGAGACATAGCCCGACGTGAAGAGCAATGCCGCTTCCTTGCCGTGGAGATCGGCGAGTTCGGCCTCGAGCAGCACATGGTGGTGATTGGTGCCGGAAATATTGCGCGTGCCGCCGGCGCCGGCGCCGCAGCTATCAAGCGTGTCGTGCATCGCGGCGAGGACGGCGGGGTGCTGGCCCATGCCGAGATAATCGTTCGAGCACCAGACGGTCACCTCGCTCACACCGGCGTCGGTGTAATGATGCGCGCGGGGGAAGGCACCGGCCTTGCGCTCGAGCTCGGCGAAGGTCCTGTAGCGGCCGTCGTCCTTGAGCGTTTCGAGCTCGGTCTCGAAAAATGCCTCGTAATCCATATGCTAACCTCCCCGATATTCTAATCGATTACAACTAGTCGACAATTGCGGTCTTTGCCGCCTTCTTGGGTGCCGGCTGCGCCGACGATGCCCAGCCCCACATTTTCGCATCGCGAACCGGCAGGATCAGGAATATATGTTCGACAAGACCCAGCGCCGCCAGCCCGGCGAGCAGCGTTGCCGTGACGGCGGGGCCGCTGTCCGCGCGTGCCGCCTCGGCACTCAGCCAGGCCCATGTCGCGACCGCAGCACAGCCGAACACCGAGAATGGGTAAAGCGCGCTGATCGATTTTTCGCCGAAATAGGTCTTGAGATAGGCCAGGTGAGCCGGGAAAATCTCGTCGCTGAGGTTGGGGACGCCAAAAAACAGGTTGAATTTTGCGCTGAGCCTGAGCCCGAAGAGAAGCGCGAAGGTAAGTGGCGCCGATTGGTTCGGCTGGCCCCAGGTGAGCGCGACAAGCAGCAGCAGATTGGCGGCGATGGCAATTTCGTGATGAATGACCGTTGCCGTCGCCAGTTTGAAACGCGCCCAGCCCTGAACGCCAGGGGGGCACGGCGTCTTGAGCGGGCCGGCGACAAACCCCATCAGGAATGCCATCTCGTGCCAGCCCCAGATCAGGATCGCAGCGGCAAAGCCGACATACGCGCCTGACCAGCTCGTGTCGGCGCTCTTCCACACCACCACGCCCATCGCCGTAATCGCCACGAGACCGGCAAGCCGATAGCTCGTCTTGAAGCTACGCTGAGGTCGGCTATCGAGCCAGACGACGGCGCCGGTGCCAATGAACCACATCAGCAGCGCAAAGAAGAGCGGCGGGATGGTCACCAAGCTGGAACCAGCCGAACCTGCGCAGGAATATCATGTCGCTTGACGGGGGTCAGATAAAGGTTGGCGAAGGCGGCGCCGGCGGTGGCGATGTGCCAGCCGCGCTTGATGCCGCCGACGATCCCGCCCTGCGCCTTGGCAGCGTCGATCCGTGCCGAGATGCGGCGCATCTGCTCCAGCCCGCGGCGGAAGCGCGGGGCGTTGGTATCGAGCGTGATCGGGAACACCTGCTTGGTGATTTCCGAGCAGACGTCATACACGCGCATGTCGTAATCGGTCGGGTCGATTCCCAGCGCCTGGTGGAAGGACACGCGGTTGTGATCGCGGATATACATCGTTGCATAGACGGCAACGAGGAAGAAGCGGATCCACAATTTATTGTGTCCCGTCAGCAGCTTCGGGTCGTTCCGCATCAGCAGCGCGAATGCCTCGCCGTGGCGGAACTCGTCGTTGCACCACTCCTCGAACCAATTGAAGATCGGGTGAAAGCGCAGCTCGGGGTGGCGGGCGAGGTGGCGGAAAATCGTAATGTATCGCGCATAGCCAATCTTCTCGGACAGATAGGTCGCGTAGAAGATGAATTTCGGGCGGAAATAGGTGTATTTCTTGGTCTTGGTCAGGAAGCTTAGATCGACGCCGATCCCCGCATCCTTCAGCGTATCGTTGATGAACCCCGCATGGCGGCTTTCGTCTCGGCTCATCAACCGAAACAGCTGCTTGATGTCGGGATTCTTCGCGCGCTTCTGAATTTCCGAGTAGAGGATGCAGCCGGAAAACTCGGCGGTCAGCGAACTGACGAGGAAATCGATGAATTCCTCTCGCAAGCCATCGGGCAGGCTTTCGATCACGCCATCGAACTTGTCGGTGCGCTTGAAATGCAACTTGTTGGGATCGGCGACCATTTCCGCGATCAGCTTGTCCCATTCGGCGCGGACGGGCGTCACGTCGATCTTGTCCATGGCGACAAAATCGGTGGTGTAGAAACGCGGCGAAAGCACGGTATTTTCCCGGGCGATGGCCATCACGTCTGGCACAGTCGCGGGCGCGGCCTTGATGGATGTCACGGCGTTCATGTGGTCCTCCGCGGGGTGAAGCTAACTTCGTAAAGCTCGGTCATCTCGAAATGGCCGGCAAATTTCGTCCACAACCGCTCAACCGCGCTTGCACGGACCACGGTGGCGGTGCGATCGAATATGGCGCTTTCGCCAAAGGCGATCACGATCGGCTCGCCGTGAACGCGCACCTTGTCGCCGGGATGGATCGGTACACCGCCCGCCAGTTCGACATGGGCGTGGAAATGTTCATGACTGTTCTCGATCTCGATTCGGCACGGCGTGTCGAACTGAGTTCGCATAAGGCCAATCATTTGGCGACCTCTGGCTTGGTCAGCAGCGCGAGATAGGTCGCGCGGTTGGAGGTGCCAAAAGCGTTGAGCTCGATCGAGCGGTGCGTCACCGTGTCGGTGAGCGACAATTGCCCATCCTTCCACAGCGTTAATGTAAACGGGGGCTCCTGCCCAACGCCATTCATCCGCCGTTCGCGTGCCAGGCCGCGCATCACGCCTCGAATGAAGCCGCTGTTGGTGCCCGGCTCGATCGTCAGCGCATTCTTGCCGGTGCCGACATCCTCGATGATGACCGCGCCGTCCTTGCGATCGGTGAAGCGCAGGTTGCGCGTTGCTACAGGCGTGGCGCCTTCGGCTGCACGGACCAGTTCGGGAGACGCCGAATGGGGGATGCCGGCGATCTGCACGACGCTGGTCGCTGCTATCGATGCCAGTACCAGCGCGCCCGCCATCATCAGCGCGCCGCGTGGAACGTCGATATTGTGGTTGTGTACTTGATTCATGCTGCCTCTGCCTGATCAGCGGCGTCATTGCGCCGAGTGGCGGTTTCGATTGGCACAACGCGTCCGCCCGTCTGGATCGACAGGCAGGCGCGGGCCATCAATGTTGCAACGGCATCGACTTCGGGAATGGCGCGGAGCATTGGCTGTGGCTTGCTGTAATGCCAGGCGCGCGCATGCGGCCAGAGTGCGGCATAGCCGAGCCGCTGCTCGCTGGTGATCGAGATTGCGAGATCACCTGTGCCCGCCGCCCGCTTGCGCAGATCGACATTGCCGATGATGCCGAGCGGCAAATTGATGCACTTCGGCAAGGCGACGCCAAAGCGGAGGACGATGCGACGATCGGTGAGCGTGTAGATCGTCGACCGAGCGATCGCCCAGGCGAGCAGATGCAGCAGCGCCACGCCAATGACGGCTCCGGCGATCGTGATCCCAACGCCGGCCAGATCACTCGGCTGGCGAACGCCCTGCCACAGCGCAGCGCCCAGCGAGAACGCGGTCAGCACGCCGAAATACGCAGCAACGGTGCCGGTGTGCATCGCCGTTCGCGCCAGCACGCGCCAGTTGGGCGATCCCTGCCAGATGATCGTCTCACCCTTTGGCAGTAGGCCCGGGAGGCCGGGGGTCGGTTCGCTTTCATATTCGATCACAGGATGGGCTCCGATCGTGCTGGCGTCGCATAGAGATAGCCGCCGCCGAAATAGGCCTGGACGCGCTCTTCCTCGTACAGGGTGATGACGTTTGCGCCTTCGATCGCCGGAGCATCGGCAAATTGTGCAGCGGTGATCGAGTCGGTCTGAACGCTGGTGGTCGAGCGGCTTACCGTCGCCATCATCATTGGCAGCAACACCTGGCGGGTGCCGATATCGACCTGGAGATAGCGGATCAGGTTGTCGGCCTTGTCGAGCCAGAGGTCGGTGACGGTGCCGGCCTTCATCTTGTCATAGCCGTAAACGGTGTAGCCGCGCGGATCGGCATCGCCCTTGGCCAGAAAGAAGGTTCCGGTCGAGCTGATCGGCACGATGCGAGGGTGGCCTTCCCAATCGAGATCTGGGCGCTTGGCGCGTTCGGCAAACGCCGCCGGGCCAACGCCATCGACCAGTGGGTTGCCAGTGGGATAGAGCGGCGCACCCGCGAAATTCTCAACCCGGCGTGCAGCGATGTTTACCGGCTCGCGGCCCTTGGTAGGCGCGCTTACCGTGCCATGGCCGAACGGCAGCTTGAAGAATTTGGTGGGCGCCGTGAGGAACAGCCCGCCTTCGCCCTCGAGCCGACCGCCCATTTCATGCTCCAGCGGATAGCCTTCACGGCGATCTTCGCGGCGCAAATAGACGACCAGCCCCAGGAAAAAGAGGAAAAAGGCGTTGAGTACAATCAGCGCCACGTCGATCCCTTGGGTGACTTGCAGGTGCATCAGACCGTTCCTTCTTTCAATCCGTCGAGGGGAAAATCACTGAGGCCGAGACGGTCTCGATACGCAGGGTTATGAATGCGGTTGGCGAGCGGGCCAAGCGCGACGAGCGTCGCAAAGAGCAGCCCGATTTCGACATGCCAGACAAAACTATAGCCAGTGGCCTGGCCGATCATGCCGGCGCCGAGCCGGCCCGACATGGCAAGCGTGCCGACGCCATCGCGCAGCGCACCCGAAATCAAGATGGCGACGCCAGCGGCGCTCGCCTGGACAGCGCCCCATGCGCCAAGCGCCAGGCCAGCCTTGCCGGGAAGGGCGAGATCCATTGTCGCAATCAGCGTGCCGATCGCGAACAGCCCGCCGCCGAGGCCAATACAGCCGACGCCGACACACAGCAGCGGGGGCGAATTGAGCGGCGCTGAAAAGACGACCATTGCGAACGCGGCAATTCCCAACAACGCGCCGGCAGCCGTCAGCTTGTGCGGATCGGCATGCTTTGCCAGCGCGCGCGCGGCAATCGCGAAGCCGCCGATCATGCCTGCCGACCACAAGGCCGAGAGCGCCGTTGTCTGGCCGATATTGAGGCCAAGCACGTGGCCACCATAGGGCTCAAGCAGGATATCCTGCATGCCAAAGCCGGCGGCGCCGAGCCCGAGCACGACCAGCAGTCGGCGGGTGCGTACTGGAGCGACGAAGGCGCGCCAATCGGCCGAGAAATCGGCATTGGGATCACGCTTGGTGCCGCCGCGAACGCGTGCTTCCTGCTTCCACGACGCGGTGAGATTGATGATCGCCGTCAGCACCGCCGTGCCCTGGATCACACCGACCATCCGATTGGGGTCGAAGCCCCGAAGCAGATTGCCGAGCACGACTGAACTGAACAGCATGCCGACCATCAGCATCACATAAAGCAGCGCCACGACGCGCGGGCGGCTCGCTTCGGGGGCGATATCGGTGGCAAGCGCCAGCCCAGCCGTTTGCACGAGCGCCATCCCGGCGCCGACCATCAGGAACGACAGGCAGGCGGCGATCGTGCCAATCTCGACACCGCTGCCAAGCGCGCCCCTGCCCGACATCAGCAACAGGGCAAACGGCATGAATGCAAGCCCGCCGAACTGAAACAGCGTCCCGATCCAGATATATGGCACCCGGCGCCAGCCGATCACCGATGTGTGATTGTCCGATTTGAAGCCAATCAGCGCGCGCGCAGGGGCGAACAGCAGGGGGAGGGCGACCATTGCGGCAACAAACGTCGCCGGCACCCCGAGCTCGACGATCATCACCCGGTTGAGCGTGAAATTGAGCAGCACGAACGCCATGCCAACCGACACCTGGAATAGCGACAGCCGCAGCAGCCGCTCGAGCGGCAACTCGGTGGTCGCGGCATCGGCAAAGGGCAGGAACCGCGTTCCCGCCTTCATCCAGAAGGTCGTGGCACGGCCTCCGCTCATCGCGTCAGCACCTCCAGCGCATGGCTTTTATAGAAACCACCCGACACTTTGCGATCGCGACCGAGCTGCGCGCTCGGCATCGCGTTGCGGATGAGCGTGCGTATCAGCCGGTCGCGCACGGGAATGATCGCGGGCGAGCGATCCGAACTGGGAAACAGCCGCCCCACCCCGAGCATCGCCATCAGCAACGCGGTTTGCGGGGCAAAGGTGAAAAGGATCGATCCCGAGGTCCGTTCGCCAAGCCCACGCAGGACGTCGACGATGTCGAACGCCTTGTAGTGAATGAGCGAATCCATCGCGACGACGTGATCGAAATGCCCAAGCGCGGGATCATGCATGTCGCCAACGCGCCAGTCGATATGGAGGCCGTTTGGCGCGCGACGGCGGGCAATGTCGACTAGGCTGCCGGCAACGTCGATCGCGACGACTTCGGCGCCGCGCTGCGCCGCTTCAACCGCCAGGGCGCCGGTGCCGCAGCCAGCATCGAGCAGTCGCTTGCCGCTCAAGTCGGCGGGCAGCCACGACAGCAACGTGTCGCGCATTTCGTTGCGGCCAGCACGGACGGTGGCGCGGATGCCGCTGACCGGCGCGTCGCTGGTCAGCTGCTCCCACGCCTTGCTCGCGGTCTTGTCGAAATAGGTTTCGAGCTTACCGCGATAGTCCGAATAAGTGGCCGTCTGCGTCATTCGAACCCCAGGAACTCAAAGATATCGCGATCCTTCATCGGCATCGCTTCGAGAGGGTCGGTGCCCGCCCAAAGCTGCGCGGCGAGGCGCTTGTATTCGAGACAGGCGGCGGCAACCTCTGGCGTCTGTTCCATTTCGAACAGCGTGCACTTCTTCAGGCGACTGCGGCGGATCGCATCCAGATCGGGGAAATGCGCCAACGTCTTCAGGCCGGTCGCCTCGTTGAAGCGATCGATCTCGTCGGTCGCGGCCGATCGATTGGCAATCACGCCGGCCATGCGGACATCGTAGTTCTTTGACTTCGCCTTGATGGCAGCAACGATGCGGTTCATCGCGAAGATGCTGTCGAAATCATTGGCGGCGACGACGACGGCGCGCTCGGCATGCTGCAACGGAGCGGCAAAACCGCCGCACACCACGTCACCCAGCACGTCGAAAATAACGACATCGGTTTCCTCGAGCAGATGATGCTGCTTTAGCAGCTTCACCGTCTGACCAACGACATAGCCGCCGCAGCCAGTGCCCGCGGGTGGCCCGCCGGCCTCAACGCACATCACGCCATTGAAACCCTCGAACATATAGTCTTCGGGGCGGAGTTCCTCGGCGTGGAAGTTGACGGTTTCGAGCACGTCGATGACGGTCGGCATCAGCTTCTTGGTCAGCGTGAATGTGCTGTCATGCTTGGGATCGCAGCCGATCTGCAGCACGCGCTTGCCGAGCAGCGAGAAGGCGGCGGAGAGGTTGGACGACGTGGTCGATTTGCCGATCCCGCCTTTGCCGTACACCGCGAACACCTTGGCGTTGCCGATCCGGTCATTGGGGTCGAGGCCGACCTGGAGCGAGCCTTCGCCATCGAGGCCGCGTGCGGGTGGGTCGAGAAGTGCCATGTCGTGTTCCTTTATGCCGCCACCGCGACGATACCCTCGAGGCGATCCTCGAGTTCGTCGCTGGCGGCATGGAGTGCGGCGAGCGTCGCCGCGTCGGGAGTCCAGTATTTGCGTTCGGATGCTTCGATCAGGCGGTTGGCGACGCGCGCCGCAGACTTGGGATTGAGGGCGGCGATCCGCTCGCGCATTTCAGCGTCGAGCACATAGGTCTCGCCGATCCGCTGATAGACC
>JBBQAG010000118.1:0-6952 GCA_038315875.1 Sphingomonadales bacterium | reverse complement strand
CCATCCTTGGCGCGCTTGCCGAAATCGCCGATCGCGCGCTCAATCTCTGCAACCGACATCGCGTCGGCATTGCGGACCACCGGCACCACGAGCCCACCAGGTGAAGACACCGCGACCGAGATATCGACATAGTCGTGATAGACAATCTCATCGCCGTCGATCGAGGCATTGACGTTGGGGATATCCTTCAAAGCCATGCATGCGGCCTTGGCGAAGAAGCCCATGAAGCCGAGCCGCACGCCGTGCTTCTTCTCGAACAAATCCTTGTACTTGGCGCGCGCTTCGATCACCGCGGTCATGTCGACATCGTTGAACGTCGTCAGCATCGCAGCGGTATTCTGCGCTTCCTTCAACCGCTTGGCGATCGTCTGGCGCAGACGCGTCATCCGCACGCGTTCCTCGCGACGGTCACCGCGCGGCGTCGGGGCGGCGGGAGATGGCGCAGGAGCGGCACTCGGCGCTGGAGCGGCGACAGTGGGAGCCGGTGTGGCGGGAGTCGATGCCGCTGCCATCACGTCGTCCTTGGTCAGCCGGCCATCCTTGCCGGTGCCAGTGACCGTTGAGGGATCGACGCCGGTTTCGAGCACCGCGCGGCGGACCGATGGCGATAGCGCAGCGGGCGCGGCGTCGACGGCTGGCTCGGGTGCAGGGACTGACGCGGCAGCGGATTCGGGCGTAGCGGCTGCCACAGGCGCTGGTGCTGCGGCAGGCGCTGGCGCGTCACCGCTGCCCGCACCGGCTGCCTCGATCGTCGCGATCATCGCACCGACCGATACGGTGTCGCCTACCTTGACGGCATGCTGGCCCATCACGCCGGCAGCAGGGGCGCCCACCTCTACCGAGACCTTGTCGGTCTCCAGACTTGCAACCGGCTCGTCGAGCGCGACTGAATCGCCCGGCTGCTTCAGCCATTCGCCAAGCGTCGCTTCGGTGATCGATTCGCCCAGCACGGGCACTTTGACTTCGGTTGCCATCGGTTCAGCCCTCAGCTTCAATTTACGTCACCCCGGCGAAGGCCGGGGTCTTGTGGGGGGAGCGCACCACCCTGCCGCATGGGACCCCGGCTTCCGCCGGGGTCACGGCCGAGCAAGGCGCTTAGTTCTTCCGCTTACGCCTGATTTCCTCGCGGACATTATGTCCCAGCGCATCGGCCACGAGCGCGGTCTGTTCCATCTGGTGGCGCTTCATAAGCCCTGTTGCCGGCGAAGCAGCCGCCATCCGGCCGGCATAGCGCGGACGCGACACCTTGCCGCCCGCATCCGCAAGGCATTCTTCGATAAAGGGCTCGACGAAGCTCCACGCGCCGTTGTTCTTCGGCTCCTCCTGCGCCCACACGACATCTTCGAGATGGCGCATCTTTTTCAGACGATCGGTGAGCGGTTCGCCGGGGAAGGGATAAAGCTGCTCGACCCGGACGACCGCGGTGTTGTTGTCGCCCGCTGCGTTGCGCGCCTCCATCAGATCGTAAGCGACCTTGCCCGTACACAACACCAGCCGCTTCACGTCCGCATCCTTGGGTGCCCAGGGATCGGACAGAATCCGCATGAAGTGGCTCTCTCCTGCAAAATCATCGGCCTTCGATACTGCAAGCTTGTGCCGGAGCAGCGATTTGGGGGTGAAGATGATCAGGGGCTTGCGGAAATTACGGTGCATCTGCCGGCGGAGCAGATGGAAATAATTGGCCGGCGTCGTGCAGTTCGCCACCTGCATATTGTCTTGCGCGCAGAGCTGAAGGAACCGTTCGGGCCGCGCGGAGCTATGTTCCGGCCCCTGCCCTTCATAGCCGTGCGGCAGCAGCATCACTAGGCCGTTGGCGCGCAACCATTTGGCCTCACCCGCTGCGATGAACTGATCGATCATGATCTGCGCGCCGTTCATGAAATCGCCGAATTGCGCCTCCCACACAACCAGCGTCTTCGGATCGGCAAGCGCATAGCCATATTCGAAGCCAAGCACGCCATATTCGGAAAGCGGGCTATCGAGCACTTCGAAGCTGCCATGTTCGATCGTCTGCAGCGGCACATATTTATGTTCGTCGGTCTGATCGACCCAGACGGCATGACGCTGGCTGAAGGTGCCGCGCCCTGAATCCTGCCCCGACAGGCGCACGCCATAACCTTCGGACAGCAGCGATCCGAACGCGAGCGCTTCCCCCGTTGCCCAATCGAAATTCTCGCCCGATTTGAACATCTCACGCTTGGCGTCGATCACGCGCGCCAGCGTCTTGTGGATCGTCACGCTGTCCGGCACCGTCGTTAGCGTGCGGCCGATGCTGTCGAACAGCTTGCGATCGAGCCCGGTGACCATGTTGCGCCGCGCGCTCTCCGGATCGGCGGGCGAATGGAGGCCGGACCAGCGCCCGGCGAACCAATCCGCCTTGTTGGGCTTGTACGACGCGCCGGCCTCGAACTCGCCTTCGAGCAGGGCGATGAACTGCGTGACGGTCTCGTCGATCCACGCCTGATCGATCACGCGCTCTGCAAGCAGCTTCTTGCTGTAAACCTCGCTGACGGGCGGATGTTTGCGGATACGATCATACATCAGGGGCTGGGTGAAGCTCGGTTCATCACCCTCATTGTGGCCAAACCGCCGATAGCACCACATATCGATGACGATATCGCGCTTGAACTTCTGCCGGAACTCGATCGCCATCTTGCAGGCAAAGGTCACAGCTTCGGGATCATCGCCATTGACGTGGAAGATCGGTGCCTGAACGCCCTTTGCCACATCCGATGGATAGGGTGACGAGCGCGCATATTGCGGGCTGGTCGTGAAGCCGATCTGATTGTTGATGATGAAATGAAGACAGCCGCCGGTATTGTAGCCGCGAATGCCGGAGAAGCCGAGGCACTCCCAAACAATCCCCTGCCCCGCAAATGCCGCGTCGCCGTGAATCAGGACAGGTAGCGAGCCGGTATGCTCATCGAGATCGCCGGCGATCGTCTGGATCGCCCGCGTCTTGCCAAGCACGACTGGATCGGCGGCCTCGAGATGCGATGGGTTGGCCACCAGCGACATGTGCACATTGATGCCATCAAATTCGCGGTCGGTGCTGGTGCCGAGGTGATATTTCACATCGCCGGAACCCGCCACATCATCGGGATTATCGGACCCACCGCCAAATTCGTGGAAGATCACCCGGTATTTCTTGGCCATCACGTTGGCGAGCACGTTCAGCCGCCCGCGATGCGCCATCCCGTAGACGATCTCGCGCACGCCCATCTGGCCGCCATATTTGATGACGCTTTCGAGCGCAGGGATCATGCTCTCACCGCCATCGAGCCCGAAGCGCTTGGTCCCGACATATTTGCGGCCGAGGAATTTTTCCCACTGCTCGCCTTCAATCACCTTTTTCAGGATCGCCTTCTTGCCTTCGGGGCTGAACTGGATTGCCTTGTCCTGGCCCTCCATCCGATCCTGGAGGAACCGGCGTTCCTCGACATCAGCTATGTGCATATATTCGAGCCCGACGGGCCCGCAATAATTGGCGCGCAGGATAGCGACGAGCTCGCGCACGGTTGCATGCTGCAGGCCTAGTGCGCCGCCGATATAGACCGATTTGTCGAGATCGGCGGTCGAAAAGCCATGATATTCAGGCGTCAGATCGGCGGGCAACTCCTGTTTGGTGAGGCAGAGCGGATCGAGATTGGCGGCCAGATGCCCGCGGACACGGTAAGTGCGGATCAGCATCATCGCGCGGATCGCATCGGCGGCGGCCTGTGCGACATCGACGGCAGCAGATGCAGTAGAGGCTGCGGGCTTGGCGGCGTCGGGTTTGGCGGGCTTTGCTGCCGGTTCCATTTGCGAGGGATCGAGCGCTGCCGTCAGATCATCGGTGGTGGTTGGCGGCCAGCTCGCCTGCTGCCAGCTCGGACCAGTTGCGACGCCTTCAAGCCCCTCGAAAAGGTCGCGCCAGCCGGGTTCGACCGCGCCGGGTGCCGCCTTGTAGCGCGCGTAGAGCGTGTCGATGAAGGCGGGGCTCACCGACCCGGCAAGCGCTTCGAAATCCTGGCCTTCGTAACCCATCCTACTTCTCCCTGCCCTCGCCCCTTCAAGGGGAGCTCGGGGTTGGTCATGCCCCCGGCATGACCTGATCAGCGCGGGGGCGCTGATCACCCCGAACTGGTTGCGCAGACTTCGTCCCGCAACTTCTGCGGGGCGTAGTCGGAGCTGGGTGAGGGGTGATCGACGCTGGTGTACCGCGCGCCCCAGCCCCTCATCCAACTTCGCCTAGGCAGCAAGCTGCCAAGGCGTCGTATCCTTCCCCCCCCCCGAGGGGCGAAGGTAGCAAGGCATCACGCCTCAAGCACCGACAGCAGCGTCGTGCCCAATTCGCTGGGCGAATCTGCCACCTTGATGCCGGCGGCTTCCATCGCCGCGATCTTGCTTTCTGCATCGCCCTTGCCGCCGGAGACAATCGCGCCGGCATGGCCCATCCGCCGCCCCGGGGGCGCGGTGCGGCCAGCGATGAAACCCGCCATTGGCTTGCGGCGGCCCCGCTTGGCTTCATCGCGGAGGAACTGCGCGGCTTCTTCCTCGGCCGATCCGCCGATTTCGCCAATCATGATGATCGATTGGGTTTCTGGATCGGCAAGGAAAAGCTCGAGCACATCGATGAAATTGGTGCCGTTGACGGGATCGCCGCCGATGCCGACCGCAGTTGTCTGGCCGAGCCCGGCATTGGTCGTCTGGAACACCGCCTCATAAGTGAGCGTGCCCGAGCGCGACACGACGCCAACCGAACCATGCGAAAAGATGCTGCCCGGCATGATGCCGATCTTGCACTGGCCCGGCGTCAGCACGCCGGGGCAATTGGGGCCGATCAGCCGAGACTTGGAGCCGGAAAGCGCGCGTTTGACCTTGACCATGTCGAGCACCGGAATGCCTTCGGTGATCGTCACGATCAGCGGCACCTCGGCATCGATCGCCTCGAGGATCGAATCGGCGGCAAAGGGCGGCGGCACATAGATGACGCTGGCGGTGGCGCCCGTCTTCGCGACGGCTTCGTGCACCGTGTTGTAGACCGGCAGATCGAGATGCGTCGTCCCGCCTTTGCCTGGCGTGACGCCCGCCACCATCTGCGTGCCGTAAGCCAGCGCCGCCTGGGTGTGGAAGCTGCCAGTTTCGCCGGTCATCCCCTGGGTGATGACCTTGGTGTGCTTGTCGACGAGGATGGACATCTAGGCTCCATTGCATGGCCCCTGCATCTCCATGAATATATCCCCGCAAAGGCGGGATATAGACTGGGCTCCCGCCTTCGCGGGAGCACAAGAGCGGCTTATATTATGGTCTCGAACAGATCGTTCCAGTCCGGGTTGTTCTTCTCAATCTCGGTCAGCTTCCAGAGCCTGTTCCATTTCTTCAGCTGCAATTCGCGATATCGGGCCGCCTCGATCGTATCATGCGCTTCGTACCAGACCAGCAGTTTGCAATCGTACTTCTTCGTAAATCCTTCGACCGCGCCCGTACGATGCTCCCACGCCCGCTTTGGCAAATTACTCGTGACACCGATGTAGAGCGTTCCGTTTCGGGCGCTTGCCATGATGTAAACGAAGCCGCTTTTCTCCACCTTCGCTCCATTGTGCTCCCGCGAAGGCGGGAGCACAGACTGGGTCCCCGCCTTCGCGGGGACACTCACTCAGCTCAACGACCCATCAATCGCCCTGCACGCCACCAGCAGTTCCTTGACCGCATCGACCGACACCGCGAGGTTCTTCTTCGCTTCATCGTCGAGCGCGATTTCGATGATCTGTTCGACGCCGCCCGCGCCGATCACCACCGGCACGCCGACATACAAATTGTCGATCCCGTATTGTCCCGTGAGGTGCGCCGCCGCGGGGAGCAGGCGCTTCTGGTCGTAGAGATACGCCTCTGCCATCGCGATGCCGCTGGTGGCAGGCGCAAAATAGGCCGAACCGGTCTTGAGCAGCGCGACGATCTCGCCGCCGCCAGCGCGGGTGCGCGCGACGATCGCGTCGATCCTCTCCTGCGTCGATCGGCCCATCTTGATCAGATCCGGGATCGGGATGCCCGATACCGTCGAATAGCTGATCACCGGAACCATCGTATCGCCGTGGCCGCCCAGCACGAAGCTGGTGACGTCCTTGACTGACACCTTGAATTCCTCGGCGAGGAAATGGCTGAAGCGCGAGCTGTCCAACACACCCGCCATGCCGACGACCTTGTGATGCGGCAGCCCTGAAAATTCGCGCAGCGCCCACACCATTGCATCGAGCGGGTTGGTGATACAGATGACGAACGCATCGGGCGCGTTGGCGGCGATGCCTTCGCCAACCGCCTTCATCACCTTCAGGTTGATACCGAGCAGGTCATCGCGGCTCATCCCCGGCTTACGGGCAACGCCTGCGGTGACGATGATGACGTCTGCGCCAGCGATATCGGCATAATCATTCGAGCCGGTGATCGTCGCATCGAAGCCTTCGACGGGCGAGCATTGCGACAGATCGAGCGCCTTGCCCTGCGGCACGCCCTCGACGACGTCGAACAGCACAACATCGCCCAACCCCTTCAGCGCCGCGAGATGGGCGAGCGTGCCGCCGATATTGCCTGCGCCAATCAGCGCGATTTTCTTGCGGGCCAAGTTCGTCCTCCGGCTATGGGTGCGGCGCTCGAAAGCCCGCAGAGCGAGGGCGGCTTAGGCGCTTTGCCGCGTGGTCGCAACCTTCGAATATGGCAGATAACCGCGCTTGTTGCGAATGCGTCTCATATGCGGTGCGCTACCGTCTCAATGAGCGCCGTGGCCACGTGCCAGATACGCGTCGGATTGCATTTCCTTGAGCCGCGATACGGTGCGCTCGAACTCGAAGCTCCCGTCGCCTCGGGTATAGAGCGATTCCGGCACGGCATCGGCGGCGGCGATCAGCTTGACGTTGTTTTCGTAAAAGGCATCGATCAGCGTGACGAAACGCGCTGCCTCATTGCGGCTTTCCGG
>JBBQAG010000141.1:0-4370 GCA_038315875.1 Sphingomonadales bacterium | reverse complement strand
AATAGGGCGGGAACTTCAGATCGGGGCGATCCTCATCGACAATCGCGTCGAGATCGCCGACCCCCAGAAACGCCGCACTGTCGGTCACAAAGGCGTTGCTGCCGCCCAGCTCGCCGCGCAGCAATTCGCCCAGCACCTCGGGCATTCCCGATTCGAGTTCAAGGCGGATCACCCGGCCCCGCCGCCGCCGCTTGATGGCGTTTGCGAAATAGCGGACCAGATCCTCGGCCTCTTCCTCGATCTCGATGTCGCTGTCGCGAAGGACCCGAAATTCGGCGGCGCCGACCTTGCGGTAGCCAGGAAACACCAGCTCCGAAAACCGCTTCACCAGCGATTCCACCGCGACATAGCGCGCCTGTTCGCCAGGCAGCCGCAGGAAGCGCGGCATCGGCGCTGGCAGCATCACCAGCTCGCGGATCGGTTGATCGTCCGACAGGCGAACCAGATCGAACATCACCGCCAGCCCCTTGTTCGGCATAAACGGAAATGGATGCGCAGGATCGAGCGCCTGCGGGGTCAAAATCGGGAAAATCTGCTCCCGAAACTGGGTTTCCAGCCAGGCGAGGTCGTCCGGCGACAGCGATTCATCGATGGTGCGCGAACTGAGCACGATGATGCCGGTTTCGGCGAGCAACCGTCGCAATTCACGCCACACGCTGCGCTGCGCCTCGACAAGCGCATCGGCGCCGGCAACGATCGCCGCCAGCTGTTGGCTCGAATTGAGTCCATCGGGCGACAGCCGATCGACCTCCTGAAGCTGTTGCCCCTTCAGCCCGGCAACGCGGACCATGAAGAACTCATCAAGGTTCGATCCCGATATCGACAGGAAGCGCAGGCGCTCAAGCAGCGGATGCGCTGGATTGCACGCCTCCTCCAGCACCCGGCGATTGAAGGCCAGCCAGGAGAGCTCCCGATTGAAATAGCGATCGCCGCCCGCGCCCTGCACGAACAGATCGTCATCATCGACTTCGGCGATGTGCGCCGGACGGTTCATCAAGCCGATCCCTCTTCCGATTCGCGCCGCCGATCGGCGATCAGACCGGCCTTTTCGAGTGTGGCCCGAGCAAAGGGGATCGACAAGCGTTTGCGGTGCTGCATCAGCTCCTGATCGAGCGAATCCACCGTTCGATTGATCGCAATGTGGCTGCGTTCGATCCGCGCGAGCAGCCACTGGATCAATTCCGGGCGCGCATCGAGCCCGCGTCGGGCAAAATCGCGCTCGAACAGGCCCTGCATCAGCAGATCGTCAGGCGCGGTGATGCGCAGCACGGGCGTCGCCGCCAGCCGCGATCGCAAATCGGGCAGCGTCACCGCCCATTCGGGTGGAGCGGCATCAGCCACGATCAGCAAGGGCCGGCGGGTGGCCTGCGCCGCGTTCCAGGCGTGGAAGATCGCGGTCTCGCCTTGCCGTTCAGCGTCGTCGATGACGGTGCCGCCGCTTTGCACGGCAAAGATTCGGGAGAGCAGGCTGCGGCCCGATTTACGCGGCCCGACCAGCAGCGCCGCCATCACCGGCCATGCGCCCCAGCGCTTTAGCTGCTGCGCGGCGAGTTCGTTCGAACTGCTGATCAGAAATTCGCCATCGCGTACATCGGCCGGCCAGGCGAGCGGCAGGGCGAGCTGGTTCATCCCTGAGTCGCGTTTTCCGGCTGGACGCTTGGCGGTGGCAGGCTGGGGCGGCCGCGCTGGATCCGGATTGCGCCCGCCCCTTGCGTCACCTGCCAGCCGCGCGACTCCAGCTGTCCTGCCAGCTGCCCGATATCGCCGTTATAGCCAACCCTCATCACCGAGACGCCGCCAAGCGCCAGGCTTGTCGTCACCGCCGATGTGACGCCGGGAATGCCGCGCAGCGTCTGCTCGGTCGCTTCGACCGTGGCCGCCCCTGGCGTCTCGAACTGGATCGTGACGAAGTTCGCCGACGATGTCTGCGAGTCAACCACCTCGTCGCTCGCAGTCGTTGCATCGGCTTCGTCCGCAGCCGTCTCGACCGATGGCAGGCGTGCCTGGAGTCCGGGGTCGACGCGCAGGACGCCGTTGCGCAGCGCAGACTGATAGGCGTCGTCGATCCGCTTGATCCCGGCATCGAGCAGCGCTGGCAAGGCATCGCCACTGGCCACCCGCAGCGCAAAGCTCGTCAACAGGCGGTTATCGGGGCCGTAGCGCGCCTGGAACGAGCCGATGATTGGGCCGCCGGGCCATTGGCGATAGAGCCGGACGATCGGGATTAGAACATCCGAAGCACCATATTGGGCGAGCACGGTGCGCCACCAGCCGCGACCCGGTCGATTGATCTGACCAGCGTTTAGCAGCAGGGAATCGGGGCCAGTGCCAGAGGCGCGAACATAATCGACGCTGCTGTTGCCGGTCCGGAAACGTCCCCAGGCTTCCTGCCAATCGGTTCGCCGTTCGAATACCTGCGGCGCACCGCCGGACCATTCGATTGGCACGAGCAACATCGGCGGCGAGCGGTTGACAATTCCGGAGACCCCTAGGATCGAGGCGGCGCGGCCACGGTCGAACATCACGCCCAGCCTTGCAACATAGCGTGCCGGGCCGATCTCCTCATTTTCGACGACGATCCCGGACACGATCGAATCGAGCGCCGAATCCGAAAGCCCTCCACCGCCGCCGCCAAGCCGCCGAGACAGCATCGCCCAGCCCTTGCGCTGCGCCAGTCGCCAGCCGGCATAGCGTGCCGCCGTTGCATCCTTGGCGCTGACGTCCACCTCAATCCCGCCGACCTCAAAACTGCCCGCTCCGCCGGCGACAACGCCGCCATTGGCGCCGCCGCCCGGCTGCGCCACGACCACAGCACCAATGCCGCCAATGCCGATCACCAGGATTGCAAGCGTCGCCATCAGCGCGCGGGGGATGCGGGAAAGAGCCATGCGGCGCCCTTTTGGCGAAGGAGACGTGGAAATCCAAGCGCGATATGGCTAGGCGGCTCTTCATGGATGAAACAGGCCCAACGCCGAAAGGCTATAGCTATGCCCAGGCCGGGGTCTCGATCGCCGCCGGCAACGCGCTGGTTCGCGCGATCGGCCCGATCGCAAAGGCCACTCGGCGCAAAGGCGCTGACGCCGATCTTGGCGGGTTTGGCGGGTTTTTCGATCTCAAGGCGGCGGGCTTTGTCGATCCGTTGCTGGTGGCCGCGAATGATGGCGTCGGCACCAAGCTGAAGCTCGCCATAGAGCATGACCGCCATGACGGGGTGGGCATCGATCTGGTCGCAATGTGCGCGAACGATCTCATCGTGCAGGGCGCAGAGCCCCTGTTTTTCCTCGATTATTATGCAACCGCAAAATTGATGCCCGCGGTCGCAGAACGCGTCATTGCCTCAATCGCACAGGGCTGCCTGCAGGCGGGTTGCGCACTGATCGGCGGCGAGACGGCTGAGATGCCCGGCATGTATGCGCCCGGCGACTATGATCTGGCAGGCTTTTGCGTCGGCGCTGTCGAGCGCGACCGGGTGCTGACAGGACGCGAGATCGCGCCCGGCGACGTGATCCTGGGACTGGCATCGTCGGGCGTCCATTCGAACGGCTTTTCGCTCGTGCGCAGGCTGGCAGCCGACAAGGGCTGGAGGCTCGATCGCCCTGCGCTGTTCGATATCGAGACATTGCTGATCGATGCGCTGATGGCGCCAACCCGGATTTACGTGAAAAGCCTGCTGCCGTTGCTCGCCGAACAACGGCTGAGGGGCCTTGCCCACATCACTGGCGGTGGCCTGCTCGAAAATGTGCCGCGGGTGCTGCCCGAAAGCACGCATGCGGTGATCGACGCTGCCAGTTGGGAGCAGCCCCGGTTAATGGCGTTCCTGCAGGCTCAAGGGGCGATTGAGCCCGAGGAAATGGCGCGCACCTTCAATTGTGGGATCGGCATGGTCGCAATCGTTGCGCCGGATCAGGCGGCAGCGGTTGGCGTAGCGCTTGAGATGGCCGGTGAAACCGTCTTTTCGATCGGCCGGATCGAGCCCGGCGAACGGGGCTGTACCGTGCACGGCCCCGCCGAATCATGGGGGGCGCGTGCCGATTGGTCGGCGACTCATCTGCATGGCTAAAACACGCGTCGGCATCCTGATATCCGGGCGCGGATCCAACATGATGGCGCTTGTCGAGGCGGCGCGCGGTCCAGGCTGCCCCTATGAGGTCGCGCTGATCGCTTCCGACAAGCCGGAGGCGCCGGGTCTTGCCTGGTCGAAGGAAGAGCACATCGAGACTTGGGCGCTTTCGCCAAAGGGCATTGGCAAGGACAGTTATGAACAGGCACTAGATGCCGCGCTGCGCGAAGCCGATATCGAGGTGATTGCACTGGCCGGCTATATGCGACTGCTGTCCGACGATTTCGTCGGCAAATGGCGCGGGCGGATC
>JBBQAG010000028.1:0-27063 GCA_038315875.1 Sphingomonadales bacterium | reverse complement strand
GCCGCAGGAACTGGTGATCGCGCCGCTGGCTGCGTTGTGGCGAGGCGATGCGCAGCGCCGCCGCATCCTGACGCTGGCGGTCGCGCTCGCCGTCGGCGTGTTGATCGTGGCGGCAACCCGCAATGTGGTCGCGTTTCAGGCCGGGCAGGGGCGCGGGCTGACCTTTGCTGCAATCGTTGCGATCGGGATGTTCGTGCTGGGGCGGCGGCTGCCCTTTGCGATCCTGCTGGGCGGCGCACTGGTGATCTTTGGCGGGTTCCAGGCGGCGATGATCAGCTGGCAGGGCGATGCCCGCACGCGCTGCTATTTCGGCATCTACACCGTCGGCGGCAATGCTCGCGTCCGGCAATTGTCGCACGGCACCACTGTACACGGGACGCAGTTGATTGGATCGCCCGCGCGCGAGCGAACGACGACGGCTTATTATGTGAACGGTTCCGGGATTGGCCGCGCGATGCAGGCGCTGCCCGCAATTTATGGCCCCGGCGCCCGGATTGGCGTCGTTGGGCTGGGAGCGGGGACACTCGCCTGCTATGCTCGGCCGGGCCAGGATTGGCGCTTTTACGAAATCGATCCGGCGATCGTGCGGATTGCGCGCGACACCGGCCAGTTCAGCTTCCTGTCGCGCTGCCTTCCCAGGCCAGCGATCGTGATCGGTGACGCGCGGCTCAATCTGGCAGTCCAGCGCGCCGACAGCCTCGATCTACTCGCGCTCGATGCGTTTTCGTCCGATTCAGTGCCGATGCACCTGATGACGCGTGAAGCCTTTGCAAGTTATGACCGCGTGCTGAGCCCGCACGGCATGTTGCTGGTGCACATCTCCAACCGCTTCCTCAATCTTGAGCCTGTGGTGGCCGCAGCGGCCAAGGCAGGCGGCTGGACCTCGACCGAGCTGGCTTATCGTCCAGGCCCAAGCGCGCCGGAAGGGGAAACGGTATCTGTCTGGGTCGCGCTGTCACAGGACAAAGCGGTGATAGAGCAGCTCCGGCGTCGCGGTGGCGGCTGGCAAATGATGACGTCTCGCCCAGGCTTCACGCCCTGGACCGACGATTATTCGACGATCCTGCCGCTGTTGAAGTGACGCATCGGCGCGAGCTACAGACCGGGTTTGGCGATCGCTTCCTGCAGCACGGCGCGATCATCATCGCCACCAGAAAAAAAGGGCCGGTGCGTTGCCGCACCGGCCTAGGGGTGTCCGCAGGAGGAACCACTTTGGGAGCGGGCAACGTGCCCACCCCGATCTCTGTCAATAATTATAGGCGCGCTCGCCATGCTCGGCGATGTCGAGGCCTTCGCTCTCGACATCGGCCGAGGGGCGGATGCCGATCGTGTATTTCAGCGCCAGAAACAGCACCGCCGAGACGCCGCCTGACCAGGCCAGGGTAATGCCGACGGCCTGAAGCTGGATCAGAAGCTGCGCTGTGATGTCATAGGCTTCCGGATGGAAGGCCGCCGGCGTCACGGTATAATCGAAATAGCCCTGCCCGCCGAGCGATGGCGCCGCCACCACTGCTGTCCCCAGCGCGCCGACGATACCCCCGATGCAATGGACGCCGAACACATCGAGCGTATCGTCATATTTCAGCGCGCGCTTCACCGTGGTGACGAAGAAGAAACAGACGATCGAGACGACGAAGCCGAGCACGATCGATGTCATCGGCGCAGCAAAGCCCGATGCCGGCGTGATCGCGACCAGCCCTGCCACGGCCCCTGTGGCAGCGCCCAGCAGCGACGATTTCTTGTGGACGATCTGTTCGATCACCGCCCACGCAATCGCTGCCGCTGCGGTGGCGACATAGGTGTTGATGAAGGCAACCGTGGTGACGCCGTTCGCCTCCAGATTGGAGCCGGCGTTGAAGCCGAACCAGCCGACCCACAACAGGCTCGCGCCGATCATCGTCATCGTCAGCGAATGCGGCGGCATTGGATCCTTATTGTAGCCGATGCGCGGACCAATGATCAGGCAGCCGACCAGCCCGGCAATCCCGGCATTGATATGGACGACGGTGCCGCCCGCGAAATCGAGCGCGCCCTTGCCCCACAGATAGCCGGTATCGGTTGGATTGGCCGGCAGGAAATCGGGACCCGCCCAATACCAGACCATGTGCGCGATCGGGAAATAGGCGAGCGTCAGCCAGGCGACGACGAAGATCATCAGCGGCGTGAACTTCACCCGCTCGGCAAAGGCGCCGACGATCAGTGCAGGGGTGATGCAGGCAAAGGTCATCTGGAAAATCACGAAGGCGTATTCGGGCAGATAGACGCCGTTGGAGAAGGTCGCGGCGAGCGTGCTCGCATCGACGCCCATCAGCATCACCTTTGAAAAGCCCCCGACGAACGGTGCGGTCGCCCCGCTGCCGGCGGTGAACGCCATCGAATAGCCCCAGCATACCCACACCAGCGAGGCGATCGACACGATCATCAGCACCTGCATCAGCACGCTGAGCATGTTCTTGGTGCGCACCAGCCCGCCATAGAACAGCGCGAGGCCCGGTACCGACATCATCAGCACCAACACCGACGAAATCAGCATCCAGGTCGTATCGCCCTTGTTGACCATCGCTGCGGTCGGCACGAACGGGGCGGGCGCGGCGGCCGCTGCCTGCGCCCAGGCGGGCATGGCAGCGAACATCGTCGCAGCAATGCCAGCGGCTCCCGCAATCTTTTTCGTGCGATTCATCATTGCCCCCTTCACAGCCATATTATTCGCAGGCCCATGGCTCACAGACCCGGCGCTCAAAAACCGAGCGTTCACAGGGCGGTCTCATCGGTTTCGCCGGTGCGGATCCGCACGGCCTGGCTCACGTCGAGCACGAAAACCTTGCCGTCGCCGATCGCGCCGGTGTTTGCCGCGGCCTGGATCGTTTCGATCACCCGCGCCGCAAGATCGCTTGCACAGACGATCTCTAGCTTCACCTTGGGGATCATGTTGGTGGTGTATTCGGCGCCGCGATAAATCTCGGTCTGGCCCTTTTGCCGGCCAAAGCCCTTGACCTCGGTCACTGTCATGCCCGCCACGCCAATCGCGGTCAGCGCCTCGCGCACTTCGTCCAGCTTGAACGGCTTGATAATGGCGATGACGAGTTTCAACCTGTTTTCCCCCGACGCGATCAGACTCAGGGGATCAAACAGCAAAGCACGTGCCAATTGCGAAAATGGCAGATTTCCGGGGAAACGCCGCCGTGATTATCTTACGCGAAGGTAAAGTTTTGTGCAGTTGCGAACAGATGCCTAAAAATCAGGCAGATCACCCGCCCGCCGAAGCAACGATCGCTTTCGATGCCGCCAGATCATCGTCATCGACCATCACCCGAACGGGGATGAAGAAATAGCTGCCATCGGCAATGCTCGACTCGCCATCGAAGGCGATCGCATCGATGCCTTCCGAATCGAGCCGGCCAATCACGATATTGGCCTCGTTTCGATTGAACCGGCCCAGTTCGACGAGCGCCACGCTCAATCGGCCCAGGCGGGGAATGTCTGCTGTACGGTGACCGGCAAGCCATCGATGCTTTTGTTGCGCGAGGCAATCTTGGCGAGTCTTTCCTCGGGCACCTGCTGGGCATGGAATTTGACAAGCGTTTCGCGCGGGGCCTGCAGGGTCATCCGCGGCACGCCCCAGCCACAGCTCGTCTGCAGGCTGTCGACATCGACGACGAAGATCTGGCGCATGCCCGGCAAGCGGGGAAAATGCGCCATCATTGGTTCAAATCCGTCATCATCCACGCCGATATAGCTGCCCCAGCCATAAAGCCGCAGGATCAGCGCTGGATTATCGAACGCACAGAACATGATCGTGATGCGGCCATCGGCCGAGAGGTGCGCCTGGGTCTCGTTGCCCGATCCGCCGATATCGAGATAGGCGACGCGGTTCGGCCCGAGCACGCGGAACACGTCCATCCCCTTGGGGCTGAGATTGATCCGCGCGCCATCTGCGGCAGTGGCGACGAAAAAGACGGGCTGTTTGGCGATGAACGCCTCGTGATCCTGATTGATCGCGTTGAAGAATTCCATCGCCTGTCTCCCTGCCTGAAATCGATGCCACAGCATCGGCGGGGACAGCGTTTACACGATCCGCGCGTGGCGCGGCACCCCCATTGGGCATTCGAGCGCCGCCCGATCCCAGCCGCCAAGGTCCGCCGCCGCATCATAGGTCGACTGGCAAAAGGCGAGGATTGCTGCGTCGGGATCGGGCGCGGTCCGAACGGCGTCATAGGGCAGCAGATACTCGCCGAGATCGGCCTGCCAGAAGGCGGCATCGGGCAGGACCTTGGCGGCATCATACCCCGCCGGGGAGGGATAGGCATAGGCATAGAAGGCGGCATGCGGATAGGCATCGCTGCCGGGCCAGAAGCCGACCGACGCCTCCTCATGGCTATATGCCTCGCAGGTAACGTCATCGGGTAGCCCGGGAAAACCGCCCGGGTGGCGCGGCGCCGCGCGCCCCGAAAAGCGCGTCGCAGCAAGATCGAAGCTGCCCCAGAAAAAATGCACCGGGCTGGCCTTGCCGAGAAATCCTGTGCGGAATGCGCCAAAGACGCGGGCGACACCAATCAGCACGCGCCAGAAATCCCTCACCGCCGCCGCATCATAGGGGCGGCTCGCGTGATCATCGGCAAAGGGCAATGCATCCGGCAGTTCGCTCGGCGTGGCGTCATACCGGCAATCGATGCCGAAGCCCGCAAGCGCGCTCATGATCCGTGCATGAAAATCGGCGATGCTGCCGGGCGCGAGATCGATCATCGCCTGTTGGCCGTCACTGACACTCAGCAAGACTTTGTCGTCCAGCAGGTCAAGATCGATCTGCAGAATACGATCCCCAACCGGGATCGCCGACGTAGTGAGCCCGCGCGCCGACACATAGAGCGGCACATGCCAGCTATGGTTGAGCCACGGCGTCAGCGCGAGGCGGACCTTGCCGATAATCTGGGTACGCAGCTGCAGCGCGATGGCGGTTTCGCGCCAGTGCGGCCATTCGAGGATAGGCCAGTCATTCACACCGCCGTGCCGCCCACCGTCAGCCCGTCGACCAGCACCGTTGGCTGGCCGACGCCTGCGGGCACGCTCTGCCCGCCCTTGCCGCACATGCCGACGCCCTCGTCGAGCGCCATGTCGTCGCCAATGCCGATCACTCGGGTCAGCACGCTCGGCCCGTCGCCGATCAGCGTCGCGCCCTTGATCGGCGCGCCGATCCGGCCGTTTTCGACCAGATACGCCTCGGTACAGCTGAACACGAACTTGCCCGAGACGATATCGACCGGCCCACCACCGAAGGATTTGGCGAAGATGCCCTTTTTCACGCCAGCGAGCAGCGCCGCCGGATTGTCATTGCCCGCGCGCATGAAGGTATTCGTCATGCGCGGCATCGGCGCATGGGCAAAGCTCTGGCGACGGCCATTGCCGGTCGGTGCAACGCCCATCAGCCGGGCATTGAGCCGGTCCTGCAGATAGCCCTTCAGGATGCCGTCCTCGATCAGGATATTTTCCTGCGTCGGCGTGCCTTCATCATCGATCGACAGCGATCCGCGCCGATCGGAAAGCGTGCCATCATCAACCACCGTCACGCCGGCAGCCGCCACCCGGTCACCGATCCTGCCTGAAAAGGCGCTGGTACCCTTGCGGTTGAAATCACCCTCGAGCCCGTGGCCGATCGCCTCGTGGAGCAGGATGCCGGGCCAGCCGGGGCCAAGCAGCACCGTCATCTCGCCCGCTGGCGCGTCGATCGATTCAAGGTTCACCAGCGCCTGCGCAAGCGCCTCGTCGATCGCGCGGTTCCAGACATCCTCGCCCATCAGCCGATCATAGAGATAGCGCCCGCCAAGCCCGAAGCTGCCCGTCTCGCGCCGGCCATTCTGCTCGACCACGATCGAGACGTTGAGCCGCACCAGTGGTCGGATATCGGTCGCGACGAAACCATCGGCGCGGACAATCTCGACTACGCTCCACGATCCCGACAGCGAGACCGATACCTGCGCAACGCGCGGATCGCGCGCGCGGGCAGCGGCGTCGATCGTCTGGCAGAGGTTCACCTTGTCTGCAAAGGGCACCAGATCGATTGGATCGGCATCGGTGTAGAGATGCTGGTTGGTGCTGCGCGGGGGCGCCGGCTTCGGTCCGATCGCCGGATCGATCAGCGCCATCGTTTCGGCCGCGCGAACGATCGCCGCTGCGCTCAGCTCATTGGCATGGGCAAAAGCCGTCATCTCGCCGGCCACCGCGCGCAAGCCAAAGCCCGAATCGGTATCATAGCTCGCCGTCTTCAGGCGCCCGTCGTCGAAGCCAAATGCTTCGGACTTGCGATATTGCAGGTAAAGCTCGCCGTCATCGGCCCTGGCCAGCGCCTGCGCGGTCAGCCTTTTGGCCTCATCGAGATCGAGCTGGCCGGGATGATAGAGAAAATTGCGGGGATCGGAAAAATTGCTCATCCGCCGCAATATAGGGCGATCAGATGCTCGCGCCAGCCGGGTGATCGGGCAAGGTCGATTGATCGACGCCGTCGGCTGCACCGCCGATCAGGATGAAGCGGCGGTCGCAATAGCCGCAATCGACATAGCCCGCCTCGTCAATCTGCAGCCACACGCGCGGATGGCCGAGTGCAGTCGGGATGCCGTCCTGTGCACCATCGCAGGTGACGCGGGCAGCGGCGACGCGCGTGATTTCGGGTGGCGGGATCATGGCAGCCGCGATAGCAATGGCGGCGCAGCGCAGCAACAAGGATCGGGCCGATGGCAATACCGACATTCACGACGCCCCCCACCCAGATCGCCGCCCAGATCATTACCCAGATGATCGCGCTGATCATCGCCGGGATTGCGCCCGCTGCGGCGCAAACGGCATCGGCGCCGGTGACGATCAGCGCGGTGCGCGCAGCCCAGGCGGGCAAGTGGTCGGGAAAGCTCGAATATCGCGATTACAAGGCCGATCGCTGGTTCGGCCTGCCCGTCGCGGTGACGATCGAACTAATGCGCGATGGGCTGACGTTGATCCGCCATGCCGATTTCGACGACGGGCCAAAGACGGGGATCGTCACGATCACCAGCGCAGCCCTGTTCGATCCGGCGACGAGCCGCGAGCAGAGTGTCGCCTTCCGCAAGGGTCGAGACGCCGAGTTGACCACCACGACGCTGCGGCTGACCCGCGCCGACGCGATCGATCGCTGGACGATCGAGGAACTGCAGGATGGCCGCGACAATAATCGCCCCGCGCGCATCCGCGAAACGACGCGCCGCGATGGCGCGACGATGGTAACGCTGAAGGAAGTCGATTTCCTCGACGATCAGGGGGAGGCTTGGCTTACCCGCAACCGCACGACGCTGACCCGCGAATAGCAGCCCGCACCGGTCAATCCGCCGATACATCCTTCGCGGCGTAATCGTCCGCGCCGAGGAAATGGAGCGAGACATAGGGATCGTCGCCGACCACCCAGCTGTCGTGACCCGGCGGCACGTAGAACAAATCGCCCGCCCGCATTTCGATCACATCGCCATTGTCCATCGCCGCCGTCGCGCACCCCGAGACGACGAGGCCGACATGTTCGACATGGCAGCGCGCCACGCCCATCGCCGCGCCGACATCGGCCGACCATTTCCAGCCTGGCTGATAGGTCGCGCGACCAATCGTCATCCCGCCAAGCCGCACCAGCTCGAACTTGCCCTTGGCGAATTCGCGCACCTCATCGGGTGTATCGAAGCGCTTCAGGATCACATCGGTGTTCATCGTCGCATCCTCCCTGGAACTGCAAGCAGACGCGCAAAACGCGCGGCGGGACTTGGCGCGCCGCGTCCCCCGCTTTAGGAGCGGAGTATGACCGATGCCGCGATCGCGATCCACAAGCTTTCAAAAACCTACAAAGGCGGCAAGCGCGCGCTCGACGAGGTCAGCCTAGAGGTGCGGCGCGGGCAGATATTCGGGCTGCTCGGCCCCAATGGCGCTGGTAAATCGACGCTGATCAACATCCTCGCCGGCCTCGTCAACAAGACCAGCGGTACCGCCTCGATCTGGGGCTTCGATATCGATCAGCAGCCGCGCAACGCCAAGGTGTCGATTGGCATCGTCAATCAGGAAATCCTGTTCGATCCCTTCTTCACGCCGGTCGAAACGCTGGAAATCCAGGCCGGGCTGTACGGCGTGCCAAAGGCGAAGCGGCGCTCGATGGAGCTGCTGCGCGCGGTCCATCTGGAAGACAAGGCCAATGCCTATGCGCGTACCTTGTCGGGCGGCATGAAGCGGCGGTTGATGGTGGCAAAGGCGATGGTCCATTCGCCGCCGGTGCTGGTGCTCGACGAGCCAACCGCCGGCGTCGATATCGAGCTTCGCCAGCAGCTTTGGGCCTATGTGCGCATGCTCAATCGCGGCGGGGTGACGGTGGTGCTGACGACGCATTATCTCGAGGAAGCCGAGCAATTGTGCGACCGGATCGCGATCATCAACCACGGCAAGGTGATCGCCAACGAACCGACCCGCGCGCTTGTCGGCATGGCGACCGAAAAACTCGTCGAGGTGACCGTCGACCGCGACATTGTGGTGACGCCCGAAAACGCCGCCTTTGCCAAGATCGAGCTGATCGGCACCCGCGTGCTCGCCATCACCTATCAGAAGGACAAGGTGAACGCCGGCGAAGTCCTCGCCGCCGTCCAGGCCGATGGCTATGGCATCGTCGATGTATCGACGCGGGAGGCCGATCTGGAGGATGTGTTCTTGAACCTGACGCGGGCGTCGAACGGGTGACGGTGCAAGACGAAACCGTCACCGAGACCGAAACCGAGCGCACGTCCAAGCCTTCGGTGCGTGCCCGGGCGGACGTGATCAAGCAGTTTCGCTGCAAGAATTTGATCGCGGTAATCGAGAACCCGACCGAGATGCGCAACATTGGAACGGTAATACGAAACGCCAACGCCCTCGGCGTCGAGAAGGTATATGTGGTTGATCCTCGCAGAGCGCTTGCCGACGACTGGCAGGATTTGCGGGAAGACAAAAAGGTTTCAAAAACGTCCGTTTCGGCGGTCAAATGGACGTTCGTGAAGCGCTTCGACAGCACCGAACAATGCTTTGATCATCTCGAAAAGAACGGCTTTCGATCGATTGTGACTTCGCCTCACGTGAAGGGCAAGGCGAATGTCTATCTGCACGAAGGCGACTTTGCGGCCTTTACCAAGCTGGCCGTCTGGTTCGGCAGCGAAGCGGTAGGGATTAGCGATGTTGCGGTCGAACGCAGCGAAATCTGCGTGAGCGTGCCGATGTTCGGGATGATTGAAAGCCTGAATCTGGGCACGAGTTCCGGCATCGTCTTGTATCAAGTTAAGCGACAAAGGCGCGAATATCAAAGCAAGTATCGGCTTCGTGACAAGCGCGCAGAGCGGGCGGTGCCCTTACCTACTGTGATCGACCCGCATGGCTGAAACCCACACCACCGATATCCTCATCATTGGCTCGGGCGCGGCCGGCCTCACCGCCGCGCTCAACCTCGCCGATCAGTTCCGCGTCACCGTGCTTGCCAAGGGTGGCTTGAACGAGGGGTCGACCGCCTGGGCGCAGGGCGGGATCGCCGCCGTGCTTGAGCCTGGCGACACCTTCGAGAGCCATATCGAGGATACGATGATCGCCGGCGCCGGCCTCAATGACCGCGCGACCGTGGAATTCGTCGTTGAGGGCGCGCCCGCTGCGATTGCGCGGCTGACCGAGCTCGGCGTGCCCTTCAACATGGAAGGTCCCGAGGACAACCGCGCCCCGCACCTCACGCGTGAGGGCGGGCACAGCCACCGCCGGATCGTTCATGTCGACGATGCAACGGGCTGGGCAGTGCAGGAGGCGCTGCAGCACGCCGCCGAAATCCATCCCAACATCACGCTGGTGCCCGATATGGTCGCGATCGATCTGGCGACTGGCAAGCATGAGGAACGCTATTCGGGATCGGGGCATGTCTGGGGTGTCTATGCGGTCAACCGCGCGACCGGCCGGGTCGAGCTATATACCGCCCGCGCGACGATATTGGCGACCGGCGGCGCGGGGCGGACCTATCTGTTTTCCACCGCGCCCAGGGGGGCGACGGGCGACGGCATCGCGATGGCGTGGCGCGCGGGCTGCCGCGTGTCGAACATGGAGATGATGCAGTTCCACCCGACCTGCCTTTACAATCTCGACGTCAAGAATTTCCTGATCACTGAAGCGGTGCGCGGCGAAGGCGGGCATTTGCTGCTCCCTGAAAGCGGGTACCGCTTCATGCCCGATTTCGACGAGCGGGCAGAACTTGCGCCGCGCGATGTGGTCGCGCGCGCGATCGATCATGAGATCAAGCGGCTCGGCCTCGATTACGTCCATCTCGATATCAGCCACAAGGGCGCCGATTTCGTGAAGGAGCATTTCCCGACGATCCACGCGAAATTGCTCGGGCTTGGCATCGATATGACGACCGATCCGATCCCCGTCGTACCGGCCCAGCATTATACCTGTGGCGGCATCGTCGTCGATCTTGACGGGCGCACCGACCTGCCCGGCCTTTATGCGGCGGGTGAATGCACCGAAAGCGGGCTGCACGGCGCCAACCGGCTCGCGTCCAACTCGCTGCTGGAATGTTTCGTGTTCGGGGAAGCATGCGCCAAGCACATCGCCGATCATTGGGACGATCTGCCCGAACCGCCCCCCATCCGGCCCTGGGATGAAAGCCGCGTCGAGGATTCCGACGAGGAAGTCGTCATCAAGCAGAACTGGACCGAGATTCGCCGCTTCATGTGGAATTATGTCGGCATCGTCCGCACGACCAAGCGGCTTGAGCGCGCGCAGCACCGCATCCGGATGCTGACCGACGAGGTCGGCGATTATTACGGCCATTTCCGGGTGACGCCCGATCTGATCGAGCTTCGCAACCTGCTCCAAACGGCGGAATTGATCGTGCGCAGCGCGCTTGCACGGCACGAAAGCCGGGGGCTCCATTACACGCTCGACTATCCCGACCTGTTGCCACGTGCCGAAGACACTGTTCTGGTACCGTAACGGAAGCATTTGCTCGGTTGATCGTGCTGTAGCCGCCGTTCGTCGCAATTGCCCAATGGTGTCTATACTCTGTAGATCGATCGGCGGCATGCTGTAATGCGGCACCCCGGGGGCAAGATCTTGATTCGTGTGAACTTTCCGCAAAGCGAACACCGTACCCTGGCTTGCACCGCGATCGCAATGATCGCGCTTGCCGGATGCCAATCGACTCAGTCGGCAACGGCCGTACGCAGCGTCATGGCACCGCCTGCACCCCCCGCCGGCTACCGAGTCACGATGGCTGTGCCACCACCGACGCCGCGACCGGCGACCGCGCCTGCCGGGCTCGTATCGGTGGTCAACGCGCTTCACCGCGATTTCAACGGCACCGTCGGCATTTCGGTTCGCAGCATCGACAAAGGGTGGACGGTTTCGGCCAATGGCGATCAGCGGCTGCCGCAGCAAAGCGTGAGCAAGCTGTGGGTGGCGATGACGCTGCTCGATTATCGCGATTCGGGCCGGCTGACGCTTGATGATCCAGTGACGGTGACGCGCGAAGACCTGACGCTGTTTCATCAGCCGATCGCTGCGATGGTCAAGGGCGATGGCTATAAGACGACGGTGGGCGAATTGATGCAGCGCGCGCTGACGATGAGCGACAACACCGCCAATGATCGGCTGCTGCGCTTTGTCGGCGGGCCAGAGGCGGTCCGCAACTTCATCCGGCGCAAGGCGCTCGGCGATATCCGCTTTGGCCCGGGCGAGCGACTGCTGCAGAGCAAGACCGCCGGGCTCGACTGGCGCCCCGAATATGCTTTTGGCAGCGCCTTTACGCGCGCCCGTGCCCGGCTTCCCGTGTCGGCGCGGATCGAGGCATTCACGAGTTACATCACCGATCCGCCAGATGGCGCTGCGCCCAATGCGATCGCCGGCGCACTTGCAAAACTGAAACAGGGTCAGCTGCTCTCGCCCGATTCGACGCGCTATCTGATCGCGACGATGGAATCGTCGAAGACCGGCAAGCAGCGGCTGCGCGGCGCGGTGCCCGATGACTGGGCCTTTGGACACAAGACCGGCACCGGCCAGGATCTTGCCGGGCGGACGGCGGGCTACAATGATGTCGGCATCCTGATCGCGCCCGATGGCCGCAGCTACACACTGGCGGTGATGATCGGCGATACGCCGCAGCCGATTGCGGTGCGCCAGGCGCTGATGCAATCTGTCGTCGCAGCGGTGGTGGCCTTTCACCGATCGTAGCGCTTGCCGGGATAGTGTCAGGGCATCGGCATCATGCGGCGCCCATCCACGATACTAGCCCTTTGTCACCGCGATACGCTTCGGCTATCCCCCGCCAATGCCGCATCTCTATCTTGTCGACGGTTCGGGCTATATCTTTCGCGCCTATCACCGCCTGCCGCCGCTGACCAACAAGCATGGCGAGCCCGTGGGCGCGGTCTATGGCTATACGACGATGCTGTGGAAGCTTGCCGATGAGCTCCACAAGGCCGATGGCCCGACGCATATGGCGGTCATCCTCGACAAGGGCAGCCATACTTTCCGCAACGATCTTTATGATCAATACAAGGCACATCGCCCGCCCGCGCCCGAGGACCTCGTCCCCCAATTCCCGATGATCCGCGATGCGACGCGTGCCTTCTCGCTGCCGTGTATCGAGGAAGCCGGGCTCGAGGCCGATGACATCATCGCCAGCTATGCCAAGGCAGCGCTCGCGCAGGGCTGGGCGGTGACGATCGTCTCTTCCGACAAGGATCTGATGCAGCTGATCGAGCCCGGGCTCGACATGTACGATACGATGAATAATCGCCGGCTCGGGGCGGATTACGTCGTCGAGAAATTCGGCGTGGGGCCCGATCGGCTCGGTGATGTGCTGGCGCTGATGGGCGACAGCGCCGACAATATCCCAGGCGTTTCGGGCATCGGACCCAAGACCGCCGCCAAGCTGATCCTCGAACATGGCGATCTGGAGGGTGTGCTGGCGGCAGCGCCTGCAATGAAACCCGGCAAGATGCGTGATAATCTGATCGAGCAGGCCGAGATGGCGCGGCTGAGCCGGGTGCTGGTGACGCTGAAGGACGATGCTGGATTGCCCGATCCGCTCGACGCGCTTGAACTCCAGGGGATACCGGATGCGCCGCTAAGAGCCTTTCTCGAGCATCACGGCTTCAAATCGCTGATCGCGAAATTATCCGCCGTCGCCGATGCGCCCGTCGCTGCGCCCAAAAGCGTGCCGCAGGAGCAAGACCCGCCCTGCAATCACGATGATTACGAGACCGTGGTCGATGAGGCCGCGCTCGATCGCTGGATTACGGTCGCGCGTCACCAGGGCTGGGTTGCCATCGATACCGAGACGACGGGGCTGGATGCGACGCAGGCCGATCTGGTCGGCATCAGCATGGCGCTCCACCCCAATCTGGCCTGCTATATCCCGATCGCGCATGGCGACACCGATATGTTTGCAGAAAAGCCGGTGCAGCTCGATCGCGCTGTCGCGCTGGCAAGACTGAAGCCATTGTTCGAGGATCCAGGCGTCCTGAAGATCGGCCACAATCTGAAATACGACATGATCATCCTGGATCGTGCCTATCACAAAGCCGGTCTTGGAGCATGCAACGTCGCGCCGTTCGACGACACGATCCTGATGAGCTTCGATCTCGACGCCGGACTGCACGGCCACGGCATGGACGAGCTTGCCGCAACGCATCTTGCGCACAGCTGCATCGCCTTCAAGGAGGTGGTGGGCACTGGCAAGAACCAACGCGGCTTTGCCGAAATCGATTTGAAGACAGCAACCCGCTATGCCGCCGAGGATGCCGATGTGACGCTGCGGCTGTGGCGCCGTTTCAAGCCGCGACTGCCGGCGGAACGGGCGTCGCGCATCTATGAAATGGTCGATCGCCCGCTCGCGCCCGTTATCGCGCAAATGGAGCGCCACGGCATCCGCGTCGACCGCGAACGACTGGCGCAATTGTCGGCCGAGTTTGCGGGCCAGATGGCAACGCTGGAGACGGAAATTCATGCGCTTGCCGGTGGCCCCTTCACGATCGGCAGCCCCAAGCAGCTGGGCGATGTGCTGTTCGAGCGGATGGGCATCAAGGGCGGGCGCAAAGGCAAATCGGGGGTTTATTCAACCGACGTGACCGAACTGGAAAAGATCGCCGCCGACAAGGATTCGCCGGGTCGGATCATCGCCGCGCGCGTGCTCGACTGGCGACAACTATCGAAACTCAAATCGACCTATACCGATGCGCTCCAGGCGCAGATCAACCCGGAAACGGGCCGCGTCCACACCAGCTACAGCCTCACCGGTGCGCAGACCGGGCGGCTGTCATCGACCGATCCCAATCTGCAAAACATCCCGATCCGTACCGAGATTGGTCGCCAAATCCGCGATGCTTTCGTGGCCGAGCCCGGCAACATATTGCTGGCCGCCGATTACAGCCAGATCGAGCTTCGGCTTGCCGCGCACATGGCCGATGTGCCTGCGCTCAAACAGGCCTTTGCCGACGGCGCCGACATCCATTCGCTGACCGCGCAGGAGCTGTTCGGCGAGGTCAACCGCGATACCCGCGGCCGCGCCAAGACGATCAATTTCGCGATCCTGTATGGCATCAGCCGCTGGGGCCTGGCCAGTCGGCTCGATGTAACGCCCGATGAGGCGCAGGCGATGATCGACCGCTATTTCGAGCGCTTCCCGGGCATCAACCGCTACATCGCCGAGACGATCGAGCAGGTGCGCGAGCGCGGCTATACCGAGACGCTGTTCGGACGCAAATGCTGGTTTCCGCGGATCAAGTCCGCGGTGCAGCATGAGCGCCAGGGCGCCGAGCGCGCCGCGATCAACGCGCCGATCCAGGGCACCAGCGCCGATATCATCAAGCGCGCGATGGCGCGGATAGGGCCGGCACTTGTCGAGGCCGGGCTGCCCAACGTCCGCATGCTGCTCCAGGTGCATGACGAGCTCGTGTTCGAACTCCCCGAAGGCGATGTTGCCGCCGCCGCGCCCGTCATCGAACGGGTGATGGCCACCGCCGCAGCGCCCGCTGTCGCTCTGTCGGTGCCATTGGGGGTCGAGATCGGTACCGGCAAGAGCTGGGGAGCCGCGCATTGACCGATGCGGTGCGCGCGCCCGACGACATTGCTGCGCTGGCCAAGGGCGGACGCACCAACATCCTCGGCTTTGCGCTGCGGCTGGCCGCGCGGGTGCCGTTCCTGTTCGTCGCTGGCAGGCTTTACGGCGCAGCGACGGTGGGGCGGTTCGCGCTCGCCGTCGTGACGATCGAGCTTGCAGCACTGCTCGCCACGCTTGGCATGAAGCGCGGGCTGGCTCAGGCTTTTGCCGATACCGATAGGCCGCATGCGCATATCGCCTGGGATTCGCTCGCGGTCGCGCTGTTCGCTTCGGTTGCCGCCAGCAGCCTGTTGTTCGCCTTTCCGAACATCATGTATCCCGATGGCCCGCCTGGGGGGATCGCCCGGTTCCTGCCCGTCATCGTCGTCGCGGTCGCATGGTCCGATCTCAGCCTTGCAGCGCTCGCTTATCGTCATGACGTCGCCGCCACGGTGAAGGCGCGCGCCGTCGTGGAACCTTGGACAATCTCGATCGCCGCCCCTTTATTGTGGTTCGTAACACCCGATGACGGGCTAGAAATCGCCTATATGCTGTCGATGGCAGCGGCATTGGTTGCATCGATCATTCCGTTCGTGCGCAGCTATGGGCTTCCGATCGGCTGGAAACCCCGGCTCGGCACAATCTGGGCGCTTGCCGGGCGCAACATCCCGCTCGCTGGCGCCGATGCGATCGATTGGGCGACGCGGAATGTCGATCGCTTCATCTTGGGGCAGCTGTTCGCGCCGTCGATCGTCGGCATCTATTACATGGCGCAGCAGATCGCCTCGCTGCCCGGACGGCTCAAGACCAGCTTCGATCCAATCCTGGGCCCAGTGATCGCCACCAGCCTTGCCCGCGAGGACCTGAAGGCTGTGGCAAGCCAGGTGCGACAGGTGGGGTTCTGGATCATGGCCGCGCAGGGCGGGCTCGCGCTGATGGGGTCGATCCCCGGCGAGGCGGTGATGGGCACGATCGGCCCGCAATTCGTCGCCGGCACCGCCGCACTCGCCTTTCTGCTCACCGCCGAAGTGCTTGCGTCGATGGCGGCGGTTTCGGAAAGCGCGCTGGTCTATGTGGCGCGGCATCGCAACCTGTTGATCTCGGCTGTCATGCTGGCGTTCCAAATCATCCTCAGCCTCGTGCTCATCTTCGTCATGCGCCAGCTTGGCTGGCCACCCAATTATCAGGCGGCAGGGCCTGCAATCGCGCTGATGCTGTCGTTGGGGATAACATCAATTGCAAAAATGCGGCTGCTGTCCAGCATCTTGCGGGCGCCGGTTTCGGGGTGGCGCTGGCCGCTCATTTGGGCAGCATTGGTGGCAATCGGCGTGGGCACGGCGTTCACCTCGCTGCCGCACCGTTTCGAATGGGCCGAACTCGTTTTCGGCCTGCCGGCAATCGCGATCAGCTATGCACTGGTGCTGTGGCGATTCGCGTTCGGGCCTGAAGACCGCGCCCTTTTTCAGCGGATGCCCAAAACCGGCTGAGCCGCCTCAGTGGCGGAAATGGCGCATGCCGGTGAAGATCATCGCCAGCCCCGCGTCATCGGCGGCCGCGATCACTTCTGCATCGCGAATCGATCCGCCAGGCTGGATGACGGCGGTCGCCCCTGCCTCGACGGCGGCGAGCAAGCCATCGGCAAAGGGAAAGAACGCATCCGACGCGACTGCCGAGCCAATCGTGCGCGGTTGCGCCCAGCCCGCCTTGTCAGCGGCGTCGCGCGCCTTCCACGCCGCGATCCTGGCGGATTCGAGCCGGTTCATCTGTCCAGCGCCAATCCCAGCGGTCGCGCCGTCCTTGGCATAGACGATCGCGTTCGATTTGACGTGCTTGGCAACGATCCATGCAAAGCGGCAATCGGCAAGCTCCCGGGGAGTCGGCGCACGCCTAGTCACCACTTTCAGATCATCGTCGGCAAGCATGCCGTTGTCGCGCGTCTGCACCAACCAGCCTCCGTTGATTGCCTTGGCGTTCAGCCCACCGCGGGCCGGATCGGGGAGCGCGCCGGTGGGCAGCAGCCGCAAATTCTTCTTGGCCGCAAAAACCGCGATCGCCGCGTCATCGGCACCAGGCGCGACGACGACTTCGGTGAAGATGCTGGTAATTGCGTTCGCGGTCGCTGCGTCGAGCGGGCGGTTGACGGCGATGATCCCGCCAAATGCCGACACGCTGTCGCAGGCAAAGGCCGCCTCATAGGCAGCGCTGAGGGTATCGGCTGTCGCGACACCGCACGGATTGGCATGCTTGACGATGACGACCGTCGGCGGCGCATCGCGGAATTCGCTGATCAGATCGAGCGCCGCATCGGCGTCGTTATAATTGTTGTAGCTCAGCTCCTTGCCCTGCAGCTGCCGCGCCTGGCCGATGCCACTGCCGCCGGGGCCCGCGTGGCGATAAAAGGCCGCCTGCTGATGCGGGTTTTCGCCGTAGCGCAGCGGCACTGGCGCCTCCAGGATGAACGGCAATGTCGCTGGAAACAACTGCTGCTGATCAGCGACGGCAAACCAGCTCGCAATCATGGCGTCATAGGTCGCGGTCGCGGCGAAAGCCTTGGCAGCGAGCAGCTTGCGCTCCTCAAGCGTCGTTTCGCCCCGCGCGACGATCGCATAATCGGCAGGATCGGTGGCGATTGCCACCGAGGCATGGTTTTTCGCTGCCGATCGCACCATCGATGGGCCGCCGATATCGATATTCTCGATGATCTCCGGCCGGTCCGCCCCCTTGGCCACGGTTTGCGCAAACGGATAGAGATTGACGACGACGAGATCGATCGGCGCGATATCATGATCGGCCATCGACGCGATATGCCCGGCATCGTCGCGCACCGCGAGCAGACCGCCATGGACCTTGGGATGAAGCGTCTTGACGCGCCCGTCCATCATCTCGGGAAAGCCCGTCAGGTCGCTGATATCGCGGACTGCCAGCCCCGCGTCGCGCAGCACCTTTGCGGTGCCGCCCGTCGAGACGAGCTCGACGCCGCGCTCTGCCAGCGCGCGCGCCAGATCGACCAAGCCGGTCTTGTCCGAGACCGATAACAGCGCGCGGGTAATCTTCACGGTCGTCATGATGCGGTCTCCAGCCAGGTTCCCTGCCCGCTCAGGTCGCGCGCTTCAAGGCCCAGCTGACATGCGCGCCGCCCGCAGGCGCCTCCCCTGCGATGACGAGCTGATGCGTTGGTTGCGGGCGCCCATCGCCATCCACCCACAGGCTGTCCTCGATCGCCAGCGTGCCGCCACGGCAGCGGAACTGCCAGATCGTGCCGCCCGGCAGCCGGAGCAAGGCGGCCTGGCCATCTGCTGTCGGCGAAACCTCTACCTTGGCGCCAAGATGAAAGCGGACCGCAAACGGCATCGCGGCCAACTTGCGTTTCTTGCCGACGGGCAACAGCATATCCTCGCCGCGAAGATCGCGCCCGTCGCTTCCCATCACCAGCTGGCGACGGTGAATAAAACCAAAGCGCTGCGCATAGCCATCATGGCTTGCCTCCAGCCGGCTCGAATCCTCGCTTTCCTGCCGGCTGAGCTGAACCTCCGAGACGCCGCGCCCCAGCGTACCGTCGCTGTGGATGGCCGTGGAATTGCTGTCCTTCACCACCAGCGTCGAATGTGCCGCCGTCGTGCGCAACCCCTCGGCGAGCGCGGGCGCCACTTGTGCCAGCGCATAGCGCGCGCCGCCGCAATTGACGATCAGCCGGTGTGGCCCATCCGAAAGCTCGATCGCCAGCGTCGAACCACAGCCGCCTTCAACCAGCCGCGCAACGGGCGGCGGGGCTGCATCGATGATCAGCACCGTGTGGCCGCCCGCGAGCCGTTGATACCCCCATTCGCGCGCCTGGCGCAGCGGCCGCGCGCGTACGCCGGTTGCACCGATCACTTGATCGATCACCGCGCCGGGCACGGGCCCACCGCCCTGCCAGCTCGAAAGCCCGCGATCGCCGTGGCACACGCCGAGCAATGTCGGCACCATCGCCGCCAGCGTCTCGTCGATCAGCGCGGGCGGATCGATCCGGCGGGCGGCATAGACCTGGGCAAGGCTCGTCAACAGCATGATGATATCGAGCTGGGCCGCCGGCGCACGCTGCACGCTGCCGCCATCTGGAAAAACCGATGCGCCGATCGCCCGCGCGAGACCGGCCTCACCCGCCCGCTGGCGGCTCTCGCCTGCCGGGATCATCAGCCCCGCCGTCACGACCCCGCACCAGGCGGCGACGCGCGGCGCGCCGGGTGCCATCTTGTCGACATTGCGATCGAGGTGGCGCGCGCCCCGCGCCAATGTGTTGAGCACCAGCGATCGGTAAACCAGATCGGCGCTCGACAGGATCAGCGGGGCATGCGCTGTCCACAGCATGATCCGCCGGCCCCATAGATCGGCCCGCCAGGCGGGTTCGGCGACGGTTTCGGCGTGCGCTGCCAGCCAGGCGCGCATGATCGCCTCTGCAATCGGCGCCGCTTGCGCGCGCGGCGCGACCGTCGACAGATCGCGCAGCCAGGCAAAGCTGTGGAGATAATCGGCAAAGCCGCGCGAAAACTCAGGCTTAGCGAGCCCGAGCGCGTTGATCGGTACCGATTCACCGCGGAACATCATGTCGCCCGCAAGCAACGCATTGCCGGATCTGACATCACCGAGAAACGGATCGTCGGGCACGGCGATCAGCTTTAGCGGGTAGCGCCCCTTCAGCCGCAGCCCGTGGATCGGCGTGCGCCAGCTGAGCCGGTTGAGCCGATCGGAAACGCGCTCGGCAAGCGACAGGCCCTTGTCACCGCCGATCCGGATGAGCCGCCGGCCTTCGTCGCTCGGCCTGCCTTCAAGGCTGGAATCGTCGGCGGAATCGCCGTCTTCCAAATCGATCACGCGCCGCGCAGCGCCGCGATGTTGGCGGCATAATGATCCGCCCCCCCGCGAAACGCCGCCGTTCCCGCCACCAGCGCATCGGCGCCCGCCTCGATACAGGCGCGCGCGATCGCCGGATCGACCCCGCCATCGACCTCGAGATCGATCGGCCTGCCGGTTGCATCGATCATCTTGCGGATCGCCGCAATCTTGCGCAGCTGCGACGTGATGAAGCTCTGCCCGCCAAAGCCGGGGTTGACGCTCATCACCAGCACCAGATCGACCTCGTCGATCACATAATCGAGCATCTTGGCGGGCGTCGCTGGATTGAGCACCACGCCGGCGCGCTTGCCCAGCGCCTTGATCCGCTGGATCGTGCGGTGAAGATGCGGGCCGGCTTCGGGATGGACGGTGATGGTATCGGCGCCCGCCTCGGCAAACGCCTCCAGATAGGCATCGACTGGCGAAATCATCAGATGCACGTCGAACGGCTTGGCCGTGTGGGGCCGCAGCGCCTTGATGACGGCGGGGCCGATCGTGATGTTAGGCACGAAATGGCCGTCCATCACATCGACGTGGATCCAGTCTGCCCCGGCTGCATCGATCGCGCGTATTTCCTCGCCCAGGCGGGCGAAATCGGCGGAGAGGATCGACGGCGCGATACGGAGCGATTGCTGCATGGGGGGCATGTAGCATGCGCGCGGCGGCTCGCAAGCGCGCGAAGGCTTGGCGTCAGTTCATGCGGTTCGGTTCGGCCTGTTCGGTTCAGTCCGTTCGGTTCAGGCGGTGCGCTTCAGCCGCGCGATGAAGAAACCGTCGCACCCGCCCTGATCGGCCAGCGTGCCGGGCAGCGTCCGCAACCACCCCTCGGGCGCCGGGATCATCCCCGGCGGCAATTCATCGAGCTGCACAGGATCGAGCACATAGTCTGTCCGCGCAGCAAGCAGCGCGGCAATCTGCGCCTCGCCCTCCTGGGGCTCGAGCGAGCAGGTCGCGTAGACGAGCACCCCGCCGGGCCGCACCCAATCGGCGGCGCGCGCGAGCAGCTGCGCCTGGATTACCGCCATCTCGGCGATCTGCGATGGCCGCACCCGGTGGAGGACATCGGGATGCCGGCGGAAAATCCCCGTCGCGGTGCACGGCGCATCGAGCAGCACCGCATCCGCTGGTGCCTTGGGCTGCCATTTCAGCGCGTCCGCGGTCACGATGTTGGCTTGCAAATGCGTGCGTTCGAGATTGTCGCGAAGTCGCGCGAGACGACTTTCGCTATTGTCGATCGCGGTCACCTTCCAGCCGGCAGCGGCGAGTTGGAGCGTCTTGCCGCCGGGCGCCGCACAAACATCGATCGCAGTGCCGTTCCCCGCGCTGTTTCCCGCGCCATTTTGGGGGCCGATCAGCCGCGCCGGCAGCGACGCGGCGAGATCCTGCACCCACCAGCTACCCTCGCCAAAGCCCTCCATATCGGGGATTGCCGCGTGTTCCGGCAGGCGGAGGTGACCGGGCATCAGGCTGGTGCCGCCCAATTTCTCGGCAAGCGCGCCGGTTTCCGCTGGATCGGCGAGGGTGATATCGAGTGCCGGCGGCACCGCCAGCGCGCGCTCCGCCGCCAAGACCATCTCGTCACCCCATGCCGCCTGCCAGCGCAGGCCAACGGGTGCGGGCAGCGACGGAAATTCAGGCAGCGTCGCTTCCTCGCGCATCAGCGTGCCGAACACGCCGTGGACGAGCTTGCGCGGGCCGCCATCGACGAGCGGCAGCACCGTCGAGATCGCGGCATGCGGCGGCGTGCCGAGCGCCAGCGCCTGGACGAGCGCGATCCGCAGCGCCATCCGCGCCTTGGCATCATCGGGCAGTGGCCGCAGCGTCGTCGAATCGATCAGCAGATCGAGATCGCCCATCCGCCGCAATGTTTCCGCGGCGATCGCATGGACCAGCGCGCGATCATCGGGCCGGGCGATATCGCGCGACGCCGGCCCAAGCGCCTGTTCAAGCGGCGTCCCCCGCCGCGTGACCGCATCGAGCACGCGCAAAGCTGCACGGCGCACGGGCACGCCCGGGGCATCGGCCTCATTGGGGGTGGCGGATTGGGGTGGGCGCACTTGCAACGGCTCCTGGGAGACCCGATTTCTCCGGGGTCAGCGATCGGAGAACCGCCATGGGCCAGCGCCCGCCGCATGTGAAGCCACCCGCCCATCTTTCCAAGAGCCCGCCGGTGCCAGCGCCCGAGCCTTTGACGCCTGTCGCGGAGGGCGAAGACCCGCTTGGCCTGAACCCCGTGCGCTACGGCGACTGGGAGCTGAAGGGCATCGCCATCGATTTTTGAGGGGGACGAATAGTCGTTGACGGCGGTTGGGCAGCTTTCGGGATGAAAGCGCGATAAGTCGCCGTTGAAGGAAACAATGGGCAGGTCCGTTAATCATACCGCCGATATGGCCGACCTCTGCCCATTTCCCGCGCAGTTTGATGGGGGAGGCGAGTTTCAAACCGCCTCAGTTGCTTCAAGTGGTCGGGATCAAACCTAACCGCACGCCTCAGCCAGTAACGGTAGGAAGCGAGATTACCTCCATTGAAGGCATCCATCGCGAGATGCTGGGCGGCATATTCATAACCGCCTTTGTGTGCTCGATAATAAAGACCAGCCCTACTGAATCGATCAGAAATTTTTCCCTTGGCGCCAAACGTATCGCCCAGAGTGACAATTGCCGAAAAGTCGCCGCTTAAAGCCAGATGCCACAATATAGGCTCATACAGACCACATCCATGCTCGTCTTTAATGAGCCAGTATCGCGTCCAAAGAGCTTCACGTTTTGCCAGATTTTTACCAGCGCCCACGACTGTAGCCTACAGCGTCGTTTTCATTTCACAACACGGCACACGGCGCGCGTTTTTGAACGCTGGGCATACTTAAACTGGGTCGCAAGCGGAGCAACCTCTCTCCGTCGAGAGAGAAGAACATATCACCCCAACAACCCCACCAGCTTCACCACGGTGTTCCAGTTGCGCGCTGTCGCCAGCTTGGGGAATTTGAGCTTCGCCATTGCCTGGGGGAGTTTTGAATGGCCGATGTCGTCGGGATAATCGACGAACAGCTCGCGGCCCACCGCCTGCAGCTGCTCGGGCCCGGCATATACCTCAGGCAGCTGCTCGATCAGCCCATCGGGCACACGGCCCCTGTGAAAATGAACCAGCAAATGGCTGGGCCGCTCGCGCGCCGCATCGGTAAAAGGATTCGCGTCGATAACCGTTGCCAGATCGGCCAAGGTGCGGACCAGCACGTCGGTGGTCAGTCCCGCTTGGGCCAGCACTGCCTCAAGCGCCTTTTCGAGCTTGGCCGTATCGCCCTCGTCAGCCGAAAACACGACATTGCCCGATGCAAGCAATGTTTCGACCTCCCCAAACCCGGCGCCTGCGACAAGCGCCCGCAAATCGGCCATGGGCAGCTTGCGATTGCCGCCGACATTGACGCCCTTCAACAGCGCGGCATAGCGCATCACCGGTCCTCGCGCGTGAGTGGCCGTGTGAGCAGCGCCTCCACGATCTCGCGCACGGGCGCGCCCCCGAGCAGCGCACACACTGCCGCTGCCACGGGCATCTCGACCCCCGCCGCCGCCGCTGCATCGCGTAGCACCGGCGCGGTAAAGGCGCCTTCTGCCACCGAACGCCGATCGGCGAGCATCTCGGCGGCGCTGCGGCCTAGGCCAAGCCCGACGCCGAGCGCGAAATTGCGCGAGCTGGTCGATGAGCAGGTAAGCACCAGATCGCCAAGCCCCGAAAGCCCGGTCAGCGTTTCGGCCTGAGCGCCGCGCGCGAGGCCGAAGCGCGTCATCTCGGCAAAGCCTCGTGCGATCAACGCAGCGCGCGCATTCTGGCCAAGCCCCGCGCCTTCCACGACGCCGCACGCGATCGCTAGGACATTCTTCACCGCGCCGCCAATCTCCGCGCCGATAACGTCGCTGCTCGAATAAGGCCGCAGCGCCGGCCCCGCCAACCGATCGACCAGCGCCGCGCCAATCTCCGCATTCGCGCACGCGAGCGTCACCGCCGTCGGCAGCCCCGCCGCGACCTCATGCGCAAAGGTAGGCCCCGACAGCACCGCGATCGGCGCGCGCGGGTGCAGCTCAGCCGCGACCTCGCTCATCAGCAACCGCGTGCCTGCCTCGATCCCCTTAGCGCACAGCACCAGCGGGGTGGCGCCGACAGTCATCTCGGCGAGCACCGCGCGCACGTGCTGCGCCGGCACCACCACCAGCAACGCATCGCAATCGGCGAGCGCGCCAAGCTCCCCCGTTGCGCGCACCAGCGGGCTCAGCGGGACGCCGGGCAGGAATAGCGCGTTTTCCTGGGTATCGTTGATCGCCGCCACCACTTCGGGCTCGCGCGCCCACAGCAGCACCGGTGCATCGCGCGCGACGACCTGCGCCAGCGCGGTTCCCCAGGCGCCGCCGCCGATCACCCCTAGGCGCATTGGCCGATCCTCATGCCTTCACCCCGGCGCCGCGCACCGTCTCCGCTGCCGGATCGAGCGGCCAGCGCGGGCGCGCGGGCATGTCGAGCGGATCGGTGAGGCCCGCTGCAAAGCGCTCCGCCCCCGCCCAGGCGATCATCGCCGCATTATCGGTACACAACCACAGCGGTGGCGCGACCAGGCGAAGCTTGTACCGCGATGCCGTCGCCAATAGCCCTGCGCGGACCGCCTGGTTGGCCGCAACCCCGCCCGCTACCACAAGTGCCCGAACCCCCGTCAGGACAGCGAGCTGACGCTCTGTGCGGTCGACAAGGCAATCGACCACCGCCTGCTGGAACGATGCGGCGATATCTTCCGCGTGGTAGTTGCCGGTATCGTGCGCGCGCAGCACTGCGCTTTTCAGGCCGGCAAAGGAGAAATGCGGCTCGGCACTGCCAAGCAGGGGGCGAGGCAAGGGCACCGCCATGGCGTCACCCAGGGCGGCGGCACGCTCAACCGCAGGACCACCCGGAAACCCGAGACCCAGTATCTTGGCAGTCTTGTCGAACGCCTCGCCCGCTGCATCATCGATCGTCGTTGCCAGCCGCCGATAGCAGCCAACGCCTTCGACCAGCAGCAACTGGCAATGCCCGCCCGAGACGAGCAGCAACAGATAGGGAAATTCCAGGCTCGCGTCCGAAAGCCGCGCCGACAGCGCATGCCCCTCCAGATGATTGACGCCAATCAGCGGCTTGCCCGCCGCATGCGCCAGCGCCTTGCCCGTCACCAGCCCGACCATCACCCCGCCAATCAGCCCCGGCCCCGCCGTTGCCGCCACCGCATCGACATCGGCAAGCGTCACCCCTGCATCGGCGAGCGCTGCCTCGACCAGCGGCGCCAATATCTCGACATGCGCGCGCGCCGCAATTTCGGGGACGACCCCGCCATAGGGCCGGTGCGCCGCCTCCTGCCCCGCCAGTCGGTGCGCCAGGATCACGCGGTCGCTCGTCACCAATGCAGCCGCGGTTTCGTCGCAGCTCGATTCAAGTCCCAGGATCAGCGCCATGGCTTCCCTCTAGCGGCAACCAGCGCTAGCACCAACTCGATGACCCAGCTTCGTCCCAAACTCAGGTTAGGCACGCGCGGCTCGCCGCTTGCCCTCACCCAGGCCAATATGGTGCGCAGTGCGCTCGTCGCCGCGCACGGCCTTACCGAAACCGATATCGAGATCGTCGTGATCAAGACGACGGGCGATCAGGTGCAGGACCGCGCGCTTGCCGAGATTGGCGGCAAGGCCTTGTGGACCAAGGAACTCGACCGGGCGATGCTGAGCGGTGAGATCGATCTGGCGGTTCATTCGATGAAGGATGTCGAAACGATCCGGCCCGAGGCGATCGTGATCAGCGCGATGCTGCCCCGCGCCGATGTCCGGGATCGGCTGATTGGCCCGGCGAGCCTGGATGCGTTGAAGCAGGGCGCGGTGATCGGCACGAGTTCGCCGCGCCGATCCGCGCAGTTGCGCCGCACCCGCCCCGATCTGCAGATCGTGCTGCTGCGTGGCAATGTCGACACGCGGCTCGCCAAGGTCGCAGCGGGCGAAATCGATGCGACGCTGCTTGCCGCCGCCGGGCTCGATCGGCTTGGCCGTCGCGGCGTTGGCGCCGGAATCGAGATTGACGTCATGCTGCCAGCGCCGGCGCAGGGCGCGGTCGGTATCGAGACACGCGCTGGCGACGCCGCGACCACGGCGCTGGTCCGCGCGATTGCCGATACGCCGACGATGGACTGCGTGCTCGCCGAGCGTCGGCTGCTCGCCGCGCTCAATGGCGATTGCCATTCGCCGATGGCGGCGCTGGCGGTGATCGAAGACGGGGCGCTGTGGCTGCGAGCGGAGCTGTATGCCGAAGACGGCAGCGCCTGGGTGGGCGGCGAGGCGCGCGGCGCGATTGGCGACGACGGCGTGATCACCGGGCTTGCCGATGATCTGCTCGATCGCGCACCGGCAACCGTACGGCGCCTGTTCGGCACATGAGTATCGTCGAATGATCCGGGGGGTCGCGGTGCTGCGACCCGAACCGGGCAATGCGGCGACCTGCGCGCGGGCAATCGCGCTTGGCCTGCAGGCGACCGCGCTCCCCTTGTTCGAGGTCGTGGCCCTGCCATGGATCCCGCCCGACCCAGCCGATCACGATGCGCTATTGCTCACCAGTGCCAATGCCGCGCGCATGGCGGGCGCCGGGCTGACGGCATTCGCGTCGCTGCCGCTGCTCGCCGTTGGCGAGGCGACCGCCGCCGCCGCACTTCAGGTCGGGCTCGACGCCGCGATCATTGGTTCGCGCGATGCCGGGGCGCTGCTGGAGCAGGCGGGCAACCACGGATATCAGCGCTTGCTGCATCTTGGCGGGCGCGAGACGACGATCGCCGTCGCCGGCATCATCCGCCGCTCGATCGCGGTTTACGCGAGCATCGCGACACCGGTCGAGTCCGCATCGCTCGCCGCGCTCACCGGCAGCGCGGTGCTCCTTCACTCGGCGCGCGCAGCCGTGCGGCTGGCAACGCTGATCGATCACGCCGGGATTGATCGCGGCGCGGTCTCGATCGTCGCGCTCAGCCCGGCGGTGGGGCATGCGGCCGGCACCGGATGGGCGACCGTTGCGGTCGCTACAGCGCCGACCGATGCTGCGTTGCTCGA